>NTKC01000018.1 GCA_002456995.1 Candidatus Thioglobus sp. MED-G25 | reverse complement strand
CAGTCGTGTCTCCGATGTAGACTGAAATATCGCGATTTTCCAGGTGTTTCCGCAAAGCATCCAGCGTGGTGCCGACATCAGGGTCCTTATAGCGGCCGAACAGTCCTACAGACGAAATTTGCATGCCAGATGGCCTTTTTCTCGTGAATGAGTGGATCGAAGAATTGTCGTGGGCTGAGCCATTTGCTTTAGGTAATTACGTATGGAACTGGCAATGGTATGATTCGTGCGTCGGCTCATAAATCAGACTGATTACCCTGATTTTACCTCCAAGTTCATTCGCTGCCTAAACTTGACGATTTAAGATGACCGCCATAACAGAAATTCAACTGAGCGATAGGGCTGAAACTCTGCTGCGCGAGCTCGTTAGACGCTATATCAGCGATGGAGAACCTGTCGGTTCGAGAACCCTTTCACGTGAGTCCGGGCTTGAACTCAGTGCCGCGACAATCCGCAATGTCATGGCCGATCTTGAGGACCTTGGACTGATTCGATCGCCGCATACTTCGTCTGGACGAGTGCCGACACAGTTGGGTTACCGGGTCTTTGTCGATACTATGCTCAAAGTTAAGCCACTGGATGTGGTTTCGATCAACGAAATTAACTCCGGACTTGCGTCTGCCCGCGACCCTGACGAATTGATGTCGATGGCATCGGAACTACTCTCCCAGATTACTCAGTTTGCCGGTGTGGTTCTGCTGCCCGGTGGTGAGCACGCGAATCTGCGCCAGATTGAGTTTCTACCGCTGGCTGAGGATAGAATTCTGGCGATCCTCGTTACCGAGGACGGCCGTGTTCAGAATCGCGTGCTTTTTGTCGACCGAAAATATAGGCCCGGAGAACTCGTCGAAGCAGCGAACTTTTTTAACGAACGTTATTCTGGTTGCGCGCTTAATGAGGTGCGAAGACGATTGGTTCAAGACATGGAACATGACAGTATCTCGATGAATCGAATGATGCGTACTGCGGTCAATATGGCCAAGGAACTGTTCGGTGATGAGGTCGCGTCAGACAGCGTAGTGGTCAGCGGTGAAACCAATCTTATGAGCGTGCCGGACTTCGACCAAGTTGAAAAACTCCGAGAAATCTTCGATGCGTTCAAAGCGAAGCAGGATCTTCTCCAGTTGCTCGATAAGAGTATGAACGCACGAGGAATATCTATTTTTATCGGAGAAGAATCAGGATACAACGCATTGACGGATTGCAGTGTTGTCACGGCACCTTATGAGTCAGATGGCCGCTGCATTGGTGTGCTGGGTGTGGTTGGCCCCACGCGTATGTCTTATGAGGATGTGATTCCCGTCGTTGATATTACGGCCCGATTTCTGGGGACTGCCCTTAAGTCTCTTCACTAGCGGTCGATCCGAACCGATCCAGGGGCAACGCATGCATGGCATGCCCTTGAAAAATTAGAATATTGCCCCAGTTTTAAGCAGAGAACCGGTACTGTTTCCAGGAGCTAACACGCAAGACTCACTTCACCATGACTAGAACTGACAAAGACAATTCCCAGAAGAACGATGAAATAGCTTCCACTGAGGTCGCTGATGAGTTGGAGTTGAATCAACCTGAGGCTGAAACCGAGGATGGCTCCGACGTCAGCGGTGGGGCTCAAACGACACCTGAGCCTGCCGCAGAGGCTGATGCCCAGAGTATGCCAGCAGAGGACAGCACGGAATTGGCTGCAGAAGGGTCTGCAGAGCCTGCGGACCAAATTACTGCGCTGCTTGATCAGGTTGCCGAATATCAAGACAGTTATCTGCGGGCCAAGGCGGAAGTAGACAATATCCGCAAGCGGGCTGAGACCGAGGTCGCCAATGCGCGTAAATTCGCCCTGGAGGGGTTTATACGGGAACTTCTGACTGTGAAAGACAGCCTGGAAATGGCCTTGGCTGTTGATCAGTCGTCGGGTTCAGAGGTGGACAATCGCGGTGTCAACGAGGGGCTGGAATTGATTCTGAGGCAACTGGAGAGCGTTTTTTCGAAATTTTCGGTTGAAATAATTGAACCCGAGGTGGGCGACAAGTTGGATCCGGACCAGCATCAGGCTATGAGCGTGGAAGAGTCAGAGGACATTCCGCCCAATTGTGTGAGCAAAGTTATTCAGAAAGGCTACTCGCTCAACAACCGACTTTTACGACCTGCAATGGTGCTGGTAGCAAAATTACCCGGAGAAACTGCTGGAAAAGGTTGAAAAAATGACCAGCCACCCCCATTTTTGGGATATAGATCCAAGATCGTCAAGAAGAACTTTTAGGAAAATAGCATGACAAATATTATCGGAATTGATCTGGGCACAACCAACTCCTGTGTCGCAGTCATGGAAAGCGGTACGGCCAAGGTTATCGAAAACAGTGAAGGCGACCGGACCACGCCATCTGTTGTGGCATTTGCGGAGGACGGTGAAGTGTTAATTGGACAGTCTGCCAAGAGACAGGCCGTTACCAACCCTCACAATACGGTTTTTGCTGTAAAGCGCCTGGTCGGACGGAAATTCGACGATGAACTGGTACAACGGGATATCGACTTGATGCCTTATTCGATCGTCAAGGCTGATAATGGCGATGCGTGGGTGGGGGTTGCCGACAAACGACTGGCGCCGCCGGAGATCTCTGCCCGCATACTGCAGAAAATGAAGCAGACTGCCGAGGATTATCTGGGTACTGAAGTCACGGAAGCAGTCATTACAGTACCGGCCTATTTTAATGATTCACAGCGTCAGGCGACGAAAGATGCCGGCAGAATTGCTGGTCTTGAAGTCAAGCGAATCATCAACGAGCCGACCGCCGCTGCATTGGCTTATGGAATGGAAAAGCAGCAGGGAGACCGTAAGATTGCGGTGTACGATCTGGGCGGCGGGACATTTGATATATCCATCATCGAGATCGCAGATGTTGACGGCGAGCACCAGTTCGAGGTTCTGGCAACCAACGGTGACACCTTTCTCGGTGGGGAAGATTTTGATCGCCGATTGATTGATTATCTCGCTGACGAGTTCAAGAAAGACAACGGCATGGATCTGCGTGGTGACCCACTTGCGATGCAGCGCCTCAAAGAGGGAGCCGAGAAAGCCAAGATTGAGTTGTCTTCAAGTACACAGACCGAAGTTAACCTCCCCTACATCACGGCAGATCAAAGTGGGCCTAAGCACCTGAATATGAAGCTCAGCCGGGCGAAACTAGAGTCGATAGTTGAAGAGTTAATCCTTCGCACCATCGAACCTTGTAAAACTGCTTTAAAGGATGCCGGACTTAGCGCTTCAGACATTGATGAAATTATTCTTGTCGGTGGTCAGATTCGAATGCCAAAAGTTCAGGAAACAGTCAAGGATTTTTTTGGACGCGAACCCCGACGGGATGTGAATCCCGACGAGGCCGTTGCGGTGGGTGCCGCTATTCAAGGCGGCGTACTGGGCGGTGAGGTCAAGGATGTACTGTTACTGGATGTCACACCGCTGTCCTTGGGAATCGAAACCCTCGGTGGTGTGATGACAAAGCTGATCGACAAAAATACCACCATACCCACCAAGGCAAATCAGGTGTTTTCGACTGCAGATGACAATCAAACAGCAGTAACGGTCCATGTTCTGCAGGGTGAACGGGAAATAGCCCAGCACAACAAGTCACTCGGTCGGTTCGATCTGACGAATATCCCATCGGCACCTCGCGGTATGCCGCAGATTGAAGTCACCTTTGACATTGACGCCAATGGCATACTCAACGTTTCAGCCAAAGACAAGGCGACCGGTAAGGAAAACAAAATCGTCATCAAGGCAGGTTCTGGTCTATCTGACGAAGAAGTGGAACGCATGGTTCAGGATGCAGAAGCACATGCCGAAGAAGATCGACAGGCTCGTGAGCAGGTAGATGCACGCAATCATGCGGAGGCGATGGTTCACTCGGTTCGCAAGACGCTTACTGAAGCCGGTGATAAGGTTGAAGCAAGCGACAAGGAAAATATTGAATCAGCGATCAAGGCACTTGAAGAGGTGCTGGCGGGTGATGACGTCGAGCTGATCAAAGAGAAAACAACGACTCTGATGGAAGCCAGTCACAAGTTGGCAGAACAGATGTATCAGGAGCAGGCTGCTGAAGATCCCACGGCCGGTCCGGCCGGTCCCGATGGTGGTGAGGAGTCTTCAGGTCCTGGTGGAGACGACGTCGTCGACGCCGAATTCGAAGAGGTAAAGGATAAAGATAAAAACTGACCACTTTATCAGGTGCCGTGAAAACGGCCATAACAACTACAACTGTTCGGAAGCCGGCATCAGGACCGGCTTTCATTTGTTTCAAGATACCCTAGTCTAAGCATACGGAATAATGGATAAGCGCGACTACTACCAGGTTTTGGGCACTCCCAAAAACAGTCCTGATGCCGACCTGAAAAAGGCTTATCGAAGACTCGCTATGAAGTTTCATCCGGATCGAAATCCGGGTGACCAGGAGGCGGAGAAGAAGTTCAAAGAAGCAAAAGAAGCCTACGAAGTTCTGTCGGACCCCCAGAAAAGATCCGCATACGATCAGTTTGGACACGCGGGCGTGGACAGATCATCGGGCATGGGTGGCGGTACCGGTGCTGCTGGGTTTGGTGATGTTTTTGGTGATATTTTTGGCGACATCTTCGGCGGCTCCGGTGGCAGGCGAAGTTCGAATCGCGGTAGCGATTTGCAGTATTCTCTGGATCTTTCCCTGGAAGATGCCGTAAGAGGTACGGAGACCCGTATTCGTGTACCCACGCTGGTCAGCTGTGAGACTTGTAGCGGATCTGGTGCGAGGCCCGGTACGTCGAGCAGTGCTTGTTCCACCTGTGGTGGTCAGGGACAAGTGCGTATGCAGCAGGGATTTTTCTCGATTCAGCAGACCTGTCCCCAGTGCCGAGGTAAAGGGTCTGTGATCACCTCGCCCTGTAGTGACTGTAGTGGGGGTGGCCGTGTTCAGAAAACCAAAACGTTGCAGGTCAAGATACCGGCTGGTGTAGACGAAGGTGATCAGATTCGTCTGTCTGGCGAAGGAGAGGCAGGCGCGGCCGGTGCAGCAACGGGCGATCTTTACGTTCAGGTGCGTCTTAAAGAGCACTCAATCTTTACCCGGGACGGAGATAACCTTTACTGCGAGATGCCTATCAGTATTGCTACAGCAACGTTGGGGGGTGACATTGAAATTCCAACCCTTGAAGGGCGGGCCAACCTCAAGATCCCATTAGAAAGTCAGTCAGAGCGGATTTTTCGTCTTCGTGGCAAGGGAGTGCGTAATGTACGCAACAAAGCACAGGGAGATCTTTACTGCAAGATCAAGATCGAAACGCCGGTTAACCTCAACCGCAAGCAAAAAGACCTGCTGATGGAGTTCGACCGACTGACCCAGGAAGGCGGGGAGCGGCATCACCCGCGCGAAAATTCGTGGTCAGATCGGCTGAAGTCCTTTTTTGAGGATTTTGTGTCCTGACCGTGATCTGACCCGCCGCGCTGTTAGGATCTGGTTTTTTTTCTGTTCTGCCACGGAGATCGTTGACGCTGCGTATAATGCAATTCCGTTGATCTGTCAGAGCATACTGGATGATTGTTGTTACCCCGACCCCACTGGATGGTGTTGTCGTCGTGGAGCCCACGGTGTTTGGCGATGACCGCGGCTTTTTCATGGAAAGTTTCAACAGCCGCGATTTCGCCGAGGCAGGGCTGCCTCGTGTGTTTGCTCAGGATAACCAGTCTCGTTCAACCCGGGGAGTGCTACGCGGTCTTCATTATCAGTACCCCAACTGGCAGGGAAAGTTGGCTCGAGTTATTGTCGGTGAGATCTTCGACGTGGCTGTTGATATCTGTCGGTGCTCTCCCACTTTCGGTATGTGGTTTGGAATTGTCTTGTCGGCCAAGAACAAAAAACAGTTATATATTCCGCCGGGCTATGCGCACGGCTTCTGTGTGTTGAGTGATGTTGCGGAGATGATCTATAAGTGTACGACCCCGTATTGTGCTGAAGACGATGCCGGCATTCGCTGGGATGATCCTGAAATCAGAATCGACTGGCCGGTGTCTGCGCCTATCCTATCGGAAAAAGATGCCCGGGCCCCGCGGTTCAGCGAAATCGGTGACCTTGCAGTCTGAGGTGTATTTACGCAGTGAAGATACTGGTCTTCGGCAGAATAGGACAACTGGGATCAGCGCTTGCTGAGGTCTTATCAGATCGGTATGAAACACGGTTTATCGATCAGCCGGAACTCGATCTGACTGTGCCAGAGAGCGTTCGCGATCACGTACAGACCTACCTGCCTTCGATCGTAATTAATGCCGCCGCTTATACGGCCGTTGACCGCGCTGAAACGGAGCCAGAGCTCGCCCATATTATCAATGCCCGCGCACCGGAATCATTGGCTTATGCCTGTGACGAAGCGGGCGCCGTGTTGATACATTATTCAACGGACTATGTTTTTGATGGCACGGCATCGATGCCCTACACCGAGACTGCAGCAGTGGCTCCAACCGGGGTATATGGGCAATCCAAACTGGCCGGAGAAATAGCAGTGGCCAGCGCGACCCAGCGGTACGTGATACTTCGCACGGCCTGGTTGTATTCAGCAGTCGGGCACAATTTTGTGAAAACCATGCTTAAGCTGGCCGATTCTGGTCAGCCGGTCCGCGTCGTCGCAGACCAGGTTGGCTCCCCTACATATGCCCAGGATCTAGCTCGTGTAACACGGAGCATTATTGAAGTGTTGAATAGCAGTCGTGAGGACTGTTTCGGGCTGTATCACGTGACCAATTCCGGCACCACCAGCTGGCATGGTTTGGCTCAGGAAATATTTCGTTTGGCAGCACATCAGGATGTGGTCGTGCAACCCATCAGCACTGAAGAGTATCCCACACCTGCCCCGAGGCCCGCCTATACCGCACTGGATTGCTCCAAACTGGAGCGGGTATTTGGATTGACACTGCCGAGTTGGCGTGATGCACTGGCGCGGTGCATCGATAGTCTGTAGGGGTCGGACCGACAGCGATGAGGGTACTGGCGATTGAGACAGCAACAGAGGCGTGCTCAGCAGCCTACGCAGATGATGACCAGATTATTGAACGTTTCCAGATTGATCCGAAGGGGCATTCAGAGCGCATTCTGCCGATGGTGGAATCGGTTCTGAGCGAGGCAGGTGTTCTGCGGGCTGAGTTGGAAGCCATCACGTTTGATTCGGGACCAGGTTCTTTTACAGGCATTCGGATTGGTGCAGGCGTTGCTCAAGGGATTGCTCTGGGTCTTGATCTGCCGTTGGTGGCGGTTTCGTCCCTGATGGGCCTTGCCCAAGGTATTAGTCGTGTGGTTGAAGATTGTACGGCCGTACTGCCAGCGATCGATGCACGGATGGGCCAGGTTTATTGGGCGTGCCTGGTTCGCGATCCTCAGGAAGTAACCGGTTGGCGTTGGCAGCAGATGCCCCAGGTGACTGATCCGGAGGCTGTCGATGGACCGGGGATTGAAGAAATCGGTGTGGGCAGTGGCTGGGACCGTTATGCGGAGATACTGAGTCGAAATCGACCGACAATATGGCACCCGGACTGTTATCCCAGTGCCCGAGATCTGATTGAGGTTGCCCAACGGTTACTGTGCGCAGATTCAGCTATCCCATCGACTGCTGAGCTGACCTACGTTCGCAATAAGGTTACTGGATGAATCGCCTTTCTGGTCAGTCGAGAGTAATTGATAGCGTCCCCTGAAAGCCGCTGCGACACCCACTTCCGCTACTCGGCCACGTTCCTGAGTATTGGCCGCTCAGTGATTTCGAGGTACCTGAAAGAGTAAAGGTCACGGTAAAGGTGGTCTCTGTCGTATCAACAGTTTCTGTTGTGGTCATGCTCAAGCTGGCGGTACCTTCATTGCTGTTTTCTTGATCGCCTGTGAGCGGGTTGTCTCCACTGCTGTTTGCAGACGCCTGAACAGAAGTGCCTGTGAGGCTAGTACTCGTTAAGCAACTATGATCGGTTACGATGAGGGTGCCCGTAACCGTTCCCGCGTTGTCCGAGAGTGTGAGGTTGAGGCTTCGGTCTGGGTTAGTGGCATCTTGAATGCTACCTGACCACTGACCCGACAAATTAAAGGCCTGATTGTAAATGCCCCCGCTGGAACTACCCCCACAACTGGCCAGTAGACCTGCAAAGGCCAGGAGTGTACAGACAAAGAGTGTTTTTTTTACTTGGCCGGGCACAATTTTCTGGTGGGCGATTTGGGCAATCGTACTGTAACGTAAGTGTCTGGAATTAACCATGATATTGATGTGACTAGTACCCAGTGGTACAGACGTATCTTGCGTTCAGACGGCATTAAGGCGAGAGTTTTCTGGACAGAATTTCATTCACCGCTTTCGGGTTGGCTTTGCCACCTGTTTCCTTCATGACCTGGCCTACTAGAAAACCCAGAACTTTTTCTTGCCCCTGTCTTACCTGGTCGGCCTGTTCACTGAACTTTGATAGTATCTTTTCGACAATCTGTTCCAACTCGACACTGTCGGACATCTGTTTCAGGCCACGTGCTTCTATGATTTGGTCTACATCGCCACCGTTATCCCATAAGTCGGAAAATATGTCCTTTGCAATTTTTCCTGATATGGACTGATCATTGATTCTGCAGATCAGCTTGCCGAGTGAGATCGGAGATACCCGACTCTGTTCGATCGGAAGGCTATCTCGATTCAACGCGGCCATCAGGTCTCCAGTAACCCAGTTAGTAGCGATTTTGCTGTTACCCCCGGCCTCTCTGACCGTCTCCTCAAAGTAATCAGCAATCCCACGATCAGCGGTCAGTTGTTGAGCATCTGATTTTCGCAACTGGTAAGTGTCAATAAAGCGGTCACATCGGGCATCTGGAAGTTCCGGTAGTGATGCTCTGAGGTACTCCACTTCGGCATCTTCGATCACCAAAGGTGGTAGGTCCGGGTCAGGGAAATAACGGTAATCATGCGCTTCCTCTTTTCCCCGCATAGGTCGGGTTTGATCCCTATCCGAATCATATAGCCTGGTCTCCTGAACAACTTGCCCCCCATCCTCGATAAGATCGATCTGGCGCTGAATTTCATGGTTGAGAGCCCGCTCTATAAAGCGGAATGAGTTGAGGTTCTTTAATTCAGTCCGGATACCGAGTTCTGAATCACCTTCAACTCTGATGGAGATGTTTGCGTCGCAGCGGAATGAGCCCTCCTGCATGTTGCCGTCACAAATTTTGAGATAGCGAACAAGTGAGTGAATTTTTCTCAGATAGGCGATAGCCTCGGCTGGTGAGCGCATGTCGGGTTCGGAGACAACTTCGAGCAGGGGCGTGCCTGCCCTGTTGAGATCGATACCTGACATCTTCCCCAAACCATCGTGCTGTGACTTTCCCGCATCCTCTTCAAGATGTGCTCGGGTAATCCGGATCTTTCTTAGTGTGTCACCTTCACCGATATTGATTTGGCCACCAGATACGATAGGTATTTCATACTGGCTGATTTGGTAACCTTTGGGCAGGTCTGGATAGAAATAGTTTTTTCGGGCAAATACTGATCGATGATTGATTGTTGCACCGGTTGCCAGGCCAAATGTTGCCGCCATCTGAACTGCAGTACGATTCATCACTGGGAGGATGCCCGGCAGGGCGATGTCAACAGCACAGGCCTGGGTATTGGGCTCGGCGCCGTAGTGAGTGGAGGCGCCTGAAAAAATCTTGCTTTGAGTCTGAAGCTGGACGTGCACCTCCAGGCCAATGACGCTTTCCCAGCGTGTCACTCGTAATCTCCCGGAATGCGTTGATGCCAGTCAGTTACCTTCTGATAGGCGTGTGCCGCAGAAAGGATATTGGCTTCCTTGAGGTATGGCCCGATCAGTTGTAGACCGATTGGAAGTCCTGATTGATCGAATCCCGCTGGTAGAGAAATTGCGGGCAGCCCGGCCAGGTTAACCGGCACAGTAAACACGTCGTTCAGGTACATCGAGACCGGGTCGTCAAGGTTCTTGCCCAAGGGGAAAGCAGTTGAGGGTGTCGTTGGCCCTGCAATGAGGTCACACTGTTTGAACGCTTGACTAAAATCATTGGCAATGATTCGGCGGACTTTCTGGGCTTTGAGGTAATAGGCATCGTAATAGCCAGCTGACAGCGCGTAACTGCCTATAAGAATTCTGCGTTTAACCTCATCGCCAAAGCCCTCTGCACGGCTTTTTTCGTACATATCAAGTAAATCACTAAACTCCGAGGCTCGATGTCCGTAGCGCACACCGTCAAATTTAGACAGGTTCGACGAAGCTTCCGCGGGTGCAATGACGTAATACGCAGCAATACCGGCGCCACTGTTGGGTAACTCGATATCAACCAGCTTTGCACCCAGTTTTTCGAATTCTTGTAGGGCTGTTTCTATGGTGGACAGCACCTCGGGATCGATCGAGGGGTCAAGAAACTCTTTGGGAATCCCCAGCCTAACGTTTTCGAGGCCAGTGTTCAGTGCCGAAAGATAATCTGGGACAGCGGTGTCCAGGGAGGTTGAATCCCGGCTGTCGAAACCGGCCATAGTCTGTAGCAACAGGGCTGCGTCCTCGGCCGACTGGGTAATCGGTCCGGCCTGATCCAGTGATGAAGCATAGGCCACCATGCCATAACGGGAAATTCGTCCGTACGACGGTTTAAGCCCTGTCAGGCCGCAGAATGCGGCTGGCTGCCGAATTGATCCTCCGGTGTCTGTACCGATGGCGGCTGGTGCCAGTCTGGCAGACACTGCTGCTGCCGAGCCGCCCGAACTACCGCCAGGCACTCGCGCTGTATTCCAAGGGTTGAGTACCGGTCCGAAATACGACGACTCATTGGAAGAACCCATGGCGAATTCGTCCATGTTGGTTTTTCCGAGCACGAAAAAGCCGTCTTTATCGAGACGCTCAACGACGGTTGCATCGTAGGGTGATACGAAATTGGACAATATTCTGGATCCACAACTTGTGAGCAGATCTTGGGTACAAAAGATATCTTTCAGGGCGACAGGAAGACCTTTGAGGTTTAAGTTACGCTCATTTCGCCTTGAGTGATCAGCTTGTTGAGCTCGTGCCAGGGTCTGTTCCCGATCAACACTCACGAACGCATTCAGCTGCTGGTTCTTTTCTATCCGGTCCAGAAAGTGAGTGGTGATCTCCGTACTGCTGATTCCACCAGTTGCCAACATTCTGTTCAGGGCGCTCAGGCTTTGCCGGTGCGGCATCGTTAGTGGTTTCCTGAGAACTGCGAATTCTGAACGAGATGACCCAAAGCCTTGGCGTACCAGCGCTAATCGATTACTTTTGGCACTAGGTATAGACCCTGATTCACGGCTGGTGCAATGGCCTGAAACTTGTCCCGTTTATTTACTTCTTTCACTTCATCGTCCCGAAGTCGCAATGTGATGTCCTGAGGGTGGGCCATTGGCTGGATCCCTTCAGTATCGATCTTGTTCATCTGTTCCACCAGGGTCAAGATGTTGGATAGATCGATGCTGTAGCGTTCAGCCTCATGCGGTTCGATACCGATACGGGCGAGTCGCGCGACACGTTCTACGTCTGATTTGGAGATAGACACGACCAGGGGAGGGACATTCGTTGTCAGAGGTCGATTATACCCTGCTCTGGTTGAACCGGAAGGGGTACCCTGTGCTACAGTACGTGGCTTAATCTCGCTTCAATTTTTTTCGTTTACTCGGCAGACATATGTTATTCAAGCGTTTTTTTGGTCTATTTTCCAATGACCTGGCAATCGACCTAGGGACGGCCAATACGCTTGTGTATGTGCGGGAGCGTGGTGTAATCCTCAATGAACCTTCAGTAGTTGCGATACGAACCGGTTCTATAGCACCAGAAAAGACGATACTGGCTGTTGGGCAGGAGGCAAAACTGATGTTGGGCCGAACGCCCGGCAATATTCAGGCGATACGGCCCTTAAAAGACGGAGTCATCGCAGATTTCACGATCACAGAGATTATGCTGAAATATTTTATTAGAAAGGTTCAGCAGAACCGTTTTTTCTCCAGTCCCCGAATTGTGATCTGTGTGCCCGGTGGGTCTAATCAGGTTGAACGTCGCGCCATCCGAGAGTCCGCGGTGACAGCCGGTGCTAGGGAGGTGTATCTGATTGAAGAACCGATGGCAATGGCTATAGGTGCTGCGTTGCCCGTTGCCGAGCCGACTGGTTCTTTGGTACTCGATATTGGAGGTGGAACCACTGAAGTTGCCGTGTTGTCACTTGGCGGGATCGTTTATGCCACTTCTCTACGTGTTGCTGGTGACACTTTTGATGATGCGATTATCAATTATGTCCGCCGTAGGCATGGATTGCTGATTGGTGAAGCAACGGCGGAGCGGGTGAAGAAGGCGATTGGAACGGCTTGGATCGACTCTGATCACCGTGAAATGGAAATCAAGGGACGTGATGTGACTGAAGGAATGTCGCGTGGTCTGTTGATTGGCAGTGACGAGGTTTACGATGCAATGAGTGATGCCTTGAGTCAGATCATCGGTGTAATTCGGGAAACGCTCGAGAATACACCACCTGAACTGGCTGCCGACATTGGTGAACGGGGTATGGTGATTGCCGGTGGTGGTGCGCTGATCAGGGATATGGATCGGCGGCTGATGCAGGAAACCGGTTTACCGGTGGTTGTTGCTGACGACCCATTGACCTGTGTCGCAAGAGGCTGTGGTCGCGCACTTGAAGACATGGCAGTGTTGGGAGATGTTTTCACGCGGGAGTAGCGTTGATGGCTGCTTTTAATCACTGTGATAGGGTGAGAACTGATGGCAGGAGCTACCAAATAAGGGCTCGCCGGTAGCCCGTCGAGTGAAACTTCACCGCTACGAATCTGTACACGCGTTGTTGTTTTTTGTGCTGTTGTCTATCGTTCTGATGGCAGGTCACTTCTATAGTGAGAACGTTCGCCAGATTGCGCGGGCGCTTTC
The DNA here is from genome assembly GCA_002456995.1 of Candidatus Thioglobus sp. MED-G25. Lineage (GTDB taxonomy): Bacteria > Pseudomonadota > Gammaproteobacteria > Arenicellales > UBA868 > REDSEA-S09-B13. Next base: position 21,418 of record NTKC01000018.1, on the reverse strand, counting down.
TGTTCTCAGTGCGCCCGTTCATCTAATCGCAGCATCTCCTTCGGCTGTATATCGATGGTTCGAGGGAAGTCTGGACTCAGAGGATGAACTTGAACTGGAATTGGCTGAACTGAGTCGGAAGCAGCTCGTACTTCAAACACGTCTTCAGCAATTCAAGGCACTCGAGTCTGAAAATGAACGGCTGAGAAATCTGCTGCATGCAGGCGCCCAGCTCGCAAGCAAGATTCAACTTGCCCAACTGGTCAAGGTTAACCTGTATGGTCACTCACACTCCGTGCTCATCAACCGAGGGGCAGCTGACGGGGTGATCATCGGTTTGCCGGTGATAGACGAGGACGGCCTAGTCGGTCAAGTAACGCGGGTGGGCTCGTTTCGTAGCGCTGTGGCGCTGGTCACAGACCCAGCACAAGGTGTTCCGGTTCAGAGTGTACGCACGGGCTTGCGGGCAATAGCCTTCGGAGTAGGGGGGGTGGGGGAACTGCGGTTGCTCTATGTCGATCGTAATGCAGATATTCGTATTGGTGACTTGCTGGTGACGTCCGGGCTGGGCGGTATCTATCCTTCTAGGTACCCTGTCGCGCGTGTCAGCAAAATCAAGCGTCACGTTGATGAGGCGTTCATGGCTGTTCACGCAATGCCCAGTGCGCGCCTCAACAAAGGCCATCAGGTCGTGCTAGTCTGGCATGATAGCGCTGAATCATCCGCTGAATTGGATCCAGCGCTCCCGGTAGCTGCGGATAGCGCAGATGACTAGCCTGTTTGCGAACCGCCGAAGGGTTTGGGTTATTCCGGCAACATTCTTGGTGTCGTATGTGCTTATTTCGTTTCCCGTTGGTCCTCAGTGGCGTGGTTATGTGCCTGATTGGGTTACCCTAGTTCTAATTTACTGGTGCATGGCAGCGCCAAAAAGAGTTGGGGTGGGTGCTGCTTGGCTGGTTGGGCTAGGGCTCGACTTCCTGACTTTCGGTCTGGTTGGCAGTCATGCGTTGACCAAGACAGTGATTGCGTTCCTGGTGGGCCGCGTGGCGCTAAGGCTCAGAGCCTATCCTGTCTGGCAGCAGGCCGCCTTTATACTAATTTTGCTTGGGGTCGAAACTGCCATATTGGTCGGTATTGAGTATCTGGTGGACGGACAGTTGGGGGGTATGGTCAGTTGGCCAGCACTGGCAGTTGGCGTTGCTGTTTGGCCGTTGCTGTTCTGGATCCTTCGCCGCTGTCGCCGCTGGGGTCGATTGCCATGATCCAGAAACACACTGTCAACAATCGCGACCAGGATGTACGAACAGTCAAGACTCGACTGATCATCTCTGCTGTCTTGATGGTTGTGCTAGCCATTGCCTTGCTGGGTCGTTTTGTTGTCTTACAGGTTACACATCACGAACGGTATCGCACGATGTCTCTGGATAACCAGATTGATTTGCGTCCCTTACCGCCAGTTAGAGGGATGATCATTGATCGCTATGGCATGGTTCTCGCAGAAAACCATTCCGTCTATGAGTTGGAAGTAATACCTGAAAATGTTAAGGATATCGATCGCATGCTCAGTCAGATCGGTATGCTGGTCGAGTTAACTGACCAAGAAATTCGGCGGTTCCGAAAGAATGTTAAACAAAGACCTAGATTTGAGAGACAAATTCTCAAATCCCGTCTTACCGATAGCGAGGCTGCTCGTTTTTCTGTTCGACAGCATCAATTTCCAGGAGTGACGCTCAGCGCGAGCCTACGCAGGGTTTATCCTCAGAACGACTTGACTGGACACGTTGTTGGCTATGTGGGCAGGGTCAGTGATCAGGATCTTAAGAAGATTGATACTCGAGCGTACGAAGGAACAAGTTACATCGGTAAGATCGGTATCGAATCCTTTTATGAAACAGAACTGCTTGGTCAAGTTGGTGTTCAGCAAGTAGAGACCGATGCGTATGGACGGGTAGTCAGAAAAGTCAGCCATGTGGCCGCCAGAGCCGGAGCAAATGTCCACTTAACACTGGATGCACAGCTTCAGAAAGTCGCAATTGAAGCACTGGGAGGGCATCGTGGTGCAGTGGTGGCTCTGGAACCGTCCAGTGGAGACATTTTGGCTTTTGTGAGTACGCCAACCTATGACCCAAACCTTTTCTCACAAGGTATCAGTCATGAGGCTTATGGAAAGTTACGTGAGTCGGTCGATAAACCCCTCGTGAATCGGGCCTTGCATGGTCGTTACGCGCCAGGATCAACGATCAAGCCCATGTTGGCACTGGCTGGCCTGGAGAACGGGCTGAAGTCTCAAGAGAATATATTGTGTTCGGGTCGATTTTCATTGCCTGGGAGCAGTCATGCGTATCGTTGTTGGCGACGTAAAGGCCATGGATACGTAAATCTCCATGATGCGATTGAGCGGTCGTGCGACTTATTTTTTTACCGGCTAGCACAGTCGATCGGCATCGGAAAAATGGCAGACTATTTCGGCAGATTCGGATTTGGACAGCGTACAGGGATTGATCTTCTAGATGAACCCAGTGGTCTGCTTCCGACCCCTGAATGGAAGAAGAAAAATCGGCAGGAGTCCTGGTATCCAGGGGAGACTATTATTACTGGTATTGGTCAGGGTTATCTGCTGGTTACACCGCTGCAGCTGGCCTATGCCACTGCGTCGCTGGCCAATCGAGGGCAGGCGATCAGGCCTCGGTTGCTCCGCGGACTTGAAGATCCTGGTTCCGGAGTCATTACACATCCAACGCAGCGGCGGGGATTAAACATTAAAACCAACAATTCGAGCTCCTGGGATCAGATCATTGCAGGGATGGAATCGGTACTTCACAGTTCAAGAGGTACCGCGAGGGCCAGTGGCAGGAACAGTCCTTACCGAATCGCCGGCAAGACCGGCACTGCACAAGTCGTCGGGATTTCTCAAGACGGGGAGGATCGCAGCAACGAACTACCTGAAGAGTTACGCGATCACGCTCTGTTTATTGCCTTTGCACCGATTGAGCAACCGCGAATTGCCATTGCCGTGGTGGTTGAAAACGGAGGAAGTGGGAGCCGTGCAGCGGCACCCATTGCGCGCAAAATCATGGACTACTATTTCATCCATAGACTAAGACGAGCCTCCCTTCCGGGTATAGCGCATGTATTCGGGTAGGAAAATGCATGTGGATGGGCCACTCCTGATGGGCGTGCTCGCCCTTTGTGTTTTAGGGCTGGTACTTATTTTCAGCGCCAGTGGCGAAAACTGGAATCTGATGTGGCGACAAGGGATCAGGCTGTTGCTTTCCCTAGGGGTGATGTTGGCTGCAGCACAGATTCCACCGGAAGTTGTTCGACGTCTGTCTCCACACATATTTATAGGCGGATTACTTATTTTGGGACTGGTCCTGGTGGCAGGTTATGTAGGTAAAGGTGCCCAGCGGTGGTTGGATCTGGGACTATTTCGATTTCAACCCTCCGAATTGATGAAGCTTGGTGTGCCGATGGCAGTGGCATGGCTCTTAACACGGCGTGCTATACCACCCCGGTTTCTTGATGTGCTCGGCGCAATACTGATCATTGCATTGCCTGCATTACTCGTTGTCGTTCAACCTGACCTCGGTACTGCCATAATGCTAGTCGTGTCGGGTTTGCTTGTTCTTTTTCTAGGTGGAATTCGATGGCAGCATTTACTGATGTTGATCGGGGCGGCAGTCGCCGCGGCACCGTACCTCTGGGCTCAATTACATAACTATCAGCAACAACGCATTCTGACTATGTTCGATCCTTGGTCGGACCCTCTTGGAAGCGGATACCACGCTATCCAATCCATGATTGCGATTGGTTCAGCTGGCTTGGCTGGAAAGGGATGGCTTGCTGGGAGTCAATCGCATTTGGAATTTATTCCGGAGAGAAGTACGGACTTTATATTCGCTGTTTTCGCAGAAGAGTTCGGTTTGGTAGGAGTCGTTGCCCTAGTTACACTATATGTGTTTCTAGTAGGACGCTGTTTGGTCATGGCCTATCATGTCAGAGAGGTATTCTCACGTTTGCTGATCGGTGGTCTGGCACTGACATTTTTCTTTTACTTCTTTGTAAACGCTGCAATGGTTGCAGGTATGTTGCCGGTAGTTGGCGTTCCCTTGCCGCTGGTTAGTTATGGCGGCACTTCAATGCTCACATTGATGGCGGCCTTTGGGATTATGATGGGGGCCTATACGCGTCGAGGATTAATGACATGAAGACACACCACATGTGTTGGAGTGAGGTTGCCTCCAAAACAGTATGTTTTTGCCTGAGTAGTCTCGTTGTACTCCTGCTGAGTCTGGCACCAGGGTCTACTGCCCGGGCCGTGTCGCTTGAAAAATATCCCCAATTAATTGAACTTGCCGACCGGTTGGTCCAGGAACACGATTTAGATCGAACTCAACTCCTGGAATGGTTCGAACAGGCTCAGATCAAGGAAAAGATAATCAAAGCGATGAACCGACCAGCTGAACGGTTGTCGTGGCACCGTTACCGCGGACTGTTTGTGAACGAGAGATCTGTAGGGAACGGTGTTAAGTTTGCGAAGCGGCATCGGGTCCTGTTAGACCGTGCTGAAGCCAAGTTTGGTATCCCGATCGAAGTGATTGTGGCCATTATTGGAATAGAAACCCGCTATGGCAAAGTTACAGGGAATCTAAGGGTTTTAGACAGTCTCGCCACACTGGCACTGGAGTACCCACGCAGGAGTAAGTTCTTTTCGTCCGAATTGGAACACTATATGCTGTTGGTACGCGACAACAAACTTGATCCATTGGTCGTTAAAGGATCTTATGCTGGGGCGATGGGTATTTCTCAGTTCATGCCCAGCAGTTACCGGCGGTACGCGATAGATTTTGATGGCGATGAACGAAGCGATCTCCTAAACAGTGTTGCTGATGCCATTGGCAGTGTTGCCAATTATCTGGCTGTTCACCGATGGCGAAAGGGCGAACCCATCGCACTGCGGATACCTGTTGAGCAAGCTGTTCAACTTGAGCCCTTTGTAACCCGGGGCCTAAAACCCAATACGCCGCTGGCCACACTGATCCAGGCCGGCATGAAACCTATTCCCGGCGTTGACCTTAATTGGAATGTCGGCGTTATGCAGTTTGATCAAGAGAACGAGGTTGAATACCGGCTTGGCTACCACAACTTCTTTGTCATCACGCGTTACAACAGGAGCCAGAATTACGCGATGTCCGCATTTGAACTTGCGGAACAGATCGCGGCCAGGATTAAGGATTAACTTTCGGTGGTATTACGGCTTTCTCTGGTGGTGATGATTGCCCTTTGTTTGACTGGCTGCAGTTTCTGGGGTGACAAGCCCCGCGGTGGCGCATATTTTGAAGATGATGGACCACCGGCCTACGCTGGACCCGATCCTTCTTCTGTGCCAGATGCAGTTCCTAGGATAGAGCCATTGAGTAAAACCGGAAATGCGCCCTATCGAGTGTTTGGTGTGCGGTATGTGCCGATGAAGAGTGCACAAGGTTACCAAGTAAAAGGCATAGCTTCCTGGTATGGCAAAAAGTTTCACGGTCGCCGAACGTCCAGTGGTGAAACCTATGATATGTATGCGATGACGGCTGCACATAAAACGCTGCCACTGCCGACTTATGTACAGGTGAAGAATCTCGATAATGGGGTCAAGGTGGTTCTGCGGGTTAATGATCGAGGCCCGTTTCTGGGGGGGCGCTTGATTGATCTGTCATATATGGCTGCGCGCAAACTGGGTGTGACGACATCCGGTACAGCCCGTGTAGAGGTAACCGCGATAAAAGATCATTCAGCATCTGCTCCAGTTGCCAATGTTTCTATAACTCAGCGCAATAACAGACTGGTGTACGCTCAAGCCGCCAGTTTTAGGCTTATAGGAAATGCGCATACTCTGCGTGAAAGACTCACTCACCAGGGTATCGCTCGAGTGAGCGTTTCTCCCACGCGCATCGATAACACGCTGTATTATCGAGTTTGGGTGGGTCCTTTGGAATCTGACTTGAAGTTGGGTGAGATAATTGACCAAATTACCCGTATTACGGGTGTTGAACCACATATTGTTGAGAACAACTGACGAGGTACATCATGGGTTATAGATTACGCTCGATTTATTTTCTGATCCCGCTTATTGTGCTTCTGTTTGTTCCGACAGTGTTGCCTGCTTATGAATCCGGTCTCGCGGAGAATGCCCGTTCTCCCATACCGCCGCCCAGTCTTAAAGTGTCATCCTGGCTGCTCATGGATTCTAGAACAGGAACAGTCATTGCCTCTGAGAATCAAAACAAACGGGTTGAGCCCGCAAGTCTGAGTAAGCTGATGACAGCTTACGTGGTATTTCAGGAGATCCAGAGGGGTATCCTTGGGCTGGATGAAGAGGTCACTGTCAGCGAGAGGGCATGGAAAACAGTAGGATCCCGGATGTTTATCGAACCGGGTGATCGCGTCAGGGTCGAGGACTTGTTGTTGGGGCTGATCGTCCAGTCCGGAAATGATGCGGCAGTCGCCCTTGCCGAGCATGTTGCCGGGAGTGAAGCGGGATTCGCGGACTTGATGAATCAGGCAGCTGTGAAGATGGGTTTGAAGAACACTCATTTCGCTAATTCGACCGGGCTTCCCCATCCTGACCACTTTAGTACGGCTTACGATATTAGTGAAATCACACGTACGATCATTCAGGAGCAGCCCGAGCACTACGGTCTCTATGCCATTCCGGAATTTACCTGGAATGACATAACGCAGAAGAACCGCAATCCGCTGTTGGCCCGTGATGACACGATAGACGGCGTTAAGACGGGCCACACAAAGTCTGCCGGGTACTGTCTGGTGGGCTCCGCTGAGCGGAACAACATGCGATTGATCGCCTCGGTGATCGGCGCCGACGATGAGCGCAGTCGAGCTAATTCTGTTTATTCGTTGTTGAAATACGGTTTTGCTGCCTATGAATTTCATCACCTATATGGAAATCAGGCGCCGATTTTTCGGGCCGATGTATTAAAGAGCACCGTTGAGTCTATCCCTGTGGGAATTAGTCAGGGTATCGATCTTCTATTGTCCAAAGATTCAGGAACATCACTAGAAGCAAAGGTCCGGTTGTCAGAGTCTTTGGTTGCGCCGTTAGAGATTGGACAGGAAGTTGGTACACTGACAGTACTGCTTAACGGTGCCGTCCTGGTTACCCGGCAGTTGGTCGCGCTCAGTCCAGCGCCTTCTGCATCCTGGATTGGTGGAGTGACCGACTCACTTCGACTCTGGTTTCGCTGAATGGGAGATCGACATGCCGATCATGTCGGCCAAGGGCTGGATCTGCTGGAATTTCCCTGCCGGTATGAGATCAAGGCCATGGGTCGATGTGATGCGTTGTTTGAAACACGAGTTCACAACATTGTTGGCCGACACCTAGGTGGTGTTCCCATTGTCCAGACGGTTGCTCGGGAAAGCACTGGAGGTCGTTACGTATCGGTGACATGCACTATTGACGCTATCAGTCGTGAGCAACTTGATTCAATCTATCTGGACCTACACAGCGAAGTGGATGTGTTGGTCACCCTCTAACTGAGCCGGGTACTTTTCAGGTGATGGAAAAGCCCATGGACTTTATTGTTGTTCGTGATTTTGGATTGAAGCCGTATCACTCTGTGCTCAACGACATGCAGCGGTTTACCCAGATGCGTACTCAAGGCACAGCTGATCAAATCTGGTATGTACAGCACCCCGCAGTTTATACGCGCGGAGTGAGTTGTCATGATTTACCCCGGGGCGAAGGTCGGGATCTGGAACTGGTTGATAGTGACCGTGGTGGGCAGATAACCTACCACGGTCCTGGCCAACTGATTGCATATCTGTTGCTTGACCTGCGACGATGTGGTCTGGGTGTTAGGGGATTGGTCGCTCGAGTTGAGCAGGTGATTGTTCAACTGCTGGCTAATCATGAACTGAGCGGCGATATTCGGCCTGGTGCACCGGGTGTTTATATCGATGGTAAAAAAATTGCTGCTTTGGGTCTTAGAATCCGAAATGGATGCACATACCATGGTTTGAGCCTCAATGTAGATATGGACCTATCGCCCTTCGGCTTCATCGATCCATGTGGTTATCAGGATCTCGCGGTAACCCAGCTTAAGTCATATGGTATTTCTGTTCCGCTCTCAATCATTCAGGACGAGCTGACTGATCTGTTTGTGTCGAGTCTTGGTTATGGTTCCACAGTTGCAGGCCCATCAATGAAAAAGGATTAGGTAAAGTGGATTTGATAAAGCGACTGCGGATCCAGCTGAACTCCATCTGTCCGTCATGCGGTAAGGCGAGTCAACGTGAGTAATTTTGTCGGATGGCGAGCCGCCTAGCTTCAGACAATCGATCAGCTGTACCCACATCTATCCACTTGCCGGGAAAATATTGGCCCGACAGCTGATTCCCGTCTGCGGCCTGTCTTAAAAGGTCTGCGAGTGGAAACCGGCCTTGGGGGCTGTCATCAAACAGGCTGTGACGATAGATACCGATGCCTGAAAATGTCAGGCTTACCGAGTTGCCCACCGACTGATTCAGTACTTTTTGTCCGAATAGGTGAAAGTCTCCCACTGGATTGTGGGCAGGGTTGTCGACTAGTAGTAAATGCCCTTGGCCGTCGATGCCGTCAGGAAGTGAGTCAAGCTGCAGATCGGTCCAGATGTCACCGTTAAGAACAACGAAAGGATCGGCTGTGATCAGCCTTAGCGCTTGTCGTATCCCACCACCGGTGTCCAGGGCGCCTTCGGGCTCGTGAGAATAGACCACTGACAACCCGTAGCGTGTTCCATCTCCGATATGAGATTCAATCATGTCACCGAGGTGGGCGAGGTTGATCACCACTTGATCGACTCCAGCCTGAGCCAGGGCGACTAGATGATGCTCGATCAGGCAGCGGTCACCGATCTTGATCAGCGGCTTGGGTAGGTGATCAGTAAGCGGTCTGAGACGTTCTCCGCGACCTGCAGCCAGAATCATTGCATGAGGGTATTTCCAGGGCATCGGGTAGCCTGCTACTCAGAAAGCATGTGATTTCGGTCTGATCCAGGTGTTCCCTATAATAACGCACGTAGAGGCATTGATTGCTTCACAAGGCTAAGGTGTTTCGTGCGAGGTTAAATCGGATGTCCAGGCAGCTCAAACCTATGGAATCACATCACAGAAGACGATTTAAATGTTGTGTTCCACGAACGGGATTACAGGTCGTTACTGTGGCCTTTTTACTGCTGGCATCACTGACCACAAGAGCGGATTTGTTGGTGTCGTTCGCTGACGAGGCTATCTGCCCGGTTGATGTGATCTGGCTACCACCCGCTGTACTGCCCTATGTTGGTCGCGATCCAACCAGTCTCCAGGTGGAGTTCGAGTCCGACCAGATCGATATGCCCGAACCGCATGTGCTGATATTGACCGGTGGGGTTTCGGTGACACAGGGCGCACAGTCGATTTATGCCGAGAACATCGTTTTTGACAAGAATATGTTTACCCTCGAAACCGGTGAAGCAGTGGTGCAGACCCACGAGGGAGACCGACTGGTGGTTGATTCTTTGGAACTGCAACTCGAGACGCGAATTGGTCGCGCTGATAATGTTCAGTTTCAGATCGCCAGACGCGGCGTGATCGCCAAAGGCAAAGTGGTTGATCCCGATGGCGTCACCCATGACACTTCTGGATTCACCTACGCGGTTGCCGGTCGGATTGGAAGTGTGAAAGGGCCACGATCTTATACCCCACCGGATGTGATCACCCTCCCCAGTGGCGAGGTGATCAGCGTCGGTAAGGAGGATTGGACGTCAGCTCAGCCCGATACGGGGTCGGATGCACAAGAGCGAGTCCAAGTAACGGCACGTTCCCGGGGCCGAGCCGACTCGCTCTATTTCGAGGGACACGATCGCGAGCGTTTGGAAAACGTTGTGTATTCTAGTTGTGTGGCGGGTGACGATACGGTACTGATGGAAGCAAGTGAGATAATTCTCGACCATGCAACCGGGATTGGTATTGGCAAGCACCTGAAAGTACGTTTTTTTGATGTACCAATCTTGTATTTCCCTACAGTCAGTTTTCCATTGACCGACGAGCGGAAAACCGGTTTTCTTTTTCCGACGTTGGGCTACGGGCAGGACTGGGGATTCAACTTCCGACTACCTTTTTACTGGAACATCACACCCGACCAGGATGCGACTTTCGAGTGGCGCGTGATGGCCAACCGCGGTGTGCAGACTGCGGGAGAGTACCGCTACCTCGGCACAACTGCTGGCGGTGATTACAGCGGTGTACTGCGTGCTGAATACCTGCCCGAGGATCGCAAATATGGCAGCAGCCGCTATGGCTGGAGTTATGACCATCACCTGAACACCCAACGCTGGGATACCGATTTTATACTGGATGTTGATTTGGGCTATGTGTCTGACACATCGTACTTGGATGATTTAGCAGACAATCTTCAGGTCAGCAGTGCGTCGCATATTCCGCAGACGGTCAATCTGGAAGTGGATCCGTACGATATTTTCGTTGAAGAGGAAAACCTGCGGGCTAATCTTGATTTGTCGGCCTACCAGAGTGTTGATGCTGAGTTGACTGACGACGAAGAGCCTTATGCGAGATTACCTGGTCTCAAGGTGACATGGGACAAGTCCTACGATCTCAGCGCGGAAGACCGGAGTGATAATTATCTGCGCGATGACAGCACACATTTTAGCTTACGGCCAGAAGTGGATTCGGAACTGGTGAATTTCTATCATGGTTCCAATGATAAGACTGAAGGTCTGCGCCTGGACATTCAGCCGGCTGTTTCGCTTCGCATGGAGCGGCAGTACGGTGCTATCACACCGAAGCTGACCCATGCCTATACGGCCTACAGTGTGTCTGGGCAACCGATTGGAAAGCCGTCAAGCCCAACTAGAAGCATCTTCTTGTTCGAAGTGGCATCCGAACTATTCCTTGAGCGGGATATTAATTGGGGGGGTGTCGACTATGTTCAGACACTGGTTCCTCGGCTGGCTTATCACTATGTGCCCTATAAGGACCAGTCCAACCTACCCGTGTTTGATAGCGGATCGGTAGGTTTTAACAATATTGCCGATGCCTATCTGAGCGACGGGTTCTGGGGGGCAGACCGGATTCAGAATTTTCAGGGCTTCACTCTTGGGCTGGAAAGCGATACCTATGCTAGTGAATCTGGGGACCGTATGATGAAGTGGACCCTGGCACAGCAGGTTTATCTCGCAGATCGAGAGGTGACCCTGAATACGGGTGATGCGTCGGCAACGAGCAGTTACTCACCGCTGCTTGGGGAGCTCGATTTCAATATCACACAACAGTGGAACGCGAGCGGCTTCGCCAGCTGGAACTGGGACGACAGTGAGATCGAGGAATGGCGCGTGGGTTCGGCGTATACCCCGGGGTCACGGAAGCAGGTCAATTTTAATTATCAGAGTGGGGGGGATGACAACCGCAACGTAGAAGTTGGACTGAATTGGCCGTTGGCACCCCGCTGGCAGTTGGGGGCAGGCGGGTTGTTCGGAGAGAGTGAAGACGACGGACAATATACCCGAATCAGCCTGGGTTATGACGCCTGTTGCTGGGCGATACGGGTGGAGTTAGAAGACCGCCCTATTGTGGAGGATGATTCAGAAGAAAGTGGCGGTAGTCGCATTATGTTCACACTCAGACTCAAAGGGCTGGGCACGATTTCTTCAGGTGAGGTGCTGGGATTGAGTAGAGGATTCTCCACCTCCGCGCTTGCATTATAAACCGATGGCCACATCGCTTAAACGAGTCGAATTCGTGCAGTTGGCGCTGCCTTCGCAGAAAGACAAGCCAAAGCTGCTTGTTGTTATTGTGCTGTGTTTGCTTGTCGCCGTGTCTGATCTTGGAATGAGCAGTGACAGCATCGACCGTGTTGTTGCCGTGGTAAACCAGGACATTATTACTGAATCCGAACTGCGCCAGGAGGTGGTGCAAACCCAGAGAGAACTGCGTGCTAAAGGCCAGGAAATACCGCCGTTAGCAGACCTTAAGGCAAACCTCCTTGAATCAATGATTGTGCACCTGATTCAGATTCAGCGGATCGAATTCCTTAACATTAATGTCGCGGATGACACGGTCATGACTGTGGTCAATGACATAGCGCGAAACAACCAACTCTCTCTAACGCAGCTGCAGATAGAAATCGAACGTGGCGGGCTGACTTTTGAGGAATATGTTGAGGATATCCGCGACCAGATTGCCATCCGCCGTCTGGTCAATCAGGAGGTGGCCCGACAAATTACTGTGACGGATCAAGAAATCGACGAGTTTCTGACCCAGAATCCCAATGCCCTACCCAAGCGGCCAATAGAACTCGATCTGGCCCACATTTTGATAGCTGTGCCGACCGACGCAATCGAAGAAGACATCGCAATAAGAGAAAACAGGATTCGTGGAATTCAGGACGAGATATCTGATGGTCTGCCCTTCAGCGATGCCGCAATACTTTACTCTGACAGTCCAGATGGACCTGAAGGTGGTCGGTTGGGATGGCGACTGAACGCTGATTTACCCGCTCTGTTTGTTAAGGCCGTGTCTGAACTTGAAGTTGGTATGGTGTCCAGCGTGATCCGAAGTCCACGTGGGTTTCACATTCTCCAGCTGTTGAATCGCCGAGGTGGGGAGGTAAATTTGGTCGAGCAGTCTCGGGTCCGACACATACTTCTGGCACCGAACGTGGTTTCGGGAGAAGCCCAGATACGTCAGCGACTCGAGCGTATCCGCCAGAGGATACTTGCGGGTGCCCCATTTTCACAGATGGCTAAGCTCCATTCCCAGGACCAACAGAGCCGTGCGAAGGGGGGTGATCTCGGATGGTTGAGTCCAGGTGATAGCAACGGTGAATTTGAAAAGGTCGTGAGCGAACTGGCAGTGGGTGAGATCAGTACAGTGGTTCAAACTGGTGCCGGTTTTCATCTCGTACAGTTAGATGCGCGACGGACCAGGAATATGAGTGGTCGAATAAAACGCAGTCACGCCCGGCAGCAGGTTCGCACGCGAAAGGTCAACGAGAAATATGAAGAATGGCTCGGCGAAATCCGAGATATAGCCTACATTGAGTATCGTGTCGCACAGGATGACCTGTAACCCACCAAACATTTCGTTCGAAATGCCCAGTGGATCACAGACAGCTCTGGTCTTGGATTAGCGGTTACCAGTAAATTCGGGGTAGGCTTCGAGGCCGCATTCACTGACATCCACGCCGTGGTGCTCGTCATCTTCACTCACTCGTAGACCGGCCAAGGTTCGAATCACGCCCCACGTCAAGACGCTGGTCAGGAATACAACTCCGAATATCACACTAATTCCAATCAGCTGGGCATTCAAGTTGATGTCCGAGTTGGCCAATGGTACGGCCAGCCGCCATCCACATGACAAATGCACCCATGACAAGGAAGTAGAAAGTGTCCAGGGCATATCGAAGGTCGATAATATCTTCCATCTAAAGTTCTCCTATAGTGAGTTCTGTACTGAGTCCGTAAATGCCCTAAAGCGCCTCAGGACCTGTTTCACCAGTGCGGATACGAGTCGCCTGTTCAATCTCAGAAACAAAAATCTTTCCATCTCCGATCTTGCCGGTCTGTGCTGCTGTTGTTATCGACTAGATCAGACGGGACAGCAACCTCGAGTTTTATCTTGGGCAGAAAGTCGACGGCATACTCTGCGCCGCGATACAGTTCCGTGTGCCCCTTCTGTCTACCAAAGCCTTTAACTTCCGTAATGGTCATGCCTTTTATTCCGATTTCGGATAACGCATCCCGGACGTCATCTAGGCGGAACGGTTTTATAACCGCCATGATCAGTTTCATATCAATCTCCTGTGTTTAACGCCTTAAGTGTGTTGCTGGCGCCGAATGTGCTTTTGTTCGCATCTATACCTCAAGCAATTTTCGTGCCAGAGCCGCTACCTCGGCATTTTTAGGATGGATTGGTGTATTTGGCGCGGTGAATTCAGATATCTTAATTTGGACTGGTCCGTCTGGCGGCAGTCCTGCACCGGATCGGTGCGCTGATAAGCGGGGAACTGACTTTGGTACAATGAGAACTGTGATTGTTGCTCCTGCCCATTGTCTTGATGTGCGACTGGAGAAGCCCCAGTGATGCCTTTACGGAAAATTGCCGAAGCTATTGTTGATGTACTGCCCAAGGAAATTGCCAAAGATGTTCGCGGCAACACGCGGGTTATGGTGCAATCTGCTCTTGAAAAAATGGATCTGGTCAGTCGTGAAGAACTCGATGTCCAGGAAAAGGTTCTGCAGCGAACACGGGAGAAGCTTGAGGCTCTAGAATCTCGGATTACTGAACTCGAGCAGAAACTGAGCACGCCTTCCGACTAGTCCTCATCGTACTTTTCACCCTGGCACTGTACCAGTGACGGGAATCTGTGGGGTGTTTTAGGGGCTCGTTGACATCAACGCATCAGCTTATCGGTCAGTACCTGCCATCGTTCACGAAGGGTATCCGCATCGGTGTATCCAGTGCTCAGCACTTCCAAGCAATTTCCATCAGTCGCGTCCTGTTGATGCCAGATTACTGTCGGGAACCCTGACACTCCGAGTGCCCGGACTTGGATCAACTCATCTCTGAAAGTTTGTTGCACAACTGAACTGTCAAGATCTTTCTGAAACTGCACCGGGTCAAGTCCAGATTCGTTGGCAAGAGCGATTAATGTTTCGTAATCTGACGGATTTCTAGCTTCCAGGAAGTAGGCTCGCTGTAGCGCTTCATAATATTGTTCGCGCGAGCCGTTCAATTGGAGACCGGCAGTGATTACCGCGCGGCATGCAGGATAGGTTGAGCGGCGAGGCTGACACACGGCCCAGAACTCATGATTAAATGTAGCTCCGGTTCGATCAGCGACTGATTGCCAGGCGCTTTGAACATAGGTTTTTGTATTTGTGTCCATGGGCTCATCCGAATCGGGTGCGAGTCCTCCCATCAAAAATTTAATAGTCACCGATGATGGAATCTCGCTGACGAATGACTGCCATGCAGATCGAAAACCCCAGCACCAGCTGCACATCGGATCGACAACGAGGTAGAGTAGTGGCTGCATTACGCTTGAGAGCTGAATTCAGCGGAAGGAAAATCTGGTGACAATTTATCTCTCCTGGTGTCGTCCGGGAGATGATTGATGGTGTATTAGTCCGGAATCTTGGTCGACTGCCATGCCACCATCTGCCAACTGCCGTTCAGCCTGCAGTAAACGTCGAGAAATCGCACTTGAAACTTAAGATCTCGGTCACTGGCCGTGACATGCAATTTAGCGTGTCCTGTCACTACTGCTGTATCTCCGTAGTCTCGAATGTTTACATCATCTCGTTCAAAAGATACATACCGAGTCCGACCTGAGGTTACATTGCCGATAAACTCAGCTTTAGTTTCAACCCGAGCAGTCGAATGGGTATAGATCAAATCATCAGCCAGGACCGCGTCTAGCGTAGCCTCATCGCCCGCAATCATTGCCGCTATACGTTGGTTTTCTAGTTCGATAATTTCATCCATTGTTGATTTCTCCGTTAAGCAGAAGTTGGTTCACCATTCGATACGTTCGGGTCTGAGACAAGTGTGACATAAATCGGTATACCACACGCACGACTCAGAGTGGCACAGACCTAATGTCCTCACACTCCCGATTTATGGAATGGCTCTATAAGGTGGATTTATTCAGATCTATCCTCTTCTATAAGGGGGTATTAATCCTTAACTGTCGATTCTCTCTATAGGCGGGTAAATTCAGCTATAGACATTCTTGGTGGGAAATAGGGTTTATTGATGATGGTGGGAATGGATAGGCAATAGGCCTTTACGCTTATTCAGCAAGCCCACAGAGTATAAGCTACTCTGCATGCTGCTCCCCGGCAGTACCCGTCACCAAAGGGATTACACATCCATACAATGGCTCATTACACCATTGCTCCACCACCTTTAATTCTTCTCCCCAATTGTTTTGGAGTGCTATGAGTCGCCCTCCGCGGTGTGGACACAATATCTTGTAAATGTGAAATGTTGAAGGGGGTGGGGCAGGGTAAAACTGTCAGCGCACTTTCCTGCTGACGCTGTTTGATTAACCAGCACATCGACGTTGTGTCGTAAAACAGTTGTCACAATCTGTCACAAATATTTGTGACAAGAGAGTGGATCACCACCAAATGTAAAACGTGAAGTATTTGTGAAGTTGTCTAGTTGTCTAGTTATAGACTCCACACCCGTAATGAACATTATGAGTGTCAACCAACTGACTAGTCTTAAAAAAGGATTCGTATTTGTAGGTGTATTCCTTTTAGTACTTTCTGTGTTGATATCTTTATCTGTCCTAATTGGACTATTCGATTTGAATGATTTCGAAATCTTAGGCCACTCTGGACTTCGCAGTATTGCAGCACTTGCAGTTTTAGGCTGCTTACTGGCTGCTATTGGTTACCATGATGGATAACGGGAGTACAAATATGTTTAAGAAATCTGATTTTTTCATTCTTTTGGCGGTGGTAGTTTCTTTTGCGGTCTCTGCCTATCTCTGGTTTTCAGGGCAACGAGAAGAAGGTCTGTTTACCGCGTTGTGGGTGCCTTCAATATTGTGTTTTGGAATTTATTTCAAACTTATGGCGTTGATGGGAGACAAGAAATGAGTACTATGACTATCGCCTATATTGCAATTTCTGTTTTCGTGTTAATGGTGATTGGACTTTTTCTGTCTGCTCATGAATTTCTCAGAATTAGTGATGATCCATCTCGAGTCGTGGGTGTAAAATCAGATCAAGAGAAATCATATAGTGAAAAGTTGTAAAGCACTCTAGTACTTCACTAGCCTCAAGCCACCTTTCTTTAAACCTGCTTCTGTTTGATCAGCCAGAAACTCGACGTTGTGTCGTAGAACAGTTGTCACAATCTGTCACAAATATTTGTGACAGGAGAGTGGATCACCACAAATCGATAGTCTAGGTTACGTTACGAAAGTTGAAATTGGAAACGGGATCACGTAGATCAATGACACTTGTTTTCTCGATGGATTTGAGGATTACTGACGCGCTTCCTCTGCTAATTCGGCAACCGCATTAGCAACAGGTGCCCAGTGCGGGGCAAGAAGGCAGTGCCCCATATCCTCAATAATCATCAGTCGGGCATTCGGTATCGCAGCCGCTGTGGCTTGGCCGGAGCTGACGGGTATGAGCGGGTCTGCAGCACCATGGATGATCAGTGAGGGTAGCGTGAGCCGTGACAGGCCGGATAGCCGATCTCCACTGGCGCGCGCGGCTGCCATCTGAAAGGACCATCCGGCCGGATGGTAGCAGCGGTTGAAGCTGCACTGGAGAATCTGTCTGATATAGGCATCGTCAAAATGAGGGCCGCTGGTCGCTCGGAAACCTTCAACCTGAAGGTCGACGTAGGTTTCCGGGTTATTAAGATCTAGGGTGAGAGATTTGCTCACCGCCTCAGCTGATATGTCGTCACCAGAGATGGCCATCCGTGGCCTCGGGGCAGACATAATGGAAACCAGGGAGCGTACGCGTTGTGGAAATTCGATAGCCAGGGTTTGGGCGATCATTCCGCCCAGTGACACGCCCATCATGTGGGCTGTCTCGATCTCCAGAGCATCTAGGATGCCGATCGTATCTGCTGCCATATCCGACAGGGAATAGGGAGCGTTAACTCCTTCGGATCGTAGAATTTCTGATATAGGTTGGGCGGGTCCAGACGTTTTTGAGCTTAAACCAACGTCCCGGTTATCAAATCTCACAACCTGGAATTGTCGGTCAACAAACACCTGGCACAGTTCATCGGTCCAGTAGACCAATTGGCTGCCAAGACCAGAGATCAGTAACAGGGTCTCATGTGCCGGGTTGCCGAGAACTTCATAATAGATGTTGGTGCCCGCGTTGTAGGCTGTTCCTGCTTTGATGTTCATGTGTCTACTGGCTTTTCAGGTAACGCCAAAGCTTGATGGCAGAAGCATTGTTGATCAGATGTTACGGTCAGCATCTTCCCAGAAGGGCTCTCTCAGCTTGCGCTTGAAAATCTTACCGCTGTCTTCACGTGGCAGATTCTGCCGAAATTCGATAACACGGGGTAATTTGTATCCAGCCAGATTCTCTTTTAGGTAAGCACGCAGTGTCGATTCTTCACAGACCTGGCCGTCAGCAGGTTCAATAAGTGCAAGGACCTGTTCACCATACTCGTCGTCGGGAATACCCAAAACCGCACAATCATGAACACCAGGGAAAGCCAGTAGGACTGACTCGATTTCTGCGGGATAAATGTTGACCCCACCAGAGATGATCATGTCGCGGACACGATCACACAGGTAGAGGTAGCCGTCCTCATCGAGGTAGCCCAGATCGCCATTGGTGATCAATCCATCTCGTTCAATTGAATTGCGCTTTTCAGGATCGCCGTGATAGGTAAATTCTGGATAGTCATGGCGTCGCATAAATATCTCGCCGACTTCATGAGTCGCCGCTTCAGTACCATCGGATTTAAGAATCCGCAACGTGGTGTTTCCCACCGCCCGGCCAACACTGCCAGGATGAATCAGCCATTGTGCGCTGTTGCAGTGGGTGATAACGCCACTTTCAGTGCTGCCGTAAAATTCGTGGATTACAGGACCCCACCAGTCGATCATGGCGCGTTTTATGGAGGGCGGACACACTGCACCTGCGTGGATAACGTGTTCGAGGCTCGACATATCGTACTGAAGTCGCTGTGATTCAGGCAATTTCAACAATCTGACAAACATGATTGGTGCCAGGAACATGCCAGTGATGCTGTGACGCTGAATCAGTTGGAGCAATTCCAGTGCGTCGAATCGAGGTTGAAGCACCATAAGCGTTCCGGTATCCAGAGCAACCCGCGCAAAATGAATTGGCGCCGCGTGATAGAGAGGCCCGCAGATAACCACGCGCATACCGGGACGGTTGCCCAGAACCTGTGGTTCGACGCTACGCAGTTGATTAGCCTGTTCAGGACTGGCCGCTTCCCGTCGCACACCTTTGGGTCGGCCCGTCGTTCCAGAGGTGTACATCATTGCAGTCGGTACAGAATCGAACTGTAGATTTCTTGGCGGATAGTTCGAGAGCCAGTTTGACCAGGATTTCATGTCGTTTGGCACTTGGCAGAGAATCGGGTCGATTGCATAGGCGGCCTGGATGGCGGGTGGCGTCTCGATTACCAGCACCAGTAGCTCCTTGGGCAGTTGATCTTGTATCGCCTGAAGCAGATCTGCATGCACCACCAGTGCTTTGGCATTGCTGTCTCGCAGCACATGGAGTACCTCGTCAGGTGTGAAGTGCCAGTTGATCGGTACGCTGTAGGCTCCCAGCCGTTGTGCGGCCGTGGTGACCTCAAAGAAAGGAGGATCGTTTCGCAACAGTAGTGCAATCGAATCATTTCTGTTGACACCGAACTCAGCCAGGCCGGTTGCTGCTCGTGCACCCCGGTCGACTATGTCGATCCAGGGGTAACTGGTATCGCCCAGTATGAGAGTGGTGTGTGCAGACAAAACAGGATCGGAACGGTTAATCGCCTAGCGGCCACCATCGCACAGGAGCAACTGGCCAGTAATGTAGTTCGATTCAGGGATACATAACAGGTAAACCGCACCAGCGGCCTCCTCAGCTGTACCACCGCGACCGAGAGACATTCTAGAACCGGCAGCCTCGAGCACTGCCCGCTGCACACCGACCGGAATTTGGTGCCCCTCGATGTCAATGCTGGCGGCATCTGCATCAAGTGCCTGAGTAAGGCGGGTATGCACAAGACCAAAGGCAACAGCATTGACATTGACTTTGTAGCGCCCCCACTCCCGCGACATCGCCCGGGTCAAGCCCACGATTGCAGCCTTGGCAGATGAATAGTTGGCCTGGCCAGCGTTACCGAAAACACCTGACGTGGATGAGATATTCACAATCTTTCTGAAAATCTCGCGATCCTCGGCTTTTTCACGTTTGGCTGCTTCCCGAATGGGTCCGGTTGCGGCACGCAGAATCCTGAACGGGGCCGTCAGGTGAACATCGAGGACAGCCTGGAACTGTTCGTCGGTCATCTTCTGAATGACATTGTCCCACGTGTACCCAGCGTTGTTGATGATGATGTCCGGTACGCCCCAGGTGTCCATGGCCGTCGCGATGAAGCGCTCAGCAAACCCGGGTTCAACGACACTGCCGGTGCAACTCACGGCTTCAGCGCCAGAGGAGCGCAGCAGTTCAAGTGTTTCCTCAGCCGGTTCTTCATCCAGATCGTTCACCACGACCCGCGCGCCTTCGCTCGCGAGTTTCAATGCGATGCAGCGGCCGATGCCACGACCGGATCCTGAAACCAGTGCGACTTTTCCATCTAATTTGTTCATGGTGTCTCCAGTTACTTCAGTTCGTCAATGTACATTTTCCATTCCGGATAACGGTTACATTCCGCTCAGCAACCCGGCACTCGAACGACACAATATGATCATCTCGCCAAATATCCGTGATGATAGTCTCACCGGGATAGACAGGAGCCGAAAAGCGGACGTCAAAACCCGTGATCAATGTGTGATCGTAATTACAGATGGTTTTGAGTATCGCCAGGCACGCCGTACCGTAGGTACACAAACCGTGGAGTATCGGTACCGGGAAGCCGACGTTGTTGGCCAGTTCCGGATCAGCATGCAGTGGATTTCGGTCGCCGTTCAACCGGTAAAGCAGAGCCTGGTCGTCTCGTGTTTTGATGGTACAGGTTGTATCAGGTCTACGGTCAGGTATCACATGAGGTTGAGGTGACGATGCAGTTGAACCACCAAACCCGCCATCTCCACGAGCAAATATACTGCTGGTCGCGGTAAAGAGTGGCGAGCCGTCAGACTTCGAGCGGGCCGTGGTTTCGGTATAGATCAGAGCTCCTTTGGCCTTGCCCTTGTCAAAAGCCTCAATCACCCGGGCATCTGCGATTAATTCCGATTCTGCTGGCAATGGCTGATGAAGTTGCAGATGCTGTTCGGCATGCAAGACCTTTGTATAGTCAAAGCCGCAATTCATCAGCAGCGGGACTCGGGCAAGCACTGAAGCCATTGTCGGTATTGTTTTCAATGGATTTTTCTCAAACACAAAATCGAGTTCGGTGGTATTCAATGGATCGCGACCCATGCCGACAGACAGGGCGTAGAGCATGGACTCACGGTCTCCGTATCGAACTACGTTGCCAGTCGATTCCAGTGTCATCAGGTGGTCGTAATCAATAGCCATCTTTAGCTTCTCCTAATGTGCAGCAATAAATTTTTCAATTGTGTGTTGTTCATTAACAAATATAGGTGATGCGTATATCGGAGGCGTCGACAATACTCACTCAATCTAGATATATCACCTGACGGGTATTATCTGAAGCGAAATACGCCGGAATAAGGAGTGTTTCGAATTTCAACCCATCTTGGTTGCTGACCATACACCGA
>NTKC01000017.1 GCA_002456995.1 Candidatus Thioglobus sp. MED-G25 | reverse complement strand
CCTGAAAAAAACATTCCGATAGCGACAGCGAATGCCGCTAGGGGCAGCAAAACATTGTGCTTCATCATCTTCATTTCTCCTTTTGTCCTTGATTAAACAGCTACTCATAACATCCCAGATACGACGTTGTTATATTCAACTAAGACCGTATTCCAAGACCTCTACAGCGTATGCCGGCATTACTAGTATGTAAAGAGATCAATCTGAATTCGTAAACATGGACTCGACATGTTAAGTCTAGAAAACATCTTTTCTACTAGTGTTTGGCGGAGAGGGAGGGATTCGAACCCTCGATACGCTATTAACGTATACACACTTTCCAGGCGTGCGCCTTCAACCGCTCGGCCACCTCTCCTTCGCCGGGAAAGCGTATACCACTTCGTGGTTGCCTGTAAACCGACTTGACTCTCAACCGGTCAAATTAACTGACCGAGTCCGTCGACAAGCCTGCCCATACCGTTGAGCACATCCTTGGTGCGCAATGCGCCGTAAGAGACCCGTAGGGTACAACGATCCGAGATACCAAAGGCCTGGCCCGGGACAACTGCCACCTGATAGTCCTCAATCAATCTCTGGATCAGCGCCATATCGCTCAGTGTAGTGTTCGGCACTTCAATGAACACATAAAATGCACCCGTTGGCTCAACCACTCGAATACGGTCGCCCAGAACTGACAGTGCCTCCAGAACTGACAGCCGCACTGCAGCCATTTCTTCGACATAAGGCTGACAATAACCCCTACCGGACCTGAGCGCCGCAAGCGCGGCATGCTGACTGATAATAGCCGGGCAGATGACATTGGTATCCTGAATTTTCTTGAGGGATTCGAGCAGATGTGTCGGGAAAGCCATATACCCGATACGCCAGCCGGCGAAACCATATGCCTTACTCAACGAATACATACTAATGGTGTGCCCGCTGCTCTGTGTGCCCGACCCTGGCGAGTAATGTTGACTCGAACCATATACAAAGTACTCATAGGCTTCGTCACTGATGTGATAAATCCCATGTCGACTGCATATCTCGTTCAAGTCATCGAGCAAAGAATCCGGATACACCACACCCGTTGGATTGTTTGGTGATACGGTGACGATAGCGCGAGTCCGAGAACTGATTGCATCTTCTATCAGTCCCGGATCAGGAAAATAGTACTGATCAACTGGCACGGTGACGGGTCGGCAACCTGCGGTGAGAACCGCCATCTCCTGATTAAAATAGAACGGGCTTGGAATGATGATCTCATCACCAGGTTTTGTTATCCCAAGGACGGCATTAAAAAAGGCCATATTGCTGCCGGCCGTGACAACAATCGCCAAATCATCCGTTTGCAATCTATTTTCCAGTCGGAGTTTGTCTGTAATTTGCAGTCGAAGACGTTCATTTCCCTCGATCGGTCCGTACTGATGGTTAACAGGATCATTCCAGCAGGCCTTCACTGCCTTGAGTGCATCAGCCGGCGGCCCAAAGTGGACCACACCCTGCCCCAGTGAAATCGTACCAGGGTTCTGATCAATTAATTCGCCGATTAACGGGATTATGGGCGGCTGAATGTGCGCCATACGAGTCTGAGTGCTGTTTGGCATACCCGGTTCCATCAATTTTTAGATCCATCGGACTGTGCGTGGATCTGTAAATCAGAGCTGACTGCACAAACCATAAGAAAACCACTTTCCAGTATTCTCAAGCGCTGAATATACCGGTATCATACACGGCCAAGCGGCAGTTGCAGTTCACGGTGTCAGGACTACCATCGGTCGAAGTCGGTAGATGCCTCTCGCCATAACAATAACGGGTACTGTTTAGATCGGTCACCGCTTGAGAAAAAGAGACACGCAATTGGCTAGCGCAGTAGGTTTGCGCCATTGGCCCAACAACGGACAACGAACGTGTTGTCTGATGTCATCCTTCTCCCTGAAAACCGCTGTCGGCCGTATCGCAACGTGACGGTCAAGCCACGCCCACCGGCACGACAACGGGAGCCCGATGCTTCCGAGAGGGATGACTCTCTCTCACCCGCTCCACTTCCCCCTGGCGCCCGATTAGGGAATTTCCAGATTAACCGTCTTCTGGCCTCGACCGACAGCGGCTACACCTACTCCTCCAACAGCGGATCCGCCATTATTCAGGAGTTCTTTCCGAAGCAACTCGCTGTCCGGGACAAAGATGGCCTGTCGCTACTCCTTTGGGACGCTTCACTCAATGAAGACTATGAACAAGGGCTGAAGGATTTTCTGCTACTCGGCAGAGTACTCAGCCAGATTGATCATGCAGGTCGCGTGGTCCACTACTCAGAAGACAATGACAGTGCCTACTACGCGATCAAGTTCAGACCACTAGCTTCGGTAAGAGATTTGCTCAAAACCGGCAAACCATTGCCGGAGGATGCCCTAAAGGCAATGCTGTACTCGGCACTGACTTATCTGGAGGCAGCGCATGAAGCAGGGTTGATTCATCTGGAGATTTCACCTGAAAACATTTTTGTTTCTGACAACGAACAACTGGCAATCTGCGGATTCAATACCGACCGGTTCCATTATCCGCCCGCGGATAAGTCAACGCCATCAGATTATCGTGCCCCGGAGTTATCCACGGCCCGGGGCCGGATTGGCCCATGGACAGATTTCTACGCCCTGGGCTCAGTACTCTACGAATGCATAACCTCCGCAGCTCCGGTCCCATCTTCAACCCGCATGGATGCTATTGATCGCGGTACACCCGATCCGATTGTCCCGGCAGTAGAAGCGGGTGTCGGTTACTACTCCGGTAGATTTTTGGAAATTATTGATTGGCTTATCGCCCTTAGAACTACCGAACGACCGGTGGATACAGAAGTAATATTCAACTGGCTGGACCCCGATGCCAGAAAATTGGCTGACGACGATGACACATATTCTGATCCACTTGAACTTAATCTTAAACCGAATACAAAGGCCACTGTACGTGGAAATATCCCTTTAGAATCAACAACCAACATAAAGCAACAAACAGCTTCAGCACCACAAGCACCACTTAATCGTAGTAACATTTTTACCCGCCGACAGGACGGAATCAAAAAACAAAGCGACGCGGCTCGTGCAACCTTACCGGAAAGCAGCTCGGACGGAAAAATCAGAACCTCACGTGGAGCAACCGCAATTGCACTGGCCGCATTGAAAAAGTCCGCCGCAAGTCTAGCGCCAGGTTCTGGGACTAGTGCTGCCAAACATACCGAACCTCCACCCAATGTATTTGCTGCTAGGTCAACCCAGCCCCGAGATCTTAGAGCAACAGACAACGTTGCAACACAGGACGTCGAACCTTTGCATGCACCAAGTCGCACAAACAATCCATCAGCGATACAAGAAAGCACTTTTCAAAAGGATTTTGGCCTATCTGTAGACCAAACTGTTACCGACGAACTTCGAAGTGCTGGTGAGATACTGTCTGGCGACAACTTCACACCTGTTGAGGTGGATGACAGACTACGCAACTCTCGCCCACCTAAAAAGGGAAAATCCCTAGGTCTAATCACCGCTGGTGTTCTGGTGCTGATTATTGCCTATTGGTGGCTAAGCCCACAGAGCGCGAATACTGGACCTTCTGCCACACCTGCAAAAATAGAAATCAACACAACCTCCGATACGGCCAGCACGGGTGGTAGCCCATCGCAACAAAACTCGAATACCTCGAGTGAAGATGGCATAACCATGATCACCCGCTCTGCTGACAGACAGAAGGCCGAAAAGTTTCGTGAACTAACCGAGATAGCCGCGCTGACTGACCCCCACCTTAAGGCAGCTCGAAGACACCATCGTGCCGGCCGTTCTTTTGATCCGCAATCGGGTAATGCCTATCAGGAATTCTCGGAAGTTTTGCTACTAGATCCAGACAATCCAGAAGCCACACAAGGTATAAAGGATATGATTGGCGAGTCAGTCAGTGGCATTGAATCTCTGATCGATGCCGGTGATCTTGGAGCAGCCCGCGAAAAACTTTCGTTACTCGCGACAATCAATCAAGCATCAGAGGCTGTCATCGACGTTCAACAAAAACTTGATCAGATTGAACAAAGGCGACTTAAACAGGTTGCCGCGACAGCAAAAGCCGACGCAATCGCTGAAGCAACCCGCCAGCAACAGACAAGGGATCGACACCGTCGCATTGAACAGTTACTCACCAGGGCTTCGAATGCGTTCGAGAACAACCAGTTCGTTGAACCCCAAGGGGACAATGCCTTAACTCTCTACAGAGCAGCACTCAATCTCGACCCCAATAATCAACGCGCCCGAAATGGAATCGGCAGCATCAGCGAACATTTTCTCCGTCAAGCCAGGAGAGAACTTGCTGCCGGTGAATATGGAATTGCCGAGCAAAACCTGCGTATTGCTGCGGCTATCGAACCACAGAATCAGACAGTACTCCAACTGCAGCAACAACTTCAGAACCGCCGTCAACTCGCCGAAAAGCAGCAAAGGCTCCAAGCAGAAGCGGCTGCTAAAAATGCCGAAGCGGACAACTTGGCTTCTCAACAAGAACTTCTGGATCTCCAAAACGGACTCACGGCCTACTACGAGGGCGCCTATAGCGAGGCCTACCGCTTTCTCGCGCCCCTGGCTGCCCACGGGTACCCCAGGGCTCAGGTTCGTGTTGCCAACATGTTGATCAAAGCGCGGGGCGTGCAGCGTGATGAAGAAGAAGCGATGAGACTTTTCTCAATTGCCCTGCAGCCGGTTCAGCTTTCTGCCAGTGATGGAAAGGCGTGGGCCCAGTCCGACCTGGGTGACTACTTTCATGACGGATGGATCATAGATAAAGATTATCTCAATGCTGTGTACTGGTACCGTCGCGCAGCGGAACAAGGATATGCCCCGGCACAGAACATCCTTGGATGGCTTTATATGCATGGTCACGGGGTTAGCCCTGACGAAGAAATGGCCATTAAGTGGTTTAGACGTGCTGCTGAACAAGGTGACGTGACAGCACTCGATAACCTGAAGGTGCTGGGCAAAGTGAGTGTAGATAGCGGCAGCTAGTGCAACCTGTTAAACATCCTCCCAGTCGTCAGGTTTTCGGAAGAAATTCCTACTGGCCAATCGGCCCAGTCCAACCACTCCGCCAACAAGGACTACGTACATCAGAGTAAATATTCCCACCACGGTCGGCTGTCCCACGCCAGCGTCATCAATGCTACCGTAAGCGGTCAGCCCAATTCCAATGAGAAGATGCAGAAGGACCAGATTTACGACGACCGGTCGAACTCCCAGAATCCGTGCAAACTTGAAAGATAGAAAAGCGAGCATGTTGTCTTAAATCCGATTACTATCCATACCACCCAAAGGTCCTTCGCCAATCCGATTAATCAGATTCTCGTAATAGGTCCAAACTCCATTAAAAACATTCTCTAGATCGGTAGGCGGCCCCCAAATCTTGTCTATCTCCAAATGAGTCAGCTTCCACCCAAACTCGGGTAACGCCACGAAGTAACTTTCCTTTTTCGCATAGAAATAGTCCTTAAATAGTCCGGATGCCTCTTCCAATGAAGGACATTCCATCTCGTATTCACCTGACCTGACGTCGCTTTTTTTGTCTCCGCCAAAAGAGTAATAATGAAAATGGACTGAATACTTAATGAGGTACTTTTTCACAAGTTCCGTTTCACCCGCTACAAGAACATGGCCCAGTAACCATATCCCGTAACCCTTTGATTCTTAAACAAATGGCGGAGAGGGTGGGATTCGAACCCACGGTACCTTGCGGTACGCCGCATTTCGAGTGCGGTACAATCGACCGGCCTCTGCCACCTCTCCAAAAAGTTCTCATACACCGTCTAAATGAATTATAAGAGATTAGTCCTACGAACTATCCCCCAAAAAAAGGGCAACCGCGATTTGGGTAGCCTCACATTAGTAATGATGTAGTAACCAGTAATCCAAACTTACCAAAGAGTGACTCTTCGGTTTTTTGGGCTTTTTCTTTTCTTTCCTGTGCTTTTTCCTTTCGTTTCCCATCTAAGTTCTCCTCGTACTTCACATCGAGCTTTCCCTCTTCACGGTGACCTCTGCTCGTGCACTGTGCCGAAAAGCCAACAGCTCACATAGTCACTCCATTTTTCAACCGAGGTGCGTTATCTTATCACCAGCTTGTGCCCGTAACTGCACGGCCCACCACGGCATGGTGCATATCGATGGCCTTAAGGTCATCTTTTACTATCAGCTAGATACCATCTGACTAAAATGAACTTCTCGAGATCTAGATAATCGGCATACTGAACCATCACAGTCGACTGAATACCAACATCCTACACAACAATTCACGGAAAATAACAATCCGGAAACAAAATAATCCTGAGCACGGGCGGTCTGTTAGATTCTGTGCGACCACTCCTCAATCAAAGCATGACTCGGTCAGAACATCGCCTTGAGCTGGCAATCTTCACACCGATGCAAAGATTTCAGCCCATCTCCCTGAAACATGCGGTGCCCTTTTAGCTTTTCCTCCATTTTGCTCACCATACTCTGAGTCGTGAACGGCTTGCCACAATCTATGCACAGAAAAGGTGACTCTTCGTTTACTGTTCGAACCTGCATTCGTTGTTCAGCGTTCAGCAACAAGCGCGGATGCAATGAAATCGCGCCTTCAGGGCAAGCCCGTTCGCAGATCCCGCATTGAACACAGTTCCATTCCAGAAATGTCAATCTGGGCTGTTCCTTATCATCGTCCAACGCTCCAGAAGGACACACTGACACGCAGGCCATACACAGCGTACACGCATCAGTGTCAATGTTCACTGTGCCGAACGGCGAACCGGTTGGAAGATCAATTAGATCTTTGCTGGCATTCCCTACTTGCAGCAGATGATCGAACGCAAATCGAAGTGCAACCCGTTTTTCATCTATCCCACCATAAGTGGCTGCGACTCTAATTTCACTAGATGGATCTACCGCCAGGTTGGCGGAATCGGAGAAATGCTCTACATCTATCAGACGAACGTAATTACTCGAGTAACCCAACCCCTCCAGCAACACACCCGCCAGCTTGACCTGTGACTCGAGTGCGGTCCGTGTGGAAGACGGCGTGTGCGTTGTTGTCACGATCACAACAGAACGTGCGCCGTAAGCAACTGCCGACAGCCAGACTTCAATACCTGTTGAACCCACCTCTTCGATTCGCCAGGGAATAACATCAGCAGCCATATTGGCAACCACACCCTTAACAGTACTGCCGGCATGTTCGCTATCGAACAGTAATAATACTGCGGACAGATCTGTAGCTTCACGAAAGCTACTGAGCAGTCTGCGTAGACTGTCTAATGTACGGGCCAGGTTGGGATAGGCATAGGTCATCGCGCCGGTCGGACACACCGCAGCACACGACCCCATACCATGACACAGGTGTGGGTCGACCGAGATGCGTCCAGCCAGAGATGTGAGCGATCCTGCCGGACACACATCGATGCACTGGGTACAGCCCGCTATCCCGCGTTCACTGTGGGCACATATGTCGGGGTTGTATTGCACGTATCTCGGTTTCTCGAAAATCCCGGCGAGTTCGGGTATATCCGACAGCGCCTGATCTAGTCTTGATGAATCCCCAGCTGGCGCAAAATAGCCTGGTGGTAACAATTCGGTTCTGAGCAACGGATCTCGAGCAAGGTCAAGAACTACGTCGATACCACCACTCGCCAAATTCATAACCTTCGCCAACTCCACCTCTCTCTGGTCCCGCTCAATAATCACCTCGAAACTACCCAGATGACCAAGTATTTTTTCCGGCTTGCCAAATATGATCGGGACATCCTGGCCAGCAACTTGACGCTTCTCATAGCCCATCGGTGTGGACAATGTATTGTCGATTGCGTCTGTTGCGAGTACGAAACAGGTCACAGACCCGACAAGACTCTCCGCCACTGATAATGCAGAAGGTTCCGGACCGATGATCAGAACCAGGCCAGCCGAAGTATAAGAAACCAGGGATGTGGGCTCTGCACTGCCCTCCAGTCCACGCAACAGCGCTGTACGCCGTGCCTGCGCTAATTGGTTTTCCCCAGGCAGATCAAAACCGAGGTAGTCGATGATCTCTCTGTCTGAATCTGTCATGCTGACCCTGCACCTCCATTATTGGCTTCAACATTACTGATGGACTCATCTGTTTCTTCTTCGACCTATGCTATCGCGGAATCATTTGGGAATGTTTCGACGTCATCACACTGATCGTCTTCACCTATGGGCTGCTCGTCCGCTGGGGTTTGCCCTGGTACAAGGCTTTCGTCGATAGTAGCAAGCGCTTCCCGGGCACGTTGCAGATCGACCATCGCCTTAAAAGACTTTGTGACTCGTCTTCCATGGTCGCACTATTACCCGTCCGGCAAGGGACGAGGACTCGGTTTAAGGGATTCATCAACCCATTTCTCTCGTCGTCGCTTCTTTCTCTCTTCAGGGCGGTAATTTTCCAACACGTGCGATTCAACCCAGTGATAGATGTCAGACGGGATCGGATTATCCAATACAGGTTCACCTACTTCCACATAGGAAACCTATCTCGCCATAACTCAAGGTTACAACCTAGGGCCGGATCTTATCGATTTCGTCATCGTGCTCACAGATAACAAACACACTCGGTTTGTGGGCACGAAAGTTGGCGGTATAACTCTCCAGACCATCTTTAAACAAATCAATGTCAAATCCGACATAAAGGTATTGCGAGACACTGTCATCGTCATGGACTAGCGTCAGTTCGACCTCGTCAGCATTCCGGTTAACGATAATAACCCCCACTACTTACCATGTGTCGGCCAGCCACGGTTTGGCATGAAACGGTTTTCGCTCCACAATAACAAACACTAAAACCGTGTTGAACCCGGGGTTTTGATGGTTGCAGGTTTTATCATAGACGATCACTATACCGGTCAAGACAAGGGCACTCAATTGTGGCACACAAAAATGGATCAACAGCAAACAGATCTTGAGCAACGACCGGTAATCCACCGACCTATTATGTCGAATGAAGGCCTGCCGGCAACCCATCCGGTCGAAGCGCGAGACGAGTACGGCGACACACGTAATCTACATGTAGCTGGAGAGTTTCCGCTGACTATCAAAGTTGACGGGCGCGAAGTCGTGACATTAATGACGCTGGGCACCTACCCGGAAAAACTCACGCTGGGATATCTACGCAACCAGCGGCTTATAGACCACATCGAAGAGATTGCACAGATTAAAGTCGACTGGGAGCGAGAGACTGCTGATGTCATCACGACGCACGGTGAAGGCATCAGCAACTTACAGGAAAAACTCTCCAGCCGTATTGTCACCAGTGGCTGTGGCCAGGGTACTGTATTCAGTTGCACACTCGACAAACTCTACGACACTCGTTTGCCCTCTGTTGAGATACTTCAGTCCACCATCTATGCACTACTAAAGACAATTAGTAGTTACAACGAAGTTTATCGTGCTGCTGGCGCAGTACATGGTTGCGCATTATGTAACGGCGCACAGATCCTCTACTTTGTTGAAGACGTCGGTCGGCACAATGCGACTGATACTATTGCTGGAGAAATGTGGCTGGAAGGAGTTGGGGGGAATGACAAGCTGTTCTACACCACCGGCCGGCTTACCTCTGAGATCGTGATGAAAGCTGCTCATATGGGCATTCCCGTTCTGGTGTCCCGTTCCGGAATCACCTACATGGGCGTGGAACTTGCTCAGGATCTCGGTGTAACGTTAATCGCTCGCGCCAAAGGCCGCCACTTCCTCGTCTACAATGGTGAAAATACCGTGGAATACGATGACAAACCAAAACGCCTATCAACCGCAGTGAAAAAAGCAGCGGTCTAAACGCTTCAAGCGGGTGTCGCTTGATACCAGCCATCCGATTCGATCAGATTGATTGACTCACCGAACAACGAACTCAGAGACTGACTAGACAATACTGAGTGCTTGTGACCGTCAGCAGTAATCTTACCTGCATTTAATAGAACGACACGCTCGATCTCCGGTGGAATTTCGTGAATATGATGGGTCACCAGCACGACAGTTCGTCCGGTTAACATCAACCGACGCAAGGTCTTGAGATAACTAAACGTGGCCGCAAGGTCCAGACCACTGGTCGGCTCATCGAGTAAAAGACTGTCCGGCTGATTGATCAGGGCACGTCCCAGTAGCAATCGTCTTTGTTGACCGGTCGACAAAGTCTCATAACGGCGCTCTGCCAGGTCCTCAATTCCCAATTCATGCAGTGTCACCTGGGCCATCTCCTGTTGACTCGCATCATATTCCTGGTGGCCCCACACACCAACACTAGCGTAAAAACCCGACAGCACCACCTCAAGCCCGCTCGCCCGACCGGCATACTCGTATTGGAGGTCACTCGAAATAATGCCCAACTGTGTGCGCAGGGACCAGATATCGCCGCGTGCCTGCCCCAGAATGCGCACGTACGCACCATCACGCTGAACAGGATAGAGTTCCCGGGTAAGCAGCTTCAGCAGTGTGGTTTTACCAGCACCATTAGGCCCCAGAATCGCGGTACTACGCCCCTGCTCCAGAACCAGGTCGAGGCGGTCAAATACTTTTGTGACTCCTCGAAATACCGTGGCATCGCGTATTTCTATCAGAGGCGGCCTGAATTCAGTCATGAGCTATACCTGTGAAATCAGACCTAGTCCCGAACTACTCAGCTCAGCTTAATCACATCTTCTATAGTGACATCGATGCCCACCGCTGGCACCTGCAGCACCACGCGTGACGTCAGCGGTTCCGTCGCGTCGAGCGTACCTGCGCTGATAGCCAAACGTACGGCCTGTTCGATTTCACGCTGTGACTGGATGCCTACTTTCTTTAGGAACTTTCGCAGCTGTATATTAAAAACTTCTTCGTCCATGTCGAACCTCATCTAAATAGCAAAGCCAAGAGCATAACCCACTCTTTCGGCGAACATCCAGCGGCAAGCACCAACAGGTAATCGAATACCAGGCAGTTCATCCCCTGATCAATCAACCAGCGGACTGACCCAAAGCTCGGCATCCCAAAGATCTTTAACCGCATCCGGGTGCAGCGTGCGTGTGTCTTCAACCAGCGCTAGCTGCTCTGACAGCTTGAAATTCATGGCGACCGCCTGTTCAAACATCTCCTCATGGCTTGGAACCACGGATATTGCTGCAGTCTCTTCCAACATGGCTATACGAACTGCGACTATTTACGCAGCCACCTGTTCCTCACCCCAGTAATTGAGTTCAATCGTGATGCCATTGGGATCTTCAACAAATACCTGGAACAGGTTCATACTCGGGATGTCACGCTCACGACACTCGTACCCGTTCTCTTTCAGGCGGGACATCACCAGTTCAGGGTCCTTGGCGCGAAATGCAATGTGATCGAGTGCACCCGACCCTGTCAGGGCGTCGGCACCGATTTCACCGCCAAGATGTGACGCGAGACCGGATGAATCTTCGGGATCGACCCCAATAATGTGCACCACAGCGACCTCATCCACATACAGCCACGCACCGGGAAACGGGAAATCGGGTCTATCCCCATCTATCATACCGAGAATATTGACATAGAAATCCCGGGTCTCCCCAAGTTTGACTGTCCGAATTGAACAATGATCCAGAGAGCTAAGGCACATAATTTTCCTCCCCTTGCCTGTAAACAGCACAAGCATCAACGTCTCGTTTAATTAAATGTAAGGTTATTTATCCCATTCTCATTACAAAGCCAAAATGCATCACGACAGGCCCCATACTTCAACTAGCCGACGAGTTGGGATGAAGTGTGCTATCAGGTAGCGAATTCATCGCACGCTGCTACCACCATCGACCGTAAACACCGTACCCGTGGTATTACCGGACAGATCCGATGCCAGAAACGCAGCAAGATCCGCAATGTGCTGCGGGTCGCCAGGAGCAAAAATGGGATCGATCAGTTCCTCCCAGCGATTTTCATCACCCAAGCTCTCTTCGGCCTGGGCCTTAAGAATTGTCACAAGCCGCTCTGTTCGGATCAGGCCTGGATTGATTGCCACAACCCGTATTCCGTCGCTTAAGCTATGACCACCCAGACCGCGTGTAATCGCCATCAACGATGCGTTGCCGCCTGCACCTGCAATATATCCTGGACTCGGCCTTTCGCCTGCTGCACCAATGACATTGATGATCACACCATGGCCAGCGTCTCGCATACGATTATAGGCTAGGCGACATATATTGATATAGCCGAAGACTTTAAGATCCCATGCCTGTCGCCACGTCGCCTCATCGACCCGGTCAATACTGCCACCAGGAATGGCCCCGGCGTTGTTTACCAGAATATCAATGGTGCCAGAATATTCAGCAAACAGTTGATCGACATTGCTGCTGACCGACAAATCCAGCGCCGAGAATCCAGCATCCACCCCGTACTTGTCTTTTAGTTCAGAGGCAGCTGTTTCGAGCGTTGTCACAGTTCGGGCAACCAAGTGAATATTGACACCTTCCGCTGCAAGTCGCTCTGCAACAGCCCGCCCGATACCCTTGGATGCACCAGTAATCACTGCCGACCGGCCACGAATTTTAAGATCCATTGTGGACTCCGTAATAGTTTCTTAGATTTTATGACATACGAAGCAATCTAGGGGCCAGGACGATGTCTGCAAATCGAACTGCCAAAAACACCACACATCAAGATAGACCATCCTGGGCCGCCTTGAGGCCCTGACAACCACGTCTCCTCGCTGCGTTGTATTGTCCGTTCGGTTCCCGGATTCTGCACATCACTCTGATTATGGGCATCTAACATAACCCAGGCGGACTGGACAGAGTTATCCGATAACTGTATATAATTACAGTATCACAATATGTTGTGATACCAACCCCTCAAACTGGTAACAGACCTCATGGCGCAAACATTGACAACCCGACAACTGCAGGTGCTGGAATGCATCCAGGCATTTTCTCAGCACACCGGTATGCCGCCAACCCGTGCAGAAATCGCAAAACAGCTCGGTTTCCGTTCGGCCAACGCAGCCGAGGAACATTTGCGGGCACTGGCACGCAAGGGCGCAATCGAACTGCGCGCCGGAACCTCGCGGGGTATCCGACTGTTGGTACCGACAGGAATACCGGTGATCGGTGAAGTGGCAGCCGGCAGTCCTATCCTTGCCAGCGAACATATTGAAGATCATTACACCCTACCTAATCGACTTTTCCAGCCCAAAGCACATTACCTGCTTCGAGTACGGGGCATGAGCATGCGCGATGCCGGCATTCTCAACCATGACCTGCTGGCAGTACACCGTATCAGGGAAGCCGAAAACGGCCAGATCGTAGTGGCACGACTAGAGGACGAAGTCACTGTAAAGCGGTTTCGTCAGCGTGGAAATGTAGTCACCCTATTACCGCATAATCCTGACTTTGAGCCGATTCGGGTAGATCTGAGAAAACATGCCTTCGCTATTGAGGGTATAGGCGTTGGGGTGATCCGTAATGGCAATCTACTGTGAGTATTGAGTCCTGTCTGAATCGGCGGGATATCTGGCGAGGGAACCGCTCCACTATCACAACCCGTTCCGTGGTACCAACGGGATTTGATGAATTGGACCAGTGCCTGCCTGGCGGTGGTTGGCCACTGGGTGCAATGACCGAGGTTTTGGTTAAAGACATCAACCACAGCCCCTTGTGGCTGATAGCACCTGCATTGTCTGTACTGAGCAAACAGGCACGCTGGCAGACCTGGATAACACCCCCTCACACCCCCTTTGCACCAGCCCTGAACGACAACGGTATAGAACTGTCGAGGATACTTTTAGTCCGGCCCAGTAGACAGCAGGATGCCTTATGGGCAGCAGAAGAATCTCTTCGATCCGGCGGTTGCAGTGTGGTTTTATTCTGGACTCAACACCTCGGCCGGACTCCCCTACGCCGCCTTCAACTGGCCGCCGAACGCAGCCAGACCTGGATGATCTGCTTCTGCACTGGCCCCGCTGTGGACCCCCATACCAGTGCCGCCCTGCGCATTCAGTGTCAGCCGGACCCAGATGGCATTCAACTAAACATACTTAAGTGTCGAGGTGGCCGTTCAGTGAATAACCTGACGCTGTCACGGCGTATCCCTGTTCAACATATACCATCCGATATGGGCTGTTGTCTGTGAATCAGCATTCAAATACCTGTGTTATACCGGGAAGCCCAACCTCGAGAACGCTCTTTGCCGTTCCACCTTCCCCCCCTCAAACTCCCTCACTGACAGGGCCATCCAACAAACTTCCGCTCTGGCTGGCCTTATATTTTCCGAAACTCTCTCTTGAAGTTGTCACTAGCCTCGCTGAAAACACACCAGCGGTGGCTTTTGAACAGCAAAGACAGGCTTATCGGATCATCACTGTCAATGATGCCGCAAACCAGGCCGGTATTCGACCAGATATGACACTCGCTACAGCTCGCGCTATGGTTCCACAACTCAAAACATTTCCCCGTGACCAGAGGTCGGAACAACAGATACTGGAAAAACTGGCCAGCCGGGCAACCCGCTGGACACCTGCTGTTGTCATTCGCGAGGATTGTTTGCTGATGGAGATTGCAGGCAGCCTTAAACTCTATGGTGGACTTCAGTCCCTGTTGATATCGGTAGATAGCTGGATCCAGACTGAAGCCCATCGATTCCAAACGGCTGTCACTCCGACACCTGCAAGTGCGATACTGAGTGCCCGTGCAGGTCGAACGCTGTGTGTCACTGACCGCGGGCAGCTTGTATCTCACCTGCGCGACCTGCCCGTCGGATGGCTAAATCTTGGGCGTCGCCGAAACGATCTACTAAACCGACTCGGCATCCATAAAATCGGAGGGTTACTGCGCCTTCCACGGCATGGTCTTGCCCGGCGACTCAATCCGACTGTGCTCAATCAACTAGATCAGCTCATCGGCCGAACGGCTGACCCACAGTTATTTTATACACCTCCACTGACATTCTACGAAGATGTAGCACTTATACAGGATGTCGACTCAATTGAGTTTCTGCTTCCAGCTATAGAACATCTGCTGAACACTATGGGCGTACAGTTAAAACATTCCTGTACAGCAGCCAACCACCTTAACTGGATTCTTACAGATGACCATGGGTACTCCTTGGACATACCCGTGCAAATGTCCTGTCCCCGCCGAGAGACTCAAGTGTTTCTAAAGCTATCCCGGCTTGCATTTGAAGCGATACAGCTGAAGCGACCAATTACACACCTGGCGCTCAAAGCAAAACTCCTGACATCGATCCCGGAAGATAATGATACCCTGATGACAGATAACTGTAATTTCTCAGGAGATCCTACAGTATTGCTCGACAGTCTTCAGAATCGCCTTGGCTTCAAAGCTGTTCAGGGCATACGGCTCAATCCAGATCATCGCCCCGAACAATCCTGGATGCCTTGCTCTCCCGGAGAGCTTGGGCCTACATTTCAATCTTCTCCTCGACCACTGTGGTTACTTCACCGACCCAGGCACATGGATATAAAACACGGGCAACCCTGTCTCCAAGGAAAACCATTGTTGCTGGATAAACAGATCGAACGAATTAGCAGTGGCTGGTGGGATAAAAAACCAGTAAAACGTGATTATTATCTAGCTTCAAATAACCAATTGCGAGTCTGGATTTTTCGGGACCTCGGAAGTGGTCAATGGTATCTGCATGGCATCTTTTGACAGACACCAATCCTTATGACGATCAAGCCACTACAACAATGACGCTCAACGACGAAAGACAGGCCCAGTGCCGTACATTTCTTCACCAGCGCGGCCTTGACCCACGATCACTGTCGCCTCTCATTCAGGATGCCTCATTCCGTCGATATTTCCGTCTATCGGACACGGACAGACCCATCTTGCTCATGGACGCACCGCTGGAGCTCGAAAATGTAGGGCAATTTGCCAAAATCGCCCGCCACCTCACCGCAGTAGGACTCAAAACACCTGAGATCATCGATTTTGATCAAGAATACGGCTTCCTTTTGCTGGAGGATTTTGGCGACGACACTTTTACTCGTCTGATTGCATCTGGTACGGATGACACCTCACTTTATCCTCTGGCCGTCGACGTGCTGATCGCCTTGCACAGTCACCCGGATGCCGCTGCGATCGACCTTCCCCTATATGACCGCAACCTCTTCATCCAGGAAGCGCTCCTTCTTACCGACTGGTATGCGCCGGTAATTCGCAACAACCCCACCAGCGCCGAGATGCGCCACAGCTATATCTCGATTTGGCAGGAGATCCTAGACAGTCTCCCCGAACCTGCCCATTCGCTCGTACTGAGAGATTTCCACGTTGATAATCTGATGCGGGTCCACCCGGGAATCGGAATTTCTGGCTGTGGACTGCTTGACTTCCAAGACGCTGTGATCGGGCCGATGGCCTATGACCTAGTCTCTTTACTGGAGGATGCACGACGTGATATCAACCCAAACCTGGTCGTATCGATGATTCAACGTTACCATGAGGCCATGCCTCTGCTCGAGGTTGAAAACTTTAGGCGTTGGTATCACGTCTTAGGAGCACAGCGACACTGCAAGGTGGCAGGGATATTCCTCCGCCTTCTACTCCGGGATGGCAAATCAGACTACGTCAGACACATACCGAGGGTTATACATCTGCTGGAGCAAAAATTCGATGTGCCAGAATTGTTGCCGCTGCGGCAATGGCTGGATTATTGGCTACCAGAACGTAACCAGTCCCTGCCGAACTTTGAGGCAGCCGCAATACGTCGACTCATTGGAATCGATGATCCAGATTCACAACTACCGCGGACATGATTATGAAAACCATCAGCTGGCAGGAATTTGAACAAGTCGACCTTCGTATCGGCACGGTCATTGAAGCAAAACTTTTTCCCGAAGCTCGGAAACCAGCTTACATTCTCCATGTTGATTTCGGGCCAGAGGTAGGCATGCTTAAATCCAGCGCGCAGATCACTGACCTTTATTCACCAGATGATCTGGTCGGAAAGCAGGTGCTCGGTGTCGTTAATTTTCCGAAAAAACAGATCGGCCCAGTTAGGTCTGAATGCTTGATAACCGGCTTTACCCAGGCTGATGGATCTGTTGTGTTGGCACAGCCTGAACAATCCGTTGCTAACGGCATCAAACTCGCCTAATCAAATGTATTGTGCGGCCGCCAGTACGGTATCCGATCCAGAAATTATTGCCTGGTAGTGCGCTTCACTTTCCGGCAGCACCTGCTCACAGTAGTGTCGGCAAGTCAGGGATTTGCTCCTATAGAATTCCTGATGGCCCTCACCCGTTGCTAAGTGGCGAGCTGCTACACCCGCAGCTCTTGCCATTTGCCAACCTCCTGCAACACTGCCCCAAAGCATGAGATAGTGAAAGGATGATGCGTAGGGTCGCCTGGGATCCTTTATACCTGCTTCAAGTATCCAGCCCGTCGCGCCGGAAAGCCGATCAAGTGCCGTAGATACACTCGTAAAAATTACCTTCAACGTTTCGGACTCACCAGAGTTAATCTGGGCAAGATCTACACGTGCTTGTTCAATTAACTCATAAATAGCCTCACCACCATCACGAAGAAGTTTTCGACCTACCAGATCGGCCGCCTGAATTCCGGTAGTGCCTTCGTAAATTGTAGTAATGCGAGCGTCGCGATAATGTTGAGCCGCACCGGTTTCCTCGATAAACCCCATGCCACCGTGAACTTGCAAAGCTACACCGGTAACCAGATTACCCACTTCGCTGCTCCAGCCTTTAACAACAGGGATCAACACATCTAAACGCTGCTGGGCCTTTGCCTTGGCCCGTTCGTCTGGTTGTCGGATGGAACAATCCATTGCCTGTGCGGCGTACAGGCTGACTGCTCGCATAGCTTCCACACG
The DNA here is from genome assembly GCA_002456995.1 of Candidatus Thioglobus sp. MED-G25. Classification (GTDB taxonomy): domain Bacteria; phylum Pseudomonadota; class Gammaproteobacteria; order Arenicellales; family UBA868; genus REDSEA-S09-B13. The sequence continues at coordinate 17,623 of NTKC01000017.1, read as the reverse complement.
GCTCTTCATATCGATCATCATGCGAGCAACATCTGGGTGATCAATTATGGTGACGCGCTTACCGCTCGGGTCACCTACGGCACGTCCTTGAACCCGCTCAGTCGCGTAACTTCGCGCACGCTGATAAGCGCGCTCAGCAATCGCATATCCCTCGACACCAACAGCATGTCTCGCCATATTCATCATAATGAACATGTACTCGAGTCCTCTATTTTCTTCACCGATAAGATATGCAGTTGCGCCACCTTGGTCGCCGTATGCCATGACCGCAGTGGGACTGCCGTGGATACCGAGTTTGTGCTCCAGGGACACACACCGTAGATCGTTTCGCTCACCAGGTTCTCCTTGTGCATCCGGTATGAATTTGGGTACAACAAATAGCGAGATACCTTTCACCCCTTCGGGCGCATCTGGTGTCCGAGCAAGTACAAGATGCACGATGTTAGAAGTCAGATCGTGCTCACCGTAGGTAATATAGATTTTTTGACCGCTCAGGAGATAGTGCCTGTCGTCGTCTGTTGGTATAGCGCTTGCCCTGATCGCACTAAGATCAGACCCAGCCTGTGGCTCAGTCAGATTCATTGTTCCGGCCCACTCACCAGATACGAGTTTGGTCAGATAGATTCGTTTCTGTTCCTCACTACCCTGCAATGAGATTGCCTCGGCAGCAGAGCACGTCAACAATGGGCAAAGCCCGAATGACATATTTGAGGCATCCCACATTTCCTGTACGGCTACAGCCAATACTCGAGGCAAGCCCTGGCCGCCGTATTCGGGGTCAAATATGAGCGCCGTCCAGCCGCCCTCTGCAAACCTCTGGTAGGCAGCTCTCCATTCCGGAGAGGTCGTTACCACACCGTCTTTTACGGCGGGCGCCTGTACGTCTCCATACCTGTTCAGCGGTGCGAGCACTTCTGATGCCAGTCTCCCAGCTTCATTCAGTATCGCGTCGACCAAATCTGGGGTAGCCTCCTCGTATCCTGGCATCGTACGAATCTCTCCCAGATCAACAAGTTCATTAAGGACAAACTTAAGATCCTCAACAGGTGCGGCATAATTAGGCATATAGATTCTCCATCGTCCACATCTATGGGCAGTCCAACTGACATAATTCTAGTTTCACGCCAAGGCAAACACCAACACATTAAGCAAATATTGTGACCTGCCAGTTCAAGAGCAAATATACCAAGTGAAAGTTTCAGTCCAGAATGATCCGCGCCAGTTAATGCAGGCTCTGTTTTGCGCTGCTGTTGCCAGCGCGGATCCCAGGAGACTAATCGATAGAAGTCTAGTACCGAACGGAACCGCAGCTCGAACGGTGGTTGTTGGTGCCGGAAAAGCCGCTGCATCCATGGCACAGGCTTTAGAGGCCTGTAGCCCTGGACCACTGTCTGGTGTCGTACTCACCCCGTATGGACATGCGAAAACCTGTAATAAAATCGAAGTTCTTGAAGCCGCCCACCCTATACCTGATACGGCAGGCCTACACACAGCAAATCGAATTCTGGATATTGCAGCATCGCTTGATGAAGGCGACCTACTACTGTGCCTGCTTTCCGGAGGTGGATCTTCTTTACTGACACTGCCAATTGACGAACTCAGCCTAACAGAAAAGCAGCAAATAAACCGGCAGCTGCTTGAGTCCGGTGCTGACATCTCCCAGATCAACTGTGTGCGCAAGCATCTTTCAAGAATCAAAGGTGGCCGTCTTGCCGAAGCCGCATGGCCCGGAAGCACGTTTACCCTCATGATCTCAGATGTTCCAGGTAATGATCCGGCCGTAATAGCCTCTGGTCCAACAGTTGCAGATCACAGCAGTTGTGCCGACGCACTGTTAGTCATCGATCAATACGACATTAAGGTGAATGCCCGCATTCGAAATCTACTTTCCGACGGATCTTTGGAAACTCCCAAACCCGGTGCGATCAGGCTGGCACGGTCAGGTCACCGGATCATCGGATCGCCTGAGTTGGGCTTGAGTGCTGCAGCAGCCTATGGACAGGAAAAAGGGTTCGTAATACACAGTCTAGGTGACCAGGTGGTTGGAGAATCCCGTCAAGTGGGAGTAGAACATGCCCTGATGTTACAAAACATGATCAAAACCAATGCCGACAATAACCCACTGCTACTCCTGTCCGGCGGTGAAACTACAGTTACCGTTAGAGGCCCGGGCCGCGGCGGACCCAACCAGGAATACCTGCTGGCTGCCGCCCAGACCTTAGACGGACTGCCGGACGCCTGGGGTATAGCCTGTGATACCGACGGGATAGACGGCAGTCAGGATGCGGCTGGAGCCGTGATTGGTCCCGATACGCTAGCGCGTGCCGCAGCGTTGGGGCTCGACGCCCAGACAATGCTCTCTGAAAATGATGCGGGCACGTTTTTTTCGGTGTTGGACGATGCGGTGGTGACCGGACCAACTTGTACTAATATCAACGATTTTCGTGCCTTACTGTATGTTCCCTCGACCTAAATCGCTTACTATTGAATTCCAGCAACACATGAACACCACGCTCAAACCATGGGTAATCGACTGACAAAGATCTACACACGAACGGGTGACTCCGGGGAAACGGGACTCGGTGATGGTAGTCGTATTGCCAAAACAGCATCCCGAGTAGAGGCCATGGGAAATGCTGATGAGCTAAATAGCGTGCTCGGGATATTGCTAGATGAACCGCTGCCAGAACCCATTTCCGAGTGTCTGTTCAACGTCCAGCACACACTGTTCGACATCGGTGGGGAACTCAGCATACCCGGTCATAATCTGGTTAAACCGGATCAGGTCGTCTATTTGGAACAAACGCTTGACCAATTAAACAAGGATCTGCCGCCGTTGAAGGACTTTATCCTTCCAGGCGGCGCAAGGTCAGCAGCCGTTTGTCATCTGGCCAGAAGCGTCTGTCGAAGGCTAGAGCGCAGTCTTTTTGCGGTAGACGATCAACAGTCGGTTACCACCGTCACACTGCAGTATGTCAATCGACTCTCCGACTTACTATTCGTGATTGCTCGTAGCCTCAACCAAGAAGCTGGCGAACCAGATGTACTCTGGGATCACGTTAGACAAAGTAAGTCCGATTCAACTAATTCCTAGCATCTCCCGGAAACGGTACCAATCAAAGTACGGCCCAGGATCGGTCTTTCGTCCCGCTGCAATATCACTGTGCCCAACTAGCCTATCCATCGTAATCGCTGGATAAGTATTCATGAGCAGTCGTGTCAACACTGTAAGGGATTCGTATTGGGCCGATTCAAACGGACTATTCTCCATACCTTCCAGTTCTATCCCAATAGAAAAATCGTTTACCGCGTTTTTCCCTTTGAATTTCGAGTCCCCGGCATGCCATGCTCTACGCGCAACTGGTACGAACTGTAGAATTTCACCGTCACGTCGTACCAAAAAATGACTGGAGACTCTTAGATGGCATATGCTCGCGTAGTATGGATGGGCCGACGCTTGGATGCGATTTAAAAAAAAGTCAATTATGCCATCACCGCCGTACTCTCCGGGCGGCAAGCTGATCGCATGAATGACCACCGTATCGGGCGTCACATTGTCAGGTCGATCGTCACAGTTTGGTGAAGGGAAAAAATCGTACGCAACCCCGTCGAGCAGATGGCCGACCCGGTCATTACCTGGTGCGCTGTTCATGACACTATTGAATACCTGATCTTATGACGCTCACAATTTCGTTTCCGACCCAATAATTTCTACCGCGTAATAGTAACGCAGGTAGTAAATAGATATGTGGAATCTGCCGACTCAGTAGGTCGGCATTTTGCCTGAATAATTTGGCCAGTCCTCATCCCAGACGATTAAACCCCGCTAGAGCGGGGTTTAATCGTTAATACGCTATTACAAATGGGGTCAGTCGTCGCCGGGAGTAACCTCGTCGGGTTTGTCGAGTAATTGGACATACGCCATAGGTGCACTGTCACCCGCTCGCAATCCACATCTTAGAATACGCGTATACCCTCCAGCTCTATCTTTAAAGCGTGGTCCCAAATCATCAAACAGTTTTGTCACGGCATCGCGATCGCCGAGTCTAGACAAGGCCAGTCGTCGGTTTGCCAGATTAGATGTTTTTGCAAGTGTAATCAGTGGCTCAGCCACGCGCCTGAGTTCTTTTGCTTTAGGTACTGTTGTTCTAATCTGTTCGTATCGAAATAGTGACGCCGCCATATTACGAAACATAGCTTTGCGATGACTTGAATTTCGACCCAGGATACGGCCGGATTTCTGATGACGCATCTCGTTGTTCTCCGTAAAAGTCAGTGCAGCTCTTCTCGGCTTTCTCTTCGCATCGATGGAGGTGGCCAATTCTCCATTCGCACACCAAGAGACAAACCTCGACTGGCTAAAACATCCTTTATCTCAGTGAGTGACTTTTTGCCCAAGTTCGGGGTTTTAAGAAGTTCAACTTCCGTACGCTGAATCAGGTCACCTATGTAGTAGATATTTTCAGCTTTTAAGCAGTTAGCCGAACGTACTGTTAGCTCCAGATCATCAACAGGTCGTAACAGCAATGGATCAATCTTTTCTTCGGCGATATCTCCTGCAGATCGAGCAGTTTCTTCAAGTTGGACAAACACAGAAATCTGTTCGTGCAGTATAGTTGCTGCTCGGCGCACCGCGTCTTCAGGTTCTATGGTACCGTTTGTTTCGATATCGATAACTAGCTTGTCCAAATCTGTGCGTTGTTCCACACGCGCGTTCTCCACGCTGTAAGATACACGACGGATCGGACTGTACGAAGCATCCAGTTTCAGCACCCCGACTTCCCTCGTTTCCTCGGAAGTGTTGCTGATATCAACAACCTCGTAACCTCTGCCCGTTGTTACCGTGATCTCCATACTCAGCTCACCTTCTTCGGAGAGATTTGCGATCACATGATTAGGATTAACTACCTCAACATCGTGATCGAGTTGGATATCGCCGGCGGTCATCGTGCCGGAACCTTTTTTAGATACCCGTAGAACAGTCTCGGTCCGGTTGTGCATTCGGACAGCCAGGTTCTTTAGATTAAGGAGAACCTCAATGACGTCTTCCTGCACTCCTGGAATAGATGAGTACTCGTGCAACACGTTTTGAATGCGGACTTCTGTGACCGCGGCTCCACTCATTGATGACAATAATATTCGACGCAACGCATTACCTAGTGTGTAACCAAAACCGCGTTCCAGCGGCTCCAGCGTCACTCGGGCGCGAGTTATATCTACATTGTCAACACTGATGACGTTAGGCTTCAAAAATTCGCGATAGGCTTCCTGCATCAGATAAATTCCTCAGATCATTTACTTGTTTACTTACCCTAACTTCACCGCGTGTCATGTCCAACCATCAGGACAGAACACACAGCGACCGATACTTTTACTTCGAATAAAGTGCTACCACCAACGACTCATTGATATTCTGGGAAAGGTCCGCGCGGTCAGGAGTCGCTTTGAAAGTTCCTTTGGCTGTCTTAGAGTCAACTTCGACCCAGTTAACGAACCCCAGCTGTTCTGCAATTTCCAGTGCCGCTTTGATTCTTAGCTGGCCTTTACTCTTTTCGCGAACTTCGATTTCGTCGCCGGCTTTCACCTGGTAGGAGGGTATATTGACCCGCCGCCCATTGACAAGAATAGCGTTGTGGCCCACAAGCTGTCGCGCCTCTGCACGTGTAATACCAAACCCCATGCGATAGACCACGTTGTCCAGCCGACACTCAAGTAACGTCAGCAGATTTTCGCCGCTAGAACCTTTTTGCCTAGCGGCCTCCACATAATAATTGTGGAACTGCTTTTCCATCAATCCGTACATGTTTCGAAGCTTCTGTTTTTCTCGCAGCTGTGTGCCATAGACTGTGATTCGTGGTCTTCTACCACCTGATTTAAAACCTGGGGGTCTGTCAAACTTACATTTGGTTTCAATCGGCCTCACAGGACTCTTCAGGAAAAGATCTGTCCCTTCCCGTCTTGCGAGCTTACATGTCGGTCCTCTGTATCTTGCCATTGCTGATTACCCTTTCTATACGCGACGCCTTTTGGGCGGTCGACATCCATTGTGAGGTATCGGAGTTACGTCACTAATTGAACTAATTTCAAAACCGAGTCCATTAAGTGCACGCACTGATGAATCGCGTCCTGGGCCCGGTCCTTTGATCTTGATATCGAGGTGTTTCATACCAGCTTCTTGCGCTACCTTGCCGGCAGATTCAGCCGCAACCTGGGCCGCAAATGGCGTGCTTTTGCGACTCCCGCGAAATCCTGCACCGCCAGCGGTCGCCCACGAAATAGCATTTCCATGGCGGTCTGTAATCATAATTATCGTATTATTAAACGTGGCGTGGATGTGTGCGATCCCCTCAACAACATTCTTGCGTACCTTCGCCTTTGTTCTTTTCTTGCCTGTCGACTTGGCCATTAGATATTCCTCTTTTTACTTCCTTATAGGTCTCTTGGGGCCCTTACGCGTGCGGGCATTAGTAGAACTTCGTTGTCCACGAACCGGTAAGCCACGACGGTGGCGCATACCTCTGTAGCAGCCAAGATCCATCAGCCTTTTGATACTCATTGAGACCTCTCGCCGAAGGTCGCCTTCAACCACATATTCATTGACCTGGGCGCGCAAACTTTCTGCGTCCTGGTCAGACAGTTCCCGGACTTTGGTCGTTCTAACCACGCCAGCACCGTCACAGATCTGCTGGGCGCGCATCTTGCCAATACCGTATATCGAGGTCAACGCGATCTCAATATGTTTATTCGGCGGCAGGTTAATTCCTGATATTCGAGCCACTATTGTTTCCTGATATTGATGTTAATACAGCCATTTACCAACCTCAATTATACTGATTTCCTTTATCGCTCCACCCTGTCTACTAGCCTTGGCGCTGCTTGTGACGTGGGTTGACACAGATCACTCGAACCGTGCCGTTACGGCGAACAATTTTACAGTTCCTACACATCTTCTTAACTGACGCCCTAACTTTCATGATCGATCTCCGTAGTGCTTAACGTGTCATGCCCATACCGCCGACGATCGACGATTTCTTCATCAGGCTGTCATACTGTCGAGACATCAAATACGACTGAATCTGTGACATCATGTCCATCATCACCACAACGATTATCAGAAGGGAAGTTCCCCCAAAATAGAATGGGACTCCCCATTTTACGATTAGAAACTCAGGTATAAGACAGACAACTGTCAGGTACGCCGCGCCAGCTAGGGTTAAACGTGATACTACTTTGTCTATATAAACAGCTGTCTGTATTCCGGGTCTAATGCCAGGCACAAAAGCACCAGACTTCTTTAGGTTGTCAGCAATCTCATTTGGATTAAAAACCAACGCTGTATAGAAAAAGCAGAAGAAAACAATCATTCCGGCATAAACCAGTGCGTATATCGGCTGCCCTGGTGCCAAAGTAGTTGAGATATCACGCAACCAGCCCATTCCTTCAGCCTGACCGAACCAACTACCCAGGCTGGCGGGAAACAGTATGATACTGGAAGCAAATATTGGGGGGATTACACCGGCCATATTCAGTTTTAGGGGCAGATGACTGGTCTGTCCCGCAAGCATTCGACGTCCCTGTTGTCGTTTTGCATAGTTAACTGTTATTCGGCGCTGACCTTTTTCAACAAATACGACAGCGGCCGTGATTGCGATCGCGCCGATGAACAAAGCCAGCACTCCAATGGGGGAAAACGTACCGGTCCGTGCAAGTTCAAGGGTACCTGCAACAGCCGATGGAAGACCGGCCACAATGCTACCGAAAATGATCAGCGATATGCCGTTACCAATCCCTCGCTCTGAAATCTGCTCACCGAGCCAAACCAGAAACATCGTTCCAGTCACGAGCGTCGCTACTGTCGTGATTTTGAATCCGATTCCAGGTATCAGAACGACCGGGCCACCCGCAGCCTGTTGACCTTCTATAGCAATCGCTATGCCTAACGCCTGAAAAGTTGCTAGAGCAACCGTACCGTAACGTGTGTACTGTGTAATCTTTCGTCTTCCCGACTCACCCTCTTTTTTGAGCTGCTCAAGCTTCGGAATTATAGAGCTCATCATCTGAATGATGATTGAGGCGGATATATAGGGCATTACACCAAGCGCTAATACTGACAACCGCGCCAACGCCCCACCACTGAACATGTTGAATATATCGACGATTGAACCTCGGGTCTGCTCAAACATGGCAGCAACAGCTGCAGGGTCTACACCTGGCACAGGAATATGGGTCCCGATACGGAAAACCACCAACGACCCCAGTACGAACAGAATTCGCTGGCGTAGTTCGGTCATTTTTCCAAGACCTGCTAGGGAAGAACTAGCCATAATCGTTAAGCTTCGACCCGGCCTCCGGCCTTTTCAATTGCAATGCGAGCGCCCGCAGTTGTACTGACACCTCTCAAGACGACCGCTTTATCGATTGTGCCCGATGCAATCACTTTGGCGCGAATAGCATTATGATTGATTACGCCAGCTGCCTTTAAGGAAGCCAGATCTATCTCTCCACTTTCGATCCGCATCAGTTCGTGAAGTCGCACCTCGGCAACTCGTTTACGCGAAAGTGACCTGAAACCTCGTTTCGGTACACGACGCTGAAGGGGCATCTGGCCACCTTCAAAACCAGGGGGTAGGGAACCTCCAGAACGTGACTTCTGACCATTGAACCCACGGCCGGCTGTTCTACCTAAACCGGAGCCTGGCCCTCGGCCAACACGCTTCCGCTCGGAACGCGATCCCACTTCAGGACTTAATTCGTTAAGCCTCATTTACGATCTCCTCGACCTTGACCAGATGGCTGACCTTGTTGATCATGCCTCTGATAGCGGCGCTATCTGTCAGCTCGACACTATGATTCACTCGTCGCAGCCCCAACCCATTGACGCAGGCGAGTTGTATTCGTCCACGGCCCTGTTTGCTACGAACCAGCGTTACCTTAAGTCGTTGACCTGGCATTTCAAATATCCCTATCCAGTGATCTGGTCGATAGTCTTACCGCGCATAGTGGCGGTTTTTTGAGGGCTTCGAATGCGGCGTAACCCATCAAGTGTCGCTCGGCTGACATTCACTGGATTGGTTGTACCGATTACTTTTGCTAGCACGTTCTTTATACCAGCCGCCTCAAATATTGCACGCATGGTGCCTCCGGCAATAATACCGGTACCCTCTGACGCCGGTCGCATTACGACTCTTGCAGCGCCATGACGTCCTACTACGGCGTAGTGGAGCGTGTCTCCCTTCAAGCTCACCTTGCTCATATTTCGCCGCGCATCTTCCATTGCTTTTTGCACGGCAACAGGCACTTCGCGGGCTTTGCCACGCCCCATACCAACTCGACCATTTCCATCTCCTACTACGGTCAGTGCCGAAAAACCGAATATCCGACCACCCTTAACGACCTTGGAGACCCGTCGAACGTTAATTAGCTGTTCGGTAGATCCATCGCCTTCATTCACCATCTGATTTTGATTTCTTGCCATGATTAATCCGCTAACAATTATTCTAAAACTTTAGTCCGCCCTCTCGAGCAGCATCTGCCATAGCTTTAACCCTACCGTGATATTTGTATCCGGAACGATCAAAAGCCACTTCTATAACACCTGCTTCCCGCGCTTTATCTGCTAAACGTGCACCCAATTTTACGGCAGCGTCGATATTTCCACCGCTCGCAAGCTCCTTCTTAAAGGCAGGTTCAATCGTCGAAGCACTGACCACAACCTGCCCGACATCCTGATTAATAATCTGGGCATAAAAATGTCTCGGCGACTTGAACACACAAAGCCTTAGGGCGCCCTGGCGACGTATACGATTACGTGTCCTGGAGGCGCGCCTTAGCCTGGCTACTTTTTTCTGGCTCATAATGATTACTCTCTGACTACAGCCGCAAATGCTAGATCTTCTTCGCCTGTTTGCGGATAACATGTTCGTCGCTATACCTCATGCCTTTACCTTTATAGGGCTCAGGCGGCCGGAAACTGCGTATTTCTGCTGCGACCTGACCCACCTTCTGTTTGTCTGCACCTTTGACGAGAACTTCCGTTTGAGACGGTGTTTCAACAGTGATCCCAGGGGGCACCTTGTAGACAACAGGATGTGAAAATCCCAAACTCAGTGTCAACGTTGCACCCTCCGCCTGGGCTCGGTAACCGACGCCTATTATGGTAAGTTTCTTGTCAAATCCAGTCGATACACCCGTTACCATATTATTGACTAGCGACCGCGTTGTACCTGCCATCGCCCGATCGTTCTCGTTGCTGAAACTCACACGAAGCGTATCTTCATCTTGGGTCAGTTCAATATTTGGATATAGCGCAAGATCCAACTCTCCGTTCGGGCCCTTAACACTAACTGAACTGTCGTTAAGTGTGACTTCAACGCCTTTGGGCAGGTTTATCGGGTTAGCTGCGACTCTGGACATAGGAAATTAACCTCAGACTGATTGCTGTCGATCTAACAGACCGAGCAGATAACCTCACCGCCAATACCTTCTGATCTTGCCTGGCGATCAGACATGACCCCTTTAGAAGTTGAGATCATAATTACACCCAGCCCGCTATTTAATCTCGGCATGTCATTGGCACTGCAATACATCCGTCGACCTGGACGACTGACCCTGGATAACTGTTCAATAACTGGTTCGCCATCGTGGTAACGGAGAGTTATCGACAGGGTCTTTTTCCGATCGGCCTCATTGACCGCAAACCCATCTACAAAACCCTCGTCTTGCAACACCTTAGCAATAGCTTTCTTAATACCAGATGACGGCATGGAGACACTCACTTTATTCCGAGCGAGTCCATTGCGAATTCGTGTCAACATATCGGCTATCGGATCTGACATACTCATATTTGACGTGCTCCCTTGCTGATCTACCAACTGGCCTTAGTAACACCGGGCGCTTCACCGCGCATCACAACTTCACGAAGTGCGCTTCTTGCTAGACCAAATCTACGAAAGTAGCCCCTGGGTCTGCCAGTGAGTGCGCAGCGGTTTCTTTGTCGACTCTTCGAAGAATCCCGCGGTAGTTTCTGCAGATCTATCATTGCCTGCCAACGTTCATCGTAGGAAGAATTCACATCTATCGTCTGTTGTTTGAGCTGAATCCTTTGTTTATCGTGGAGTTCAGCCAGCCGACGACGCTTTATATCGCGTGCGACCATTGATTTTTTTGCCATATGATTGACGTCCTTTATTTGCGAAGAGGAAAGTTGAATCCCCGCAACAGAGCTTCACTTTCTTCATCTGTGCGCGCCGACGTGGTGATGGTGACATCAAGCCCTCGGATTGCATCGACTTTGTCGTAGTCCACTTCGGGGAATACGATCTGTTCCTTGAGCCCCAGGCTATAGTTACCGCGCCCATCAAAAGATCTGGGTGACAGCCCACGGAAATCTCTGGACCTTGGAAATGCAACTGAAATCAGACGATCCAGAAATTCATACATTCTTTCGCGTCGTAGCGTGACCTTACAACCGATTGACCACCCCTCCCGGACCTTGAAATTAGCAACTGATTTGCGTGCTTTTGTAACTATCGGTTTCTGCCCTGAAATTGCCGATAGGTCTGCAACTGCCGATTCCATCGCGTTCTTATTTACCAACGCCTCTCCGACACCCATATTCAGCGTAATCTTTGTGATTCTTGGAACTTGCATAACGCTCTGGTAGCCAAATTTCTCCATCATCGATGGCACCAATGTGTCCCGGTAGTAGTTTTCAAGTCGTGTCATGAGTATCTTTCTATTTTCCTTGTCTAAATATCCGCCACTTCACCGTCGGATTTAAACACTCGGACCTTGCGACCGTCCTCAAGCACCTTGTAGCCAACTCGGTCGGCCTTGTTTGTGTTGGGATTGAGCAGGGCTACGTTTGATATCTGTATTGGCGCTTCCCTCTCGATGATACCCCCAGTCTCGCCGCGATTTGGATTCGGTTTAACGTGTTTCTTAATCACATTTACGTTGTCGACTAGGATCCGGTTATTCTCAATGATCTGGAGCACAGTACCGCGTTTGCCTTTGTCACGGCCCGATAGAACCACTACGTCGTCACCCTTTCTGAGCTTACTCATCCAGTCACCTCACAACACTTCGGGCGCAAGAGAAATGATCCGCATGAACTGCTCAGATCTTAGCTCTCTGGTTACTGGTCCAAAAATTCGCGTACCGACAGGCTGTTTCTGTTCGTTCAGCAATACAGCTGCATTACGATCAAATCTGATCAGCGATCCATCTGGCCTTCGAACACCGTGCCGCGTACGCACCACAACCGCGTTGAACAGCTCGCCTTTTCTTACTCGACTGTTTGGAATTGCTTCTTTGATGGTGATCTTAATGATATCCCCAACACCGGCATAGCGTCTTTTAGAACCGCCGAGCACCTTAATACACTGAACACGGCGAGCACCACTGTTGTCTGCCACATCCAGCATTGTTTCAACCTGAATCATTTAGTTTGCCCCAATACTCTTACCGATCGAGAACCTTGACAAGGCGCCAAGATTTATTCTTAGACAATGGCCGGCATTCCTCGATCATTACCTTGTCGCCTTCACGACACTCATTCTGCTCATCATGCGCATGCACTTTCGTTGATCGGCGGATATATTTTTTGTACAGCGGGTGCTTGACCTGTCGAACAACCAAAACGGTAATGGTTTTATCCATCTTCGCACTCAGAACGCTGCCTTGAAAGGTTCGAGTTCTTTTTACCGCCGGACTAGTGTTCTGCTCTGTCATGCTTCCGCTCTATTAATGTCATTCATTTGTGTCTTAATCCGTGCTATCTCGCGGCGAATCACTTTAAACCTGGAGGTGTTGGTCATTTGCCCTGTACTGTTCTGCATACGCAGGTTGAACTGCTCTTTACGCAACTCAAGAAGTTCTGTTGCAAGTTCAGCTTTCCCCATCTCTTTTACCGACTTGTCTGCCATATCACGCCGCCTGCCGACTTACAAAGGTAGTTCGTACTGGCAACTTCGCTCCTGCCAACCTGAACGCCTCCCTTGCCGACGCTTCGTCTACACCTTGAATCTCGTAAAGCACGGTACCAGGCTGAACGAGCGCTACCCAGTACTCAGGATTCCCCTTCCCTTTACCCATTCGGACTTCTAATGGTTTTTTAGATATTGGTTTATCAGGGAAAACTCTGATCCATACACGGCCGCCACGCTTTACATACCGGTTAATTGCCCGTCGCGCGGCCTCGATCTGACGTGAGGTCAATCGACCGCGGTCAGTAGACTTTAGCCCATAATCACCAAAACTGACCCGATTGCCACGCTCAGCGAGGCCCCTATTGCGGCCCTTGTGCTGTTTCCTGAACTTTGTTCTTTTTGGTTGCAGCATTACGTAGTCACCTCAATCAGGCTGTTGCCCCGGACTTGGGTCTCTGCGTGGATTCGGCTTCAGACTCGCCCGGCATGATCTCACCCTTGAAAATCCATGCTTTAACACCGATGACACCGTAAGTTGTATGGGCTTCGGCAAAGCCATAATCGACGTCTGCACGCAAGGTGTGTAACGGGACACGGCCTTCTCGGTACCACTCTGTACGGGCTATCTCGGCACCGTTTAGACGTCCCGCAATCATGATCTTCACGCCTTTAGCACCCAAGCGCATAGAATTTTGTACAGCCCGCTTCATGGCTCGGCGAAACATGATTCGTTTTTCCAATTGCTGACAGACATTCTCGGCCACCAGCAGAGCATCGAGCTCTGGTTTCCGAATCTCTTCTACAGCAATCTGCACTGGGACTTGGTTGTTCATGACCAGCACCTGGCGCCGCAAACGTTCTATATCCTCGCCCTTTTTCCCGATCACAATGCCGGGTCGGCCAGTATGGATCGTAACATTTAGGTTTTCACCTGCGCGAACAAGTTCTATCCTGCTGACAGCAGCATTAGCCAACTGCTTGCGCAGAAAAATCCGGATCTTTTGGTCAGCAACAAGATTCTTCGCGTAGTGCCGACGGCTGGCAAACCATTTTGCATCCCAATCACGTATGACCCCCAGACGAAAACCGTTTGGATGTATTTTTTGACCCATCAGTCTTCCCCCCCATTGTCGTCACTCACTGCTACAGTGATATGGCTTGTTCGTTTGATAACCGGTGTTGCCCGACCTTTAGCCCTGGGTCGCCAGCGTTTTAACACAGGCCCCTCATCTACTGTAATGATATTTACCCGTAATTCATCTATGTCCAGTCCCTCGTTGTGCTCTGCATTGGCGATAGCCGACTCCAAGGTCTTGCGAATCGAGGTAGCCGCCTTTTTAGGACTAAACTGCAGAAGCTCGAGCGCCTGACCTACCGGCAGACTACGCACCTGGTCAGCGACTAGGCGGCACTTCTGCGGCGAAATCCGTATGTAGCGAGAGACAGCTCTGACTTCCATTTGCGTTGCTCCTCCTGACTATTTCGCTTTTCGGTCTGCTGCGTGACCGCGGAACGTTCGGGTAAACGCAAATTCGCCAAGCTTATGACCCACCATATTCTCAGTAATTAGGAGTGGTACATGCTGACGCCCATTGTGGACCGCAATCGTAAGTCCGACGAACTCAGGCATGATGACTGATCGTCGAGACCAGGTTTTGATTGGCCGACGCGAGTTTTCTTCGTTCGCCTTTGTGATTTTGGACCAGAGATGATGATCCACAAACGGACCTTTTCGAATTGAACGCGGCATGGTTACTTCTTCCTTCTGCGGATGATCATTGATCCAGTCCGCTTGTTATTACGTGTTCTGTAGCCTTTCGTTGGCACACCCCATGGGCTGACCGGATCCCGCCCGCCAGAGGTTCTTCCTTCTCCCCCGCCATGAGGATGGTCAACCGGGTTCATCGCAACACCCCGAACGGTAGGTCGAATACCGCGCCATCGTTTTGCTCCGGCTTTACCCAACTTGCGCAGTGAATTCTCGGCGTTACCTACTTCGCCGATGGTCGCTCGGCAGTCAACATGTACTCGTCGCATCTCTCCAGAACGCAGTCTCATTAGCGCATACCTGCCTTCTCGCCCAAGGAACTGAACCGACGCACCTGCAGACCGAGCCAATTGAGCGCCTTTACCAGGTTTGAGTTCTACACAGTGGACCACTGTACCCACCGGAATCACACTCAGGGGCAGTGAATTTCCGGCCTGAATCGGACTGTCTTTACCGGACTGAACCTGGTTCCCCTGAGATAGACCACGCGGTGCGATTATGTATCGCCTCTCGCCATCTCTATAGAGTAAAAGTGCAATATGTGCACTTCGGTTCGGATCGTATTCTATGCGTTCTATCGTCGCCGGTATGCCGTCTTTGGTTCTCTTAAAATCAATAATGCGGTAGTGGCGCTTGTGTCCCCCACCTCGGTGCCGAACAGTAATCCGGCCTGCGTTGTTTCGTCCACTGATAGACTTCTTGGCCTCGACTAAACCTGACTGCGGCCTGCCTTTATGCAACCCAGGTGTCACCACCCTGACCATTCCCCGTCGACCCGGCGTAGTGGGTTTCTGTTTAACGACTGCCATAATTCCTGCCCTATTTCCTCGTTGAATACTCAGGCACCACTTCCGAGAAAGTCGATGTCATCACCTTCAGCTAACCGTACATAGGCTTTTTTCCAGTTGGTCCGTTTTCCTGGTGTTTTCCCAAATCGTTTTACTTTCCCCCGAACATTGATCACCTGAACGCCTTCAACACTGACATCAAACAGACCCTCAACAGCTGTTTTGATCTCGTTCTTGGTGGCATCGGTCAATACCTCAAACACAACCTGCCGACTGCTCTCAGCAGCATTAGTGCTTTTTTCGGAAATAATCGGACGACGTAAAACCTGATGTAATCTTTCTACATTCATTGCAAAGACGCCTCAACTTTCCGTAAAGCATCAGCGGTTAAAACTACTGTCTCGTTGCCGACCAAGCTGACAGGATTGATCTGCGCTGCCTCAACAACCTCCACGCCTGGTAAATTTCTAGCAGAGAGAGACACATTCTGATCGTAATCAGCAGTAACCAACAACACACGACCGCTTAAGCCGAGTTTAGCGAGAACATCAGTCATGACCTTAGTTTTCGGTTGAGAAACCTGAATTTCATCGCAAACCCGTAGGCGTTCCTGACGAATCAGTTCCGACAGTATTGATCTAAGCGCAGCCCGATACATCTTACGGTTAACTTTCTGACTATAACTTCTGGCTGTTGCTGGAAATGCCCGGCCCCCTCCACGCCAGATCGGGCTTCGAATTGTTCCGGCTCGCGCACGGCCAGTACCTTTCTGCCGCCAGGGTTTCGAACCGCCACCGCTAACGTCGGATCTATTTTTCTGTGAACTGGTACCTGATCGTGTACCCGACATATAAGCCACGACGACCTGGTGGACCAGGGGTTCGCGGAAAGCGGTAGCAAAGACATCTTCAGAGACAGCAAGTTGCTGACCTGTCGTACCATCTAAATTGACCACAGAAAGTTCCACTACCTAGTGTCCTTTAGTTTTTAGTTGCTTGCGCCGTCGGTCCTTTGACCGAAGGCCGTATGACAACATCAAATCCTCGTGGTCCCGGAATTGAGCCACGAATCAAAATGAGATTGCGCTCGACATCGATGCGCACCACTTCTAGGTTCTGCTGTGTCCGGGCCTTATTGCCCATGTGCCCAGCCATCTTCTTTCCTTTGAAAACACGCCCTGGAAACTGGTTCTGGCCGATTGATCCAGGTTTTCGATGTGCTTTCGAGTTACCGTGGGTTGCTCGACCACCCTTGAAGCCATGGCGGCGCATGGCACCGGCGAAACCACGTCCGATTGATATACCAGACACGTCGACTTTCTGCCCCGTTTCAAATAACTCGATCGGGATTTCTGCACCTGCTTCATACTGACTTGCAATTTCGACCTCTACACGGAACTCCCATAGACCACGACCGGGCGCAGTACCCGCCTTCGCAAAATGCCCTTTCAGCGGGCTTGTCACCCGGTTTGGCCGTCTGCTTCCTACCGTAACTTGCAACGCGTTATATCCGTCCGTATCGTCAGTCTTGACCTGAGTCACATGATTAGGCTCGACCTCAATGACCGTAACCGGCGTAGATACACCAGTTTCGTCAAAGATTCTGGTCATTCCGACTTTCTGACCAATTAGACCCAGTGACATTTCAATTACTCCGTGATATTCCGTGACGCCTAACTCAGCTTGATTTCGACATCTACACCAGCAGCAAGATCGAGTTTCATCAACGCATCAACGGTCTTTTCTGTAGGTTCGATAATGTCCAAAATCCTTTTGTGCACGCGGATTTCAAGTTGGTCTCGAGATGTCTTGTACTTGTGCGGTGAGCGGAGCAGGTTGTAACGTTCTGTTCGTGTTGGCAATGGAATCGGGCCCCGAACTATTGCGCCTGTACGACGGGCCGTATCAACAATCTCACTAGCAGAACGATCGATCATTTTATGATCGAATGCTTTTAAGCGTATACGTATCTTCTGATTGTCGACATTAACCGCCATTCGCTTATTCCTATGTTAGTAAAAGCTGTTAGCTACCCGATGATCTTAGTGACGACGCCAGCACCCACAGTACGGCCACCTTCCCGAATAGCGAAACGTAATCCCTCTTCCATCGCTATAGGCACAATCAACTGCGCCTTCA
>NTKC01000016.1 GCA_002456995.1 Candidatus Thioglobus sp. MED-G25 | reverse complement strand
GTGCGACTACTCTTTCAGGCGGTGAAGCTCAGCGTATCAAGCTCGCTCGTGAACTCTCAAAACGAGATACCGGTCGCACACTGTATATACTGGATGAACCCACAACTGGACTCCACTTTCACGATATTCGCCAGTTGCTGCAGGTACTGCACCGACTCCGGGATGGCGGGAATACCGTGATCGTAATTGAACACAATCTGGACGTTGTTAAGACAGCTGATTGGATTATCGACCTCGGCCCTGAAGGGGGTCATCGCGGCGGTCAACTGGTGGCCTACGGCACACCGGAAACAGTGGCCGGGGTAAAGGATTCCTATACCGGACGTTTTCTGGCCAAGGTTCTGCAACCTGATCCACTCGAAAAAAGGCTGATCGCGTGACCCCCGCGACTGTTTTCGAAAAGACCCACTGGAAAAGCGGCCATTACAAGCTGATTAACCACCCGGACTGTGAAGAACGTCCAGACCCGGGTCATACCAGTTTCAGTGCAAAAAATGATCGGGAATTCGGATGTGCTATGATTTAAATAATTGATGATAAGAAGGTTTCCGTGGTACTTCGACCTACCAAATCCACTTATCACAAGGCCGGGAGAACAACCCTCTGATCTCTTACCACGCCTGACATCACATCTTTTCTCATGGTAGATAACACGCGCCACGAAGACATCGACGCCCAAGAAACTGAAGAATGGCGTGATGCCCTGACTTCAGTTCTGGAGCGCGAAGGGGAGGTCCGTGCGCACTATCTGCTCGAAGAACTGATCGACCTGGCGCGTCGATCAGGCGTGTACCTACCCTATAGATCGACTACCGCGTACCTCAACACGATCTCTGCCGCCCAGGAAGATCGCAGCCCCGGAGACGCTTCGATTGAATGGCGGGTCAGATCGCTGATCCGATGGAATGCGCTGGCAATGGTCGTAAATGCCAATCGTGAGAGTCCCGAACTCGGCGGTCATATCGCAACTTTCGCATCATCAGCCACGCTATACGATGTGGGTTTCAACCACTTCTGGCGTGCACCCACTGAACAGCATGGTGGGGACCTCATCTTCTTTCAGGGTCACTCGGCACCTGGAATCTATGCGCGAGCTTTTCTGGAAGGTCGCATCACCGAAGCGCAGATCAAAAGATTCCGGCAGGAAGTTGACGGTCAGGGACTGTCCTCCTATCCGCATCCCTGGTTGATGCCCGACTTCTGGCAGTTCCCAACAGTTTCCATGGGCCTGGGACCAATCCAGGCAATCTATCAGGCACGATTCATGCGATACCTGCAGCACCGCGAAGTTATACCGACACAGGACCGCAAGGTGTGGGCTTTTATCGGTGATGGCGAGATGGACGAGCCGGAATCAATGGGGGCCATCGGTGTCGCCGGTCGTGACCAACTGGACAATCTGATTTTTGTGGTCAACTGCAACCTGCAAAGACTCGACGGGCCGGTGCGGGGCAATTCCAAAATCATCCAGGAGCTTGAAGGAGAATTTCGCGGTGCCGGCTGGAATGTCATCAAGCTGATCTGGGGTTCGTACTGGGACCCGCTTTTGATGCGGGATACCAAAGGATTATTAAAACAGCGGATGGAAGAAGCGGTTGACGGCGAATATCAGGCATTTAAGGCGAAAGACGGTGCGTTTGTCCGCGAACGATTCTTTGGCAAGTACCCCGAACTCGCCGCGATGGTTGCCAACATGACCGATGAAGACATATGGCGGCTCAATCGAGGTGGACACGATCCACACAAGGTATATGCCGCATACGCTGCTGCCGTTGCGCACAACGGCCAGCCTACTGTAATTCTTGCGAAAACAGTGAAGGGTTATGGTATGGGCGAAGCCGGGGAAGGTCAGAATACGACCCACCAGCAGAAGAAAATGGCTGACGAATCGCTGATCGCGTTCCGAGACCGGTTTCGGATACCACTGACGGATGAAGAAGTAATCCAGGCACCTTTTTATCACCCGGGTGATGACAGCCCAGAGATTCAGTATCTGAAAGCTCGCCGGGAAGCACTGGGCGGCTACCTACCGGCCCGACAGGACCAGGCGGAGCCACTCCCAATTCCGCAATTGACGGCATTCCAGAACCAACTAGACGGCTCGGGCGATCGGGAAATTTCAACCACCATGGCATTTGTACGTATTCTGTCAACACTGGTACGTGATCCCAGCATTGGCGACAAGGTGGTACCTATCGTGCCTGACGAGTCCCGAACCTTTGGTATGGAAGGTATGTTTCGCCAATTGGGTATTTACTCAGCCAAAGGGCAACTGTATGAACCCGAAGATGTCGATCAATTGATGTACTACCGTGAAGACCAGAAAGGCCAGGTGCTACAGGAAGGGATCACCGAAGCAGGAGCGATGTCATCATGGATCGCGGCGGCGACGGCTTACGCCAATCACGGCACAGCTCTGATTCCCTTTTATATTTTCTACTCCATGTTCGGAATGCAGCGAATCGGCGATTTGGCCTGGGCCGCAGGAGACATTCAGGCCCGTGGCTTTCTGATTGGTGGCACCGCCGGGCGGACGACCCTGGCCGGTGAAGGTCTGCAACACCAGGATGGCCACAGCCTGCTGCACGCCTCTACCATCCCTAACTGTATCGCTTACGACCCGGCATACGGTTATGAACTTGCCGTCATAATCCAGGACGGTCTGCAACGCATGTTCGTCAACAAGGAGAATATCTACTACTACATCACTGTCATGAACGAAAACTATCCCCAACCCGCACTACCCGATGAAGCGCAGGCTGGCATATTGAAAGGCATGTACCGCTTACGTAGTGCACGACGCAGTCGTAAGGCATCGCCTAGAGTTCAGCTGTTGGGCAGTGGCGCCATTCTAGGAGAATCGCTGGCCGCGGCAGATCTTCTGGAGGAAGACTTTGACATACAAGCCGATGTGTGGAGTGTGACCAGTTTCAATGAACTCAGTCGAGAAGGTCGAACCACGGCACGCTGGAACACGCTCCATCCGGAGGAAATACAGAAAACCAGCTACGTAACGCAGTGCCTGAAGGAAGGAAAAGGCCCAGTCATCGCTGCCACCGACTATGTCGCCAACTATGCTGAGCAGATCCGGGCATTTGTCCCTCAACACTATGTGGTCCTAGGTACAGATGGTTTCGGTCGAAGCGGCACACGAGTCCAGTTGCGTGAATTTTTTGAAGTCGATCGTCACTACATCGCTGTTGCAGCGGTCAAGGCGCTCGCTGATGAAAACGCAGTACCCTCATCTACAGTATCCGACGCCCTGTCACGATATGGCATAAACAGCGACAAACCTAATCCCTTCCATTCATGACACCGCTCCAAAATCCTTACAGCAACACATGACTGATCCAAAAGAAATTAGCCTCCCTGATATCGGCGATTTCGAGTCTGTCGATGTCATAGAGATTCTGGTCGTCCCTGGTGATGAGATCAAAGCGGATGATCCGCTGATCACGCTCGAAAGCGACAAAGCCACCATGGATGTACCCGCCCAATTCGGGGGGATCGTCAGAGAAGTTACAGTCAAGGTTGGCGACAAAGTGACCCAAGGCGCTGTTATCGCACTGGTAGATGCCGAATCCGGTAGCGCGGCAGCCACACCGGAACAACCGATCTCCGTACAAACACCAGCCCCAGATCGGATCGCTACTGATTCGACGGGTCCCCAGACGGCACAAGCTGGCCATCGATCCCCACCGTCCCTGCCGCCGCCAGTAGAACGCAGTGGTGACGCCTTACCTCATGCGAGTCCTGCTGCTCGTCGATTTGCACGCGAACTGGGTGCGGACCTGCGCACGGTGCGCGGCTCAGGACCCAAGGGTCGAATTCTCAAACAAGACATTCAGAACCATGTCAAAAACGCTTTGTCGGGCACCCCCGCTCAAACCGCAAATAGCGCGCCAACGTCTGGTATCCCAGCCGCCCTGCAGATTGACTACAGCCGTTGGGGTGAGATCGACGTACAACCGTTGTCCCGAATCCAGAAACGCTCCGGCCCGCACCTGCATCGGGCCTGGCTGAATATTCCGCATGTCACACACTTTGATGATGCCGATATCACAGAGCTTGAGGCGTTTCGTCAATCACTCAATGCGGACACACGAGAGCCAACGGCATCTATTACACCGCTGGCGTTTACACTGAGAGCTCTGGCCGGGGCGGTCCGACAGTTTCCAAAGTTCAATTCATCGCTGGCTGAAGATGGTGAGCACCTGGTCTTCCGAAAGTACTGCAATATCGGTATTGCCGTAGACACAGCCGACGGTCTGATCGTTCCTGTGATCCGGGACGTCCCAGTCAAAGGATTGATTCAGTTGGCGACTGAGATGAAAGAACTGAGCAGGAAGGCACGGTCGGGCGCATTGGCGCCTGAAGACTTGCAGGCTGGATGTATCACTGTGTCCAATCTGGGAAGTATCGGTGGTGTCGCTTTTACCCCTATCATCAATTCTCCAGAAGTAGCCATACTGGGGGTTGCTCGAGCCCGGATGACCCCCGTCTGGGATGGACAGGACTTCAGACCCCGTCTGATGCTGCCCTTGTCGTTGTCATATGACCACCGGGTCATCGACGGTGCCGAAGCCGCACGCTTCACAGTGCTGATCCGCGAACTGCTCGAGGACACTCGGCGACTGCTCCTTTAAGCGGATCCAGAGTGTAAATAGCATGCAGCAAGATCAAGTTGTGAAGGTACCCGACATCGGAGATGTCATCGATATCCAGGTGATCGAAATTCTGGTCGCCCCTGGCGATCAACTAGATATAGAAGCACCGCTGCTGACGCTGGAGAGTGACAAAGCAACGATGGATGTCCCCTCTCCGATTGCCGGCACCGTGACCGAAGTGCTGGTTGCCGTGGGAGACAGCGTCTCTACGGATACACCGATCGTGCGTATTCATGGCCCGGAAAAATCCACAGGGCCGACCGACAGCGTACCAACCAAGACTGTTGACGACGATCGTTCGGTTACACCGGACCCTGAACCCGCTACCGTGCGCGTCTCTTCCAGCGAAGCTGAAATTCGTACACAACTGGTGGTTCTAGGCGCCGGTCCAGGGGGTTATACCGCCGCATTTCGTGCAGCTGATCTTGGACTCGACACTGTTCTGATCGACTCCTCACCCACACTTGGAGGCGTTTGCCTCAACGTGGGTTGCATACCATCCAAAGCGCTGCTGCACGCCGCTCGTGTGATCGAAGAAACGGCTGAGATGCAGACGGCTGGCCTCGAATTCGGGCCACCCACCATTGACCGCGAAAAACTGGTTGCCTGGAAAGACAGCGTTGTAGAAAAACTGACTGATGGCCTCAACACACTTTCTCAGAAACGAAAAGTGACCGTAATAAACGGGCACGGCAGTTTCACTGCAGCCAACCATGTTTGTGTTACCGGCGAAAACGGCAAAACGGACATCGCATTCGAGCAGGCGATCATCGCTGCTGGCTCCGAACCTATACGACTGCCGGACCTGCCGGACGACCCCCGGATCATCGACTCAACGGGTGCATTGGCGCTGGAGCAAATACCAGGTCGCCTGCTGATCATCGGTGGTGGCATCATTGGGCTGGAGATGGCGACCGTTTATCAGGCGCTGGGTAGTCTTGTCACGATTGCGGAGATGGCGGATCAGTTGATGCCCGGAGTCGATGCTGATCTTTTGCGGCCACTGAATCTGCGGCTCAAACGACGCTGCCAGAATCTCTTACTAAATACCCGGGTTAGCCATATCAACGCAGCAGACGCTGGGCTCGACGTCACCTTCGAACGCGAAGGCACCACCCTTACAGAACAGTTCGACCAGGTGCTTGTCGCGGTTGGCCGTCAGCCCAACGGCCGCCTGATTGGTGCAGAAAATGCCGGCATCACCGTCGATGACTCGGGTTTCATCCCGGTTGACCGAAAACAAAAAACAAATATCGATCATATCTTTGCCTGTGGTGACATCGTCGGCCCGCCGATGCTGGCCCACAAGGCGACCCATGAAGGCAAGGTCGCAGCAGAAGTTGCTGCCGGCCTGCCCAGTGCATTCGATGCTCGATCAATTCCTTCTGTTGCCTATACTGATCCCGAAATCGCGTGGGTTGGATTGAGCGAAATGGATGCTAATTCTCAGGGAATCAAATTCGAAAAAAGTATCTTCCCCTGGGCGGCCAGCGGACGAGCACTCGGATTGACTCGAACCGAAGGGCTGACCAAACTTCTTTTTGAGCCCGGTACTCGAAGACTCCTAGGCGCCGGTATTGTGGGGGTTAATGCCGGTGACCTGATCGCCGAAGCTTGTCTTGCCATCGAGATGCAGTGTGAAGCACAGGATATCGCTCTGACCATCCACCCACATCCCACTCTATCTGAGACGCTGGCTCTTGCGGCAGAGGCATTTGACGGCACCATCACCGATCTCTATCTACCTCGGAAAAATTGAACCGGCGCCTGCATCAGATAACGGCGCAAGCGACTGCAACAGTTCAGGCTTGTTCGAGTTCGATCAACGTTCCACAAAAGTCGGCCGGGTGTAAAAACAGTACTGGCTTTCCGTGTGCCCCGATACTCGGTTCACCTTCGCCCAGTACCCGTGCACCGGTCTGGCACAGCTGATCTCGAGCAACCGTAATATCTGCAACCTCGTAACAGATATGATGGATGCCCCCTTGGGGATGGCGCTCTAGATATCGGCTTACGGGCGACGCTCCCCCCAACGGATGCAGGAGTTCAATCTTGGTGTTTTCGAGTTCTACAAATACCGTAGTGACTCCGTGCTCGGGCAATGGCATCGGCTCAGATACTTGGGCGCCGAGCACATCCCGGTAGAGATCGGCTCCTTTTTGAAGATCCGGCACGACAATGGCAACATGATTGAGCTTGCCAATCATGACTGAGTACCGGCCCTACGCTGGGCGATTTCATCTACGAGCTGTCTGGCGGCGACTGTAGCTACCACTCTGCCGGCTTCCACGTCGTTTTCCAGAGTCTTCAATCGGGCCGCGATCACCGGATCCTGCTGACATAGATCGATCAGCCCGTCGCGAACCTCCTGGCGTAACCAGTGCCGTGACTGCTCGGCACGATATTCTTCAGTCAAACCGGGTTCCATGTATTGGATCTGAAATTTGTCCAGAATGTCCAGTGTCTCGGAAATCCCCTGATCCCTCAATGCAGACACGGCCAGCACTGGCACTTGCCAACCACCAACACGTGGCTGCATCAGTCGGATGGCCTGAGTGTAACTACTGACGGTACGCCGGGCCGCATTCTGCAGATCATCATCTGCCTTATTGACCAGTATGAGGTCCGCCAGTTCCATCACGCCACGCTTGATACCTTGTAGTTCATCACCAGATGCCGGCAGGATGAGCAGCAGAAAAAAATCTGTCATCTGAGCAACACGAAGTTCGGACTGACCAACACCCACAGTTTCAACAATAACATAGTCATATCCTGCGGCCTCACACAAATAGATACTCTCTCGAGTACGACGGGCAACGCCGCCTGGAGTACCGCCGGAGGGAGATGGTCGGACAAAAGCATTGGCATGGCTTGATAGTTTCTCCATTCGAGTTTTATCGCCCAATATGGACCCGCCGCTCACCACTGATGTGGGGTCCACGGTCAGTACGGCAACCCGATGCCCTGTTTCAATTGCCTTAAGCCCAAGCGTTTCGATAAAAGTCGACTTTCCGACGCCCGGTACCCCAGTGATACCGATTCGAAACGACTTACCGACATCAGGTAACAAGGCAGTCAACAGCGATTCAGCCTGGTCGCGGTGGGACGAACGGGTTGATTCCAGGAGCGTGATCGAACGAGCCAGTGCACGGCGTTCACCCGCGCGTATACCGTCTTTTAATTTGTTTAACTCGGCGTCTGTCATTGCGTCTGTACCTGAAACTCAATAATCGGCTGATCAGGTTCGAGCGTATCACCGACGGCAGCATGGATCGTTTCGATAACACAATCGCGTTCCGCCTTCAGGACATTTTCCATTTTCATCGCTTCGATGACAGCCAGCGCCTGACCTGCCTGCACGGCGTCGCCTGCCTCGACGTCAATCGAAATCAGTAATCCGGGCATCGGTGACAGCAGCAGGTGACTCTGGTCCTTTGGGGTCCTGAGGGGCATAAAGTCATAGAGTTCACTCGTATGCGCCTCCAGAATCAGTGCTGAAACTAAGAAACCAGCGTGTACTACGCTATAGCTAATATCAGTACGCTCAACTTGGGCATAGTAACGCTCACCATCAACAGAAAACGCAGTCACCTTTTCCGCGCCTGTCCACGCCGTGGTCAACTTCAGCACATCACCGTTAACTCTAACCGAATAGCTTCCATCTTCGGATTCAACGCTGCACCGATACGAAGCGCCCGCAGTACGCACCACATGAGTTTTTCTGGGGTTCGATGACGGCGGGTTATCACACCACTGGAATACTAGGCTACGCTGATGGACAACCGCTATAAGTGCAATGATGTTCGACAGTAGGGGCTCCGACGGCGTCTGGGATACAAATCCCTCGGGATACTCTTCATCAATAAATGCAGTGGTGGTCTCCCCTGTCACAAATCGCTTGTGTGCCAGAAGCGATGCCAGGAATGGCACATTGGTGACCACGCCCTGGATGTGAAATTGATCCAGACTGTCACGCATCAGTGCTATGGCAGCATTCCGATCTGATCCATGACAAATCAGTTTTGCCACCATCGGGTCATAGTGAATACTGATCTCACTGCCTTCGCTGACGCCACTGTCGACTCGAACGCTGCCACTATGTGGTGGCTGACGATAGTGGATCAATCGCCCGGTAGCGGGTACAAAGCCTCGCGCGGGATTCTCGGCATAAATCCTTGACTCAATGGCCCAGCCGTTCATTGGAACATCTGACTGGGTGAACGGCAATTCTTCACCTGCGGCTATGCGCAACATCAATTCCACCAGATCCAGGCCAGTGATCATTTCAGTGACCGGATGTTCGACCTGCAGGCGCGTATTCATCTCCAGAAAATAGAAGTTTCGGGCCTGGTCAACAATAAATTCAACCGTGCCCGCAGAATAATAATCAACTGCCTTTGCCAGATCGACTGCCTGTTGGCCCATTGCTGCCCGCGTAGCGGAATCAATGAAAGTCGAGGGCGCTTCTTCTATAACCTTCTGGTGCCGACGCTGGATCGAACACTCCCGTTCGTGGAGGTACACACAGTTGCCGTGATGATCTCCCAGAACCTGTATTTCGATGTGACGGGGCCTTTCGATATACTTTTCTATAAAAATGCGATTGTCGCCGAAGCTGGTCTGTGCCTCGTTCTGTGCTCGGTCGAAACCCTCGCGGCACTCGGTCGAATTGAATGCAACGCGCATCCCTTTACCACCGCCACCGGCACTCGCTTTCAGCATAACCGGATAGCCGATTGCGCTCGCCTTTTCGAGTGCATCGTCAACACCTTCCAACGCTTCGTCATAACCGGGTATGACACTGATGCCCGCCTTTCGAGCGAGCGCCTTAGCAGCTATCTTATCGCCCATTACCTCGATCGCCCGCTGGCCTGGGCCAATAAATGCAATACCCGCAGCGGATAGGGCTTTCAAGAAGCTGCTGTTCTCGGATAGAAACCCGTATCCCGGGTGCACGGCATCGGCCCTGGTTTGAAGGCAGGCGTCGACCAGTCGATCGATTGAAAGGTAACTCTGCGCAGAAGGCGCTGGACCGATGGCAACTGCCTCATCGGCATAAACCGTATGCATCGCATCCCGGTCGGCATCAGAGAACACCGCTACGCTTCCGACACCCAGTTGGCGCAGTGATCTAACAATGCGGCAGGCAATCTCTCCACGATTGGCAATTAAAACTTTCTTAAACAAAAATAATCTCGGGTCATTTCGACAGTAGGGTTAAGCGACGGGAACCAGCGCCCGCACAACCGGGGAAACTGGTGCTGTGATGCGTTGCCGAATCACAGGGTTCAACGCTAGATTCGGCATGAGAGCCGTGAGGCCATTAAACCGCAAATCCCTCGGCGAGGCAAAATTAGACAGTCTATTTCAGCAATAACACGCTAAAGCTGCAGTCGTTGCTCAAGTTCTGCCAGTTCTTCGGGCGTATTGATATTCAGGAACATTTCCGGGTGATCTGAGAAATCTACCCGTGCCCAGTCATGCCGATCCAGCCAAAGGTCGATCTTCCGACCGCCAGAGTGCAGAAAATCTACCAGGTCTGGAGCCAGATCCCGGTGAATCAGGCTGAACACCGGCTGTAGACGATTGCCGTCATGAGCGACTGCGATACCAGCGCCCTTCTCTGGTACTGCTGCAGACAACCGGACAACCAGATTGTCTGCAAGCAAAGGTGAGTCGCACGGCACCGTAACCAGCCAAGGCGTTGCGGCCTGGGTCAAACCCGCGGAGATGCCGGCCAAAGGTCCGAGAAAACCATCATCGACATCCCGGATCACCTCAAATCCAAAATCGGCGTAGCGCTCGATACTCCGATTAGCACTGATCAGTACTGAAGCGGTCTGCGGTACCAGTCGCTGAACCACCCAGTGTGCCATGGGTCGCCCGGCAAGCTCGATCAGGCCCTTATCTCGGCCCGCCATCCGGCGAGCCCGCCCACCAGCAAGCACCAATCCAGTGACCTCATCGATGTGCAGTTTCATTGTCAATCCTAGATGCTACGGATGTTCTGTGGGGTACAATCCCTATTATCGTCGAAAATAAATTCGACAGAACCTGTTGTAATGAACAGACCTATTAGCCCACGAGAGTCCATCGCGTTGACCCAGACCTGCGGAATGCTCAAAAACACCCTGATCTGGTTGTCTTGCATCGTTGTGGTCACGGGTTGCAGCGTCACTGAGAACATAATTTCTCGATCAAGTCCATCGAGTTCTATTCAGTCACTGGAGGTGCCCCCGGACCTGACGACACCCCAACAGACGACTAACGCCTCGTTATTTTCAGCCACCCTTCAAAAGGCGAGCAAGGAAGAAAAAGCCCAGTATCAACAGTACCAGCAGTTCCAGCGGATGGCGGAGTATGAGGAGTTTCTGCAATGGCGAAAAGACCAAAGTGGTGGTGAAGAACTCAATATCACTGACTTTCGCTCCGCGCAGTCAGTTCTTCTGAAAGCTCGCCTTATAGATAAAGGCGTTTTGGTGGTTACCGGTAATAGCGAGGAACGCATTGTCCTGATTGCTGACACTTTCGATAACAGCTGGAACCGTATAGAGACAGCTGTCAGAAACATCGGTCTTCGAATTATCGAAGGTAACCGCAATACTGGTTATTTTAGAGTGTTCCACGACATCGAACCACAAACGAAAAACCCGGGCAGTTTCCTTAAACGGCTGTTGTGGATTAATGATCCGTTGATTTACACCCTATGGGTTACCGCTGAAGACGACACGGTGAGGGCTACACTATTTGACGACGATCAACTACCGATTGCCTCAGATGTCGCAAATGCTGTTATGGAACGGTTGGGGGTTCAGTTACTCACTTTCGCAAGCAAGTACCAATCCTTAAAAGAAAGTCATTCAAACTCAGGAGCGCTGTCGCTGCAGCAAGCTGCCGACGGTCAACTTCGATTGACGGTTGCGGGCACAGCTCAAGGTCTCTGGCCAAGCGTTGACCGCGCGCTGAGTGATGCCGGATTTACCATCATCGATAAGTCAATCGAGAATCATACGTTTCAGGTACGCTATGACTCCGTTGAAGACCCGAAAAAGAAAAACGTGCTACAGAAACTGCGGTTGTGGAAAAAGGACAAGCAGCAACAGACCGGAACAGTACAGGTTCGCTTAGTCACCGCAGGTGAAAACACAGTGATTGAGGTTCTCACCTTGAAAGGAGATCCTGCGGATAACAGCGATCACGTTCTTTCACTACTGTTTGACCGCCTCAAATAATAGCCTCGGTACCCTGGCAATCGTAAAGTTCAGGAGCCCTGAGCCTGAGATTCCTTTTTTGCCTTCCATGCCTGGTAAGCTTTGAATTCCTGCCAACGCTTCCATTCGAGGTACTCGGCATAATCCGGGTCATACACCTGAGGACCAGACGGTTTAGTAGAGTCACCGGAACCAAATAATTTAATCGATCGCAAGCGATAGGGTGGCTCGCTCCGTGGAGCCTTAATATAACCTGGAGGCACCTTGTTTTTTATCGCCTGGGTATGCGCTTTATCCTTTCCTGGCAGGACCGACGCACAACCGGTCAACACAAAAGCTAAAGCAACAATAATATGGAAACACTTAGTCATTTTAGGAACTCATGTAAAAACAACTCATCAGTTGTGTGAAGACCGTTTTGGGGTTGCTGTTGGGGTTTCCCTAGAACAAGTCCTCGGTGGCCGACTGCAGTTGCAGCAAATGGTCAAAATCAATTGTATCGCAGGCTCTCAGGTCGCGCATCGATCTCTTCAGCGCTACGAACGCGTACTACAACCAAACTGCCGTACGAAACACCTACGGCAGTACTTTTCGGATTCAGGACTTGAGGTCTCGGCTGCATACTGCAGTAGTAAAGACACATCGAAGAAGTCTGGGGATATTGGCTAAGGCAGCACGTTCTAACAGTCTTTGAGTCCGAGTTCATGGTCCAACGCCCCATTCAGCAAGAATTAAGATAACAAGAGAGTGCATTTGGGGAGCGACAAGGTTAGCAAAGTCTAAAATTGCATTGTTTTTGTTTAAGATCCTGTAGTACGACAAACACTCCCCCACCCACTATACTGTGCTCCATTGAACGATTCAGATTTAATTGTTGTGTAATTACAACACTTCCTTGTCGCTTTTAGTCCACAAGCCTTGTGTTTTTACCAATTTTGCCACACACTAGCGTCGCTTGTACGAGCAAACGTTGTTTAACCTTATACGTATAGAGGAACACATTTTATGAACAAAAAACTACTAGCCGCAGCTGTTGCCAGTGCCGTCGCCGTCCCCGGCGTCGTTGCTGCTGACGCAAGCTTCTACGGCTCACTTAAGCCACGTATCAACGTCCAAGATTCGAACCTGTCGATGTCAGACGGTGCTTCGCGCATTGGTTGGAAGTCCAGTACGGACATGGGCAATGGCAACACAGTATCTGGCAAGGTTGAGTTGGGTCTCGACATGTCAGACGGCCACATCAATACAGGCAACACCTCACGTGTCACCACTGTTTCATTTGGCGGTGACTGGGGTTCAGCCACCCTAGGTTCTCAGTGGTCCGTTATGACGGGTCCTGACTGGGTCACCTGTGTGAACTCAGGTTCGTCCTGCGCCGGTCACGTTGGCTACCAGGGCCGTGTTGCTGATTCTCTGGTCATTACCGGTCCGGCCATTGGCCCATTAGCTCTGTCTGCGCAGTTCGAAGCCGACGGCTCTGACCTCGCCGCTTGGGCAATTGCCACAGGTATCGATCTGGGCTCCATCAACATCCAGGCTGCGCACCGCAACACAGACTCCAACGCCGCCACTGAAGTTGCTGCATCAACCACTGTTGCGGGTATGACCTTAGCTGCTGGTTTTAGTAGCCAAGACGTTGGCGACGATGGCAACTCGCTCTTCGCGAATGTCTCCGGTCTTAAGTTGCAGTACGACGAAACTGGTGGTGATGCTGACCTGTCAGCCAACTACGACGTCGACCTCGGTGGCGCAACCATGCGACTGGGTGTCATCGACAACGAAGGCGCTGAGACAGCAGTCTTTGTACAGTGGATGTACAACCTGTAAACAGGTATTGATCCTGTAAATAGGACCCGGTTTATCCGGTCTGAAAAGGGCGCCAGATGGCGCCCTTTTCTTTTGTACTTTTCAGACCAGTTTCCAGCTGAACTAATCTGTATCAGTGAGTAGTTCATCCCCGCCAGTTAACGCCGCACGCAGGGGCTGGAGGTGCGTTTCGTACCGCTTCCAGCGCGACACCGCGCTTTGATACAAGGGTTGTCTTACCTGAACCGCACTGGGTGTATTGACTGCCCGCATCGTCTCGTGGAACCGCAAACACCCCGGCTCGAATGGCAACCCACAATACTCGAGCAGCTGTTTGATTTCACGCTCATGATTAGCAACAAGGTCCTCATAGGAAATTCTATACATACAGCCCGGAAACCTCGCTTCCCAATCCTGCATGAGCCGCTCATAAAGACTGTAGTACTGTCCCAACTCCGTAAGGTCTGACGCATAACCGTGAGCTGATGAGAAAAAATGCGTAAAGATCGACAGACACGTATCCATCGGATCACGAACGCAGTGGATAATTCTTGCTTGAGGCATCACTGCGGACAGCAGACCGACACGCAGAAAGTTGTGCGGCAGTTTATCGGTGATCCGCGCGCTCTGATCGGCATCTGCACACAAATTCTTGACATAGATCTGCGCTGATTGAGTGAGGACCTCGGCAGGAACACTACTAATCGACTGTGGGAACGGTCGACCGGTTGTCTGTGCGACTTGGTTGTCAAACACCGACGAATGATACACCTCACCTGCACCGAAAACACTCGAGTGAGACGCCAAAATCTGTTCGACCAAACTGGTGCCGGAACGCGGCATACCGATCACGAAAATCGGCGTTGCATCTTCAATAGCGTGCTTGGTTGTATCCGTTAGCCAGTCGGATGTAAAAGCTTCGCGGTAAGTCTCAAAGTAGGCCGCTTCGAGGTCTATCGAAAACTGATAAAGGCTGCGGTGAAGCCGATTGGCTTCTTCATAGTGGGCGAACGCTTCATCGTAGCGCTCAAGATCCTCAAATACCTTACCGAGGGAAAATGCAAGCACAACGCGATCCATTCCCTGTTCGGAGGATTTTTCGTAACTCGCCTCCATCGACTGAATATCAGGCGAGTATTCAGTGAATCGTTTCAGATAGGCCAACCCTCGGTGCGCCTCGGGGTCATGTGGTGATTTTGTGATCACCCGGCGAAAACACGCTTCCGCTTCGCTGCTCTGCCCCAGAGCTTGGTGAACCTCTCCTAATCTTTGCCGGGCAGCAATGTGATCCGGGTTCAGTTTGAGCGCCAGATTCAGTTCAGCACTCGCCAGTTCGAGTTTTGTCTGGTCATGGTAAAGGCACCCCAGTTCATAATGTGCCTGGGGATCATTCGATTTGAGGCCAATCCCTTTGAGCAGAACCTGTTCGGCTACGTCACGTCGACCTGTGACCCGTAATACGTGGCCGAGTTCAATGTAGTTCGACAACTCACCCGGCTCGCACTGGACACACCGTTCGAGACACTGGATGCCCTGCTCCACCCGGCCACTGTCACAATACAGGCGACCGAGTAATTTAAGGGCCATTGCATGATTAGACTTATGTGCTAAAACACGCTGCAGAATTTCTTCAGCTTGACCAAGATGACCCGCCGCCTGATGACTTAAGGCCAGTTGCAGCTCCTCCAGATACGGGATATTCCGCTCTTTCTTTGCGTTCCTGCTCATCAGGGCACGCACGGATGGGCGGCGTTTTCGCTTATTTTTCCCTTTTCGTGCCATTAATTCCGGTTACATAATCCTTGTTCGTTCAAAGCCGTCACAATCCGGCTGAACGACATTGTATCCAAGAGACACCCGAACACCGAAAATTATCAGCATACTCTAAACACCGTCAGTGGCCGTTTGACCCCGAAACAATAATAATCCGGTACAGGCATCGTCAACTGAATCCAATCGAGACCCATTCATGATCCGCACCCAAAACGCATTACCGCTTAAAGTTTACTGGCAGCCAGGCTGTTCCAGCTGCCTGAAGACCAAGGAATTTCTGCTTGACCACGGGGTGACGTTTGAGTCCATCAACGTACTTGAAGACCCCGATGGTTTTAAAGAACTTGAAACTCTGGGCCTGAGGCTCGTACCGATAGTCGCACGCGGCCCAGACTGGGCCAATGGCGCAGTCTTTCGAGATGTGGCTCGTGTCGCAGGATTTGACTGGCAGCCGCACGCTCTGTTAGACCCGGCGACCCTGATCGATCGCCTCAATACAATCCTGACTGCAGCCCAGCGTTTTCTGGGCCAGATTCCAGAGAACCAGCTGGATTCCATGCTACCAGATCGGCCGCGTTCTTATCGGCAACTTGCTTACCACATTTTCCAGATTCCCAAAGTGTTTCTAGATCGTGTCGAGCATGACACACCGTACACTTACGAAGCGCTGGTCAGTCACTTACCCGAGGCATTGGCAACGCGTCAGGACCTTTTGGAGTTCGCACACGCTGTGACTGATCGGATAAATTTGTGGTGGACACAAACCGGAGAGGCAACTGATTTCACGCAACCCGGCAAGGTCTATTATGGTGAGGTCACACTGCATGAAGTACTCGAACGAACAGCCTGGCATTCAGGTCAACATACCCGCCAGCTGATGCTGACCTTGGAATCTATCGACATAAAACCGGATCAACCCCTTGACACAGTTGACTTCATGGGATTGCCTATGCCCAAGGAGATCTGGGACAACGAAAAAACGTGGCGCTAGAGCCATAACCATTATTTAGCACCGACCGACTCCAGAAACTTCAATAGCAACGCGTTGACCGCGGTCGGCGCTTCCTGCTGGGTCCAGTGTCCAACATCCTCGAGCAATTCAAACAACACGAGATCGTGATAGTGTTTTTCGATCCGCGCACGGGTCGGGGTGCCGTGAAAAAGGAACGCGTTCACGGGATCGAGCACCCCAGTAATAAAACAGGCTGGCTGCTCAAGTGGCTGGCTAAGCTGTGGTAACTGGTACCAATCTATGTTCTGGGCACGGTAGCGGTTAAATGGTCCACGCAGACCACTGTTTTCAAACTGACCGACCAGATAGGCCAGATCATCTGGGGTCAACCAGTCTGGGTAAGTCTCGGGCTCGTACATGCCGGCGAGAAAACTCGCATCCGAGCGTTTGATCGATTCCAGATCAAGGCTCTTGTGGCTTGAATTTGCCCTAACACCCCGTCCATCAAAATTGCAGTACGTGAGATAGAGTGAGCGCTGTAAATTCTGTTCGAATTCCTGCTCCGCTAGGCCCTGCTTGAGAAAGTAGAGCTGATAGAAAAACTGCTCCCGATACACTGACCGCCAGTGATCCAGTACTGGTCTGGGTCCACGACCGGTGTGCGGAACTGAAAGGCTCCCCACTGCGCTGATCCGATGGGGATACAGTGCGGCGGTGCTTAACGCGATCGGACCACCCCAGTCGTGTCCGAAAAGAATGGCCTCATCATATCCCAGTGCATCAATAATTCCGGTGACATCTGCTGCCAGTTGTTTGATTGTGTACGCTTCAATGGGGTAGGGATTTTCTGATTCTCCGTAACCCCTGACATCATAAGCCACCGCCCGATAGCCAGCGCCGGCAATAACAGGAATCTGATGTCTCCAGCTGTACCAGCTCTCTGGCCAGCCGTGAGAGAAAATCACAAGAGGTCCGTCTCCTGCCATAGCAAGTTTCAACCGGATACCATTACTCTTCACAACCACAAAGTCGAGATCATGCATGACACACCTTCTCCGCTCTTCGAATAACGAAACCGTGATCTTCCGGCTGATATCGCTATACTGTCAAAGCATAATAACTTGACTTATGCCTACTGCAATCAACCGAAACGATGACCCACGTTTTCCACCGCAATCCGCACAGTAATCTGCCGTTTGCGATCTCAGGTGACGGCGCCTACATCGTCGATCAGACAGGCAAAACCTACCTCGATGCCTCTGGCGGCGCCGCTGTTTCCTGCCTGGGCCACAGTCACCCGGATGTCATTCGCGCTATAAAAGATCAGCTGGATGCCATTCCCTTTGCCCACACGGCATTTTTCACCAACGAACCGCTGGAACAATTAGCGACTCATCTCGCTACCCGGGCGCCCGGCCCGCTCGATAAAGTGTATGTGGTCAGTGGAGGCTCTGAAGCCATGGAAGCCGCCTTGAAAATGGGACGACAGTATTTTTTAGAACGTGATGAACCATCGAAGCGACTGTACATCGCCCGTCGTCAAAGTTACCACGGTAACACTCTGGGCGCCCTGGCCACCGGCGGCAACCTGTGGCGGCGCCAACCTTATGATCCTCTACTCATGCAGGCTCATCACATTGCCCCCTGCTATGCCTACCGAGAACAACGTACTGACGAGACCGCAAAGACCTATGCACTGCGGGCTGCCGATGAACTTGAAGAAAAAATTCTAGAACTCGGCGCAGAAAACGTCATTGGATTTGTCGCTGAACCCGTCGTTGGTGCCACGCTGGGCGCAGTACCACCGGAACCCGGTTATTTTCGGCGCATTCGGGAAATCTGTGATCGACACGGAATTCTTTTGATACTCGACGAAGTGATGTGTGGAATGGGCCGGACCGGCACACTGTTTGCCTGTGAACAGGACGGTATCTGCGGCGACCTAATCGCCATTGCCAAAGGGCTGGGTGGCGGTTATCAGCCAGTGGGCGCCGTCATGGTCAATGAACAGATCTATCAGACGATTCATCAAGGCACCGGCTTCTTCCAGCATGGCCATACTTATCTGGGCCATGCGGTTGCGTGTGCCGCGGCACTGGCAGTACAGCACGTTATTGAACAAGAGAACCTGCTGGAACGTGTACAGACGATGGGCGCATTACTGATGGAGTCGCTGGTCGCACAATTTGGAGAGCATCCTCATGTGGGAGACATCCGCGGGCGGGGTCTGTTCGTAGGTCTTGAATTTGTAGCTGATAAAAGCACCAAGTCTCCATTCGATCCAACGCTTGAGGTGCACCGTCGACTCAAATCCGCGGCAATGGACAACGGCCTGATCTGCTATCCCATGGGAGGCACTGTGGACGGCAGGCAGGGCAGCCATGTGCTGCTTGCACCGCCTTATACTGTGTCCGAAAATCAGCTCTCTGACATCGTCGATCGACTGGCGATTAGTCTGGACACAACGCTAAAAACAATTGACTAATGACTAACCTGGCCACTCCCGACTCGGGCTATAGACACATAGAGATCCATCCGTTGAGTGGTGCGGTCGGTGCCGAGATCCATGGTGTGGATATCGCCAACGGACTTTCTACTGTCGTATTCGAAGAGGTTCAGCACGCTTTTTCTGATTTCGGTGTGATCTTTTTCCGCAATCAAGATCTTACCCCCGAGCAACACATTGACTTTGCCCGGCGCTGGGGAAAGATTAATGTGAACCGATTTTTCAAGCCCGTACCTTCCTATCCGCTGATCGCCGAAGTGCGCAAGGAGCCCGACCAAACCTCAAACATCGGTGGCCGATGGCACTCCGACCATTCTTACGATCAAATCCCGGCAACAGGTTCAATCCTCTACGCTCGGGAAGTTCCCGACTCAGGCGGGGATACGGTGTTCGCCAGCATGTATGCGGCCTACGACAGTCTCTCAGAGGGCCTCAAGCAGATGCTGAACTCCCTTCGTGCGATTCATTCCAGCCGCCATGTATTTGGCCCCCAAGCCTATCAGAGCTGGCGCGACGAATCGGATATCGGTGATCGGCTCGGGAACGCGACTGCGGCCAGTCAAGACGCGAATCACCCTGTTGTCATTCGACACCCACTGTCAGGCCGTCCGGCGCTTTATATCAATCCGCAATTCACCCTGCGTTTCGACGGCTGGACAAAAGAAGAATCCAGGCCCCTTCTTGACTATCTTTACCAACACGGCAGTCGACCCGAATTCACCTGCCGCTTTCGCTGGAGCGAGAACTCGATTGCAATGTGGGATAACCGGGCCACCTGGCACCACGCCCTGAATGACTACCACGGCGAGCGAAGGTTGATGCACCGAGTCACGCTAGAAGGTGTAGCCCTGGAAAGCGCTTAATCTTAGATACCACCTGGAGACTCACAATGGACAATATACCGATCATCGTCAAACGCCGACTACAGGCAGAGGTCATGGGCCCGGTATTCGACGAAATGTCAGCACAACTGGGGCAACAGAAAGCCGAAGATATTCTGCGTGTTGCTATCCAGAACGCAGCGATTGCCGAAGGTCAGCACCTTGCAGCCACTCACAGTTCACCGGACCAGTCACCCCTTCGCAACTTTATCGATCTATTCGAACAGTGGAAGGCAGGTGGCGCACTGGAGGTCGATGTTTTGCATGAATCCGACGACCAGTTCGATTTCAATGTGACTCGTTGCCGTTATGCAGAGATGTACCAGGACATGGATCTGGGGCACATCGGCCACCTCCTCTCCTGCCATCGCGACGGCACTTTCTGTCAAGGATTCGACGACCGCATCACATTACAAAGAGATCAGACCATTATGGGCGGTGCCTCCTGCTGTACCTTCCGCTACCGATGTGAAACCTAACCCGATTTTTACAATATATGCAGTACTGATATCGACTCATCTGACCATCGCGTAAGTGAGCCTGTTTCCAATAACGACCATCGATTACACTGCCCAGTGTTACCAATAGCGTCGCGCAAATGACCTCAAAACCAAGAATCGTCCCAACTCCGAACGAAAGCCCGCTCCGTTCAATCCGGCAGTGGATCCGGAATCACGATGTCGATGAGATAGAAGCCGTTATCCCCGATATGACCGGGATTGCCCGCGGCAAACTGATTCCGGCAAAGAAATACAGTGAAGAGGTTGGCCTGCGTATGCCTGAGGGTATCTTCCTTCAGACCGTAACAGGTGACTATCCCGAAGATCAAAGTGCAGTTGATCCGTCGGACGGTGACATTTTCCTAAAACCGGACATTGAAAGTTTCAGGCTGGTGCCCTGGGCCCACGATCCGACTGCGCTCATTATTCACGATTGTTTTTACGCCGATGGCAGTCCAGTGGAGATGTCACCGCGCTATGTTTTGCAGAAAGTCGTGCAGGCTTATCATGAATTTGGCTGGACACCCGTCGTGGCTCCTGAACTCGAGTTCTACCTGGTTAAACCGAATCATGATGCGGACTACCCTCTGGAACCACCGGTCGGGCGGTCTGGCCGTGCAGAACCCGGTCGTCAGTCGTTCAGTATTGATGCGGTAAACGAATTCGACCCCATGTTTGAGGATCTATACGATCACTGCGAAGTCCTCGATATCGCGCTTGAGACGCTCAATCACGAAGCAGGTGCGGCCCAGATGGAGATCAACCTGGTGCATGGTGATCCGGTCAAGATCTCGGACCAGGCATTTCTTTTCAAACGAGCCACACGTGAAACCGCATTGCGGCACAACATGTATGCCACGTTCATGGCGAAGCCGATGGAAAAAGAACCTGGCAGTGCCATGCACATTCATCAAAGCATTGTCGACACCCATACAGGTAAAAACATATTCAGCGACGACATCGGGCAGGCCAGTCCACTATTTTTTGCCCATATTGCAGGACTCCAGCGCTACCTTCCGGCTGCAATGTCTCTGCTTGCACCGAATGTCAACTCTTACCGCCGTTTGATTCGCGACCATGCTGCACCAATCAACGCACATTGGGGCTACGACAACCGTACTGTTGGTCTGAGAGTACCCGATTCATCACCCGAGTCACGGCGCGTCGAAAACCGCGTACCCGGAGCAGACGCTAATCCCTATCTGGTCGTTGCCGCCAGCCTTGCCTGTGGTCTGCTCGGAATGATGGACCAGCTCGAGCCATCGGAACCTGTCACCGGCAATGCTTACAATATGCCGTATGACCTACCACGAACTCTGGAGCAGGCACTACGAGCGCTGCGGGATTGCACACCACTGCGGGAGATTCTCGGAGAACGTTTCGTCAGAGCCTTTAATGCAGTAAAAGAAAACGAACACGGCACATTCCTTCAG
Organism: Candidatus Thioglobus sp. MED-G25; assembly: GCA_002456995.1. GTDB lineage: Bacteria > Pseudomonadota > Gammaproteobacteria > Arenicellales > UBA868 > REDSEA-S09-B13. Next base: position 14,415 of record NTKC01000016.1, on the reverse strand, counting down.
GTGATCAGCTCCTGGGAAAGAGAACACCTGCTGCTGAACGTCTGACTGTGTTCCGGTGAAGCGAGCTTAGCCCTGACGACACACACTGTGAGTTGTTCGACATCGCTTCAATAACTAACCTGCCACTGTAGCAATTTCTACTTATAACCAAAGACTAACTATCGATAGGAGCTCTAAAGTGACCCAAACCCAGCAATCAACTGCCGACTGGCAGGCTCTCGACAGTGCCCACTTTCTACATCCATTTACAAATCACAAACAGATGCACGCCAAGGGCGCCCGGATCATTGAAAAGGCCGATGGCGTCTATCTCTGGGATTCAGATGGCAACAAGATTCTCGATGCGATGGCCGGATTGTGGTGTGTCAATGTGGGTTATGGCCGTCAGGAACTGGTCGACGCGGCCAGGCAACAAATGGAGACCCTACCGTACTACAACACTTTTTTTCAAACAGCCACGCCACCAGTAATCGAGCTGTCTCAACTCCTGTCTGAAGTTACACCGGCGAATCTCAACCATGCTTTCTTCACCAATTCAGGGTCCGAAGCAAACGATACTGTGGTCCGTATGGCCCGACATTACTGGGCCTCACTGGGACAACCCGATAAACAGGTCATCATCAGCCGAAAGAATGCTTATCATGGCAGCACGATGGCCGGTGCAAGTCTGGGCGGCATGTCGACGATGCATGCCCAAGGTGGCCTGCCGATCCCGGATATCACGCATATCGGTCAGCCTTACTGGTACCAAGATGGCGGTGCTGATTCCCCAGAAGGACACGGCCTTAAAATGGCCCAAGAGCTGGAACAAAAAATCAATGAGCTTGGGGAGCACCGTGTTGCTGCTTTTATAGCTGAACCCATTCAGGGCGCCGGCGGTGTCGTCATACCACCAGATACCTACTGGCCGGAAATCAGTGATATCTGCCGTCGCTATCAGATTTTGCTGGTGGCTGATGAAGTCATCTGCGGATTCGGCAGAACCGGAAAATGGTTTGGCAGCGACTACTACAACATCCAGCCGGACCTAATGCCCATTGCCAAGGGGCTGTCTTCGGGGTATCTGCCCATTGCAGCCGTGATGGTGGCCGACCATGTGTCCCAGGTTCTGATTGAAGAAGGTGGTGAATTCTTCCACGGCATGACCTATTCCGGTCACCCAGCTGCTTGTGCAGTTGCCTGCGCGAACGTGCGAATTCTTCGCGACGAGAAAATTATTGACCGTGTGGACACAGTAACAGGTCCCTACCTGCAGGAAAAATGGAAAACACTGGCTGATCACCCACTGGTTGGGGAAAGCAGAGGCCTTGGTTTTCTTGGCGCACTCGAACTCGTACAGGACAAAACTACCCGCGCACGCTATGATCCTGTGGTTGAAGCTGGAACACGCTGTCGTGAAGCCTGCCTGCGGCTTGGATTGGTGTTGCGGGCCGTCGGTGATACCATGATCATCTCACCACCACTGATCATGTCAGAGTCGGAAATCGACGAAATGATATCCAAGGTAGTTCAAGGACTCGATGAGACCTATAACGCAATAACCAACTAAATTACAATTTTTTAACCAAAGCTTTCTTAGATGGAGGAACACAGAATGCAAAAAGATCAGATAATCGAAGAACTTGCGACTGGCAGAATGAGCCGACGGCAGTTCAACCAAAAACTTATTGCACTCGGCGCCACGATGGTAACCATACCCTTGGGCTCGAAAATGGCTAACGCCGGCAGCGACGATCACCCGACTGTGTTTACTTGGGAGGGTTGGGAAGTGCCTGAGTTGCATCAACCATATATCGGAAAACACGGTCAATCTCCCAACTTTGCCATCTTCGGTGACGAAGAAGAGGCCTTCGCCAAGATGCGAGCCGGATTTAAGGTTGACCTTACGCAGCCGTGCTCATACAAAGTTCCAATCTGGAAAGATGCGGGCATTCTTCAGCCCATGGATCCCAGCCGTCTTTCAAATTGGTCCGACATTATCCCAGCTCTGAAAACAATCCCCGGCACCTTCGACGGCGACAAACAATATTTTATCCCAACGGACTGGGGGCTTACGTCGGTCCTATATAGGGCTGACCTTGCACCAGAATATGTCGGTAATGAGACGTGGGGTATGCTTTGGGATCCCAAGTACAAGGGCCGCCTGTCAATGTCGGACAGTCTGATTGATGGTGTCATGGTCGCTGCAATTTATATCGGAGCGAAAGACCCTTTCAACATGACCGATGCCGAAATGGAAAAAACCCGTGCTTCACTCAAAGAACAGCTGCCATTGATGCGTTATTACTGGACCAGTCCAGCCGACATCGAACAGGCACTAGCCTCCGGAGAATTGGTCGCAGCATCTGCGTGGAATTCATCTTACGCTGCGCTCAAAAAAGAGGGTTTGGACGTGCGCTACACCAGTCCCAAGGAAGGCGCAATGACTTGGGTCTGTGGCTTCTGCCTGATGACCGACCATGATCCGGCGAAATTGGACAAAATTTATGAGTACGTCGATGCCTACGCTAGCGTCGAATCAGGTGTATTTGCACTCACCGAATACGGCTATGGCCACGGCAACATGAAGGCATTCGCGCAAGTCGAGAAAGATCAACCTGGCCTGCTCAAGGAGCTAGGCTACTCCACTAATGTAAACGAGACCCTAGATGCGGGAATCTTCCAAGCCCCAATGGGTAACGAACCTGCTCTACAGGCCATGTTCGAAGAGGTCAAAGCTGGCCTCTAAGTAACCATAGTGACGGACAGGGACAACCTATTGTCCCTGTCCGTATTTTTGCAATTCAATGCGGCATCCATCGATCTAGAAAGGCGGCGTCTATTCCGTGTGTGATAGCGACCGCACCTCGACTAGAGTATGAAGACCTCGAGCACAACTGCGCCCCATCACAATTCCGGAATCAGCCTAGCTCGGCTTTTTCAAACCAGCGAGGCAGTTCGTGGTTACACCCTGTTGTCGCCCACACTACTTGCGTTGTTGCTGGGACTGGCGATGCCACTGGCAGTATTGTTTACACTGAGTTTCTGGATCCAGGACTATCTGGATTTCATTCGAACTTTTTCACTGAAGAACTATATAGACTTCTTCCAGAAACCCATCTACGGAAAGATCCTGATTAAGTCCATTCGCATGTCGGGACTAGTCACATTAGCTACTGTGCTACTGGCCTACCCGATGGCCTACTTTATTGCCTTTAGAATTCAGCACAACAAACTGATCTGGCTAATTCTGATCACAGTACCATTTTGGACCAGTTATCTTCTCCGGGTATTCGCATGGAAACTGATGCTGGGCTACAACGGCGTGATCAACTCGGGACTGAAGACCCTAGGATTTATTTCTGAGCCTCTTGAGTTTCTACTGTATAACCCCGCGGCTGTTATGATTACATTGGCTCATGCCTGGGCCGCTTTCGCCATCCTGCCAATCTATGTATCACTGGAGAAAATAGATCGCTCTCTTCTTGAGGCTGCCCGGGATTTGGGCGAGAACGCGTTCATAACTTTTGTTCGTGTTACGTTGCCCCTATCTCTACCCGGTGTAATTGCGGCAAGTCTGCTCGTATTCATACCAACTGTCGGTGACTATGTAACACCTTCTCTTGTCGGTGGACCAAGCGGCATCATGATCGGCAACATTATCCAGTCCATGTTTGGTAAAGCCCTGAACTGGCCTTTAGGGGCGGCTATATCAGTCATATCGATGCTGACAGTCGCCCTAATGATTAGTCTATTTCTCTGGGGAACACAAAGTTTCCGAAGGAAAGTCGCATGAATGACCAACGGCCCTGGTGGCGTCCAGACGGCTTTTTACTTTACGCCATTATCTACCTGACATTTATCTACCTCCCAGTATTGTTCCTGCCGTTATTCTCCTTCAACAGTTCAAAGTACATCGCTTTTCCACTGAAAAGCTTTACCCTGAAATGGTATCACCAGATGGTGAACAGCCCCAGTATGCTGGAAGCTCTACTCAATAGTGTAAAGGTGGGTCTAATTGTTGCTATCGTCAGCACCATTCTCGGTTTACTGGCAGCTAAAGCGCTCACCCGCTACCGATTACCAGGGCGCGGATCCGTCATCAGTTTCATCATGATACCTCTCGTAATCCCCGAGATTATTCTGGCAATTTCACTGCTGATTCTCATCAGTCAACTCGACATTCCCTTATCACTGTGGACCGTTGGTTTCTCACACTCGCTGCTATGCACACCATTTGCGATGCTCGTCCTGATTTCACGGATGGAGGGATTTGACAACAGTCTTGAAGAAGCGGCTTTGGATCTTGGAGAAAACGGTTGGATGACGTTCTGGCGCGTAACCTTCCCGATCGTTCTGCCAGGTATCGTCGCTAGCCTTTTACTGACCTTCACGATTTCATTTGACGAATTTGTCCTCGCATTTTTTCTATCGAGCACCGACGCCACTCTTCCAATCTATATATGGAGCTCACTACGCTTCCCCACCAAGATACCAGCGGTGTTAGCGCTAGGGTCAAGTATATTTGTCATATCATTTTTCGTCGTCTCCTTTGCTGAATGGTTACGACGTCGTGGAATAAAACTGGAAAGCACATCAGGAATCTGACATGGACAAATCCATAATTTCATTCAGCAAGGTCAGTAAACGTTTTGGTACCGTCACTGCTGTAGATCAAGCCAGTTTTGATATCTCCCAGGGCGAGTTTTTTTCTTTGTTGGGTCCTTCGGGCTGCGGCAAGACCACACTACTCAGAATAGTTGCCGGTTTTGAAACGCCAACTGAAGGCGAAATCCTGATAGATGGCCAACCAATGTCGGCAACGCCACCTAACAAACGCCCGGTTAATATGGTGTTCCAGAATTATGCAATCTTCCCTCATCTCGATGTCCGCGGGAACATTGCGTTCGGCATGCGCAAGTCAGGACTGACCAAAACAGATCTGAATAAACGGATTGACGAAGTACTGGAATTGATCAAGTTGCCGGGGTACGGGTCGCGTGGATCTAATGAGCTGTCCGGCGGTCAAAGACAACGTGTTGCTCTGGCTCGCGCGCTGATTAAGCAACCCAAAGTTCTGCTACTTGATGAGCCGCTCGGCGCACTCGATAAGAAACTACGGGAACAAATGCAGATCGAATTGCGGCAGCTGCAGCAGCAACTCGGCATTACCTTTCTTTTTGTCACTCATGATCAGGAAGAGGCTCTGACACTGTCGGACCGTATCGCTGTTATGTCTGAGGGCGAGGTCATCGAAATTGCGACACCGGCAGAGTTGTACGAGTCACCGAGTTCCCGGTTCGTCGCTGACTTTATCGGCAGTATGAATTTCTTTGAGGGAGAGGTGGTTGACTCTAAAGCCAGGAATACCACCGTCACAAGCGAGCTTCTCGGTACGATTGTCGCCTCAGAGGTCGAGCAAGAATTTTCTAGCGGCACACCCGTTTGGATTGCAATCCGACCGGAGAAACTTCAGCCCCAATTTGAAAGTCCTGAAAATCAGGCCGGCTATCTTGAGGGTCGAATGGGACCGTCGGCTTACCTCGGTGACCGTAGTCATTTTTATGTCCATATCGATCATCGAGACGAGCCAGTCCTGGTCGCACTGCAAAATCTGGAGCGTTCACTTGGCGGTATTTCTCGTCCAAATCAACCGGTCTGGCTGACCTGGTCTCCCGATGCTTTGGTGGTGCTGTCGCGAAATTGAACTACCGAGTGATATCCACCTGGGAGAATGTGGTCTCGACCGCATCGCCCCAAGACATCACAGTTCAGTTTGTTAAATGGCAAAAGTACTGATGTCTCGATTGCCTGCGTTCCAATGGACAAGATTGGCAGCAATTGTTCTCGCCGCACTGATGACTGGAACAGGCCAAGCGGCTGAGCCCGCCCATACACTTCCCGACAACGGCCTGCTCCGCATTGGTGATCAGCTGATCTCGTTATATGGCGTTAGCCTTCCCAAACCAAGTCAGATGTGTGAAGACGGTGAAGCCCCGTGGCCCTGTGGGGCTATCGCCTGGCAGGCCCTTGACCAACACCTCTTAAACAGCAAGCTCGACTGTATCTATCTGCCGCTGCTGGGCTCCTCAGGGGGTACTACGCTGACTGCGGAATGCTGGATCGGTGAACAAAATCTGAATCGCTGGCTGGTTGAAACTGGTTGGGCATTGACCGTCGGCGATACCGAGAGTATCTATCACGCGAACGAGCGTCTAGCACAACAGAACAACCTTGGCCTGTGGCGGGGTGGCTTTATTCCTCCTGACATATGGCGCCCTGCCCGGCTAGAAGAGAATGCCGCCTGCAGTGTGTGCACAGCCAGACACCAGAGTATGATCCGTACACGTGAAAAAAAACGAAAACTCGATGAAGCAGCCGCACCCTAACGGCACACCTACAAGCACGCCATCGATACTGAAATTGTGGCTATCCGCTGACCGGAGCCCGAACAATGGCTACAACATCTTTCACTGGGTACCCGTCCAGTACATCTGTTTGAAGGAGACTACGGGGAGGCGCTGAAACTTGACCTTTGTATCGAGCATCTGGGATAACGCATAGAAAAAAAGTGCTCCCACCCGCAAGTTAAACCGAACGTAGTGCCCATCAGAACTGTTGCCAGGGAAGACCATCGAACCGCCAGCCGGAAACAGAGCTTCTTCGCCGCTTATCATCAAGTGGCCCTTCAAACCCGAACTCAACGTTGTAAACGTTCTCAAGCCCATCTGCCATCAAACGCTTGCCGGCCTCAAGAGAGCGTTCCCCACAGCGACAGATCAAGAGGATCGGCGGCGAGTGCTCACCGTCTGTTTTGTCTTCGTCATCTGCAATCAAAGATTTGATGTCTTCCGTAAACCTGGGATTGCACGCCCAATCAGGATCATCCTGCCAAGGTATATGAACAGCCCCTTGCGGGTGGCCAATCATGACGAACTCCATGGTTGACCGGGTATCGATCAGTTTGGCTGATGTTTCAGCCTGCATCAGGGACCAGGCCTGTCTCGCACCGATAGAAATCGGCTCTGCGGTTACCCGGGGTGCTACGCATACTTGGGAGTTGCTTTTTACCATCAATCCGACCTGTAAATAGTGGAAAACAGGGCATACTTAGAGGCAGGAAGACTAAGTACTTGACTCCGTGAGCACAAGATCAAACAGAAAAATAATACTAAATATATGCTAGACTGTAAAACTTAATACTAAATAATCTTTTAAAAAGGATTGGAATAGAATATATTTCTATGGACAACATCGATCGAAAAATTCTCTCCCTGCTTCAGCACGACGCCAGTCTCTCCATCAATGAGATTGCCGGTCAGGTGAACCTGTCATCCACACCCTGCTGGAAACGAATACGCCGCTTAGAGGATGAAGGAATTATTAAAAAAAAGGTTGCGCTACTGGATTACGAAAAGATTGGCGGTGGCATTATGGTTTTTGTTTCAATTAAAACCAATGAACACACCCAAGAGTGGTTCACTCAGTTTGTGGCTACCGTGGACGCGATGCCGGAAGTCCTGGGGTTCTACCGACTGGCAGGGGACGTGGACTATATGATGAAAGTTATGGTTCCCGACATTACATCCTATAACGACTTCTATATACGACTCATCGATCGTCTACCGTTATCGAATGTTACGGCCGGATTTGTAATGGAACAGATCAAAGACACGACAGAGTTACCGCTACCTCAGTGACACTTAAGGTGTGCGGTCAAAAAATGATAGTGTTCCAATTGAATTGTTGCCATGCAGAAGTTATCAGTTTATGTTTTCGGAGGTATCGAATAAGTTGAAGTAGCATGAGCAATCATATTCTCTTCCCCATCCAAGTAGACCTCAATTTCCCCGACCGCAAGCCGTTTTCCGATCTTGATCACACTGGCTACCGCGAGGAGATCACCCGGTTCAGGGCGTTGTAGAAAATTAATATTAAAGTTAGTAGTGACCGCGAGTTCGACAAGACCAATCTTAGTCAGAATAGCGACGAACAATGCATAATCAGCCAGACCCATAATCACTGGTCCAGAAATCGTTCCGCCAGGTCTAAGGAATGATTCTTGATAGGGAGCGCGTACGGTCGAAGTGCCCGATCCCAATGAATCGACTCTGAAGCCATAATCAACAGCGAATGGTAGCGATTCCAGCGTCAGCAATTCTATTTCTTGAACGGTGATATCGGTCATTTCGGTTTACTTCAAACCTTTTTGAGAGTAACGTACATTGCCGCAACAAAAGCGCGTAAGCCAGATGAAACAATCACCTGATATTTCTAAACAGACTGATGTCGTATTGTTGACTGAGAATGGTGATGGCATCACTACAGTTACGCTCAATCGTCCAAACCAGTATAACGCCCTGTCAGAACAGGTGTTGGCCGACATGCAGTTATTACTCGATCAGCTAAGCGAAAGGCATGACATCAAGGTAGTTATTATTGCAAGTACAGGGGACGCGTTCTGTAGCGGTCATGACCTTAAAGAAATGCGCGCGACACCGAACAAGGACTACTACCAGGACCTTTTCAGACGCTGCAGCCACATGATGATGACTATGGTCCGAATGCCGCAAACGGTCATCACCCGGGTTCATGGTACTGCGACCGCCGCCGGCTGCCAGTTGGTTGCAAACAGTGACCTCGCCGTTGCCTCGAGCGCTGCACAATTCGCCGTCTCAGGAGTTAATCTTGGGCTGTTCTGTTCAACACCCGGTGTTGCGCTGAGCCGTAACTTGTCCAGGAAACGGGCCTATGAAATGCTGATGACCGGAGAATTCATCGATGCGCCGACCGCGCTTGAATATGGGCTGGTCAATCGCGTTGTAGCCCCTGAGAGCCTGGACAAAACCGTGATAGCGCTTGCGCAAAACATCGCACGAAAACCGGCGGAAACGCTTCGGCTGGGAAAGTCTTTGTTCTACCGGCAGCTAGAACATTCCCTCGAGCAGGCCTATCGCGATGCGGGTGAGATCATGGCCAGCAACATGATGTTTGAAGATGCGGGCGAAGGCATCGATGCCTTCATCGAGAAACGCGAACCCGGCTGGTTAAACTCCTAGGGCTAGATCGGTAGGTTAGCGGGCGAGAATCTCGTCCATCTCTGAGTCAGAAAACCCCGCCTCAGCCAGAACTTGTCGGCTGTGTTCACCCAGTCTTGGATGATGCTGTCGAACCGGTAACGCTTGTCGGTTCAATCGAAAAGCCGTGTCGAGCACCTCCAGTCGTCCTTCGCTGGGGTGTTCATAGGATCTAAAGAATCCAGTGGCTTTAAGATGAGGATCATCTCTCAAGTCATCCAGTCGGTTAACCGGTCCAGCCGGGATGTCGGCGTCTCCCAGCACATCCAGCCACTCCTGCGTACTACGAGTACTGAGTACCTCTCCGGCCAAACTGTAAAGAGCGTCGATGTTGTTTGAACGGCTTGACAGAGAATCGAATCGGGGATCTGTCACCAATTCGGCCTTGTCGACAAGAGACCAGAAGCGTTGCCACTGGTCGTCGGTATAGGCAAGCATACAGATATAACCATCTGACGTGGAATGAGGCCGCCGGGAGGGTGACAAGGCCCGTGGGTAACCTGTATTCGTTACCTTTGGGTCGAAGATCGTGCCATGCTGATGCTCGAGCAGTGTATAGGCCACCATACCCTCAAACATCGAAGTTTCCAGATAAACCCCCTTATCCGTGCGAAACCGTTGAAGCAACGCTGCGATCAACCCGGTACTGGCAAGTAGTGCTGCAGTTTTGTCCGCAACGATGGTCGGCATCAGTTCTGGTTCACCACCTCGAGCCATGAAAGTACCGGCAACGCCAGATTCGCCCTGTATCACATCATCAAAAGCAGGCCGCCCCCCATAAGGTCCATCTTCCCAGTAACCGTGCAAGCCGCCATAGACAATCTTTGGATTTCGGGCCATGACGGGATCTGGCGCAAACCCCAAAGCAGCCATTTTCTGTGGTCTGACATTATGAACGATTGCATCTGCGCTCTCGATCAGTCGCCACAATGCACGCTTTGCCGGTTCACGCTTGAGGTTCAAAACCACACTGCGCTTATTCCGGTTGCAGCCCAGGTAAAGTGAAGACATGCCCAGACTTCGGCCTGGCCCCAGATGTCGGGTTAGATCACCCTCGGGGGGTTCTATTTTTATGACATCAGCACCAAAATCACCCAGCATCTGCGTCGTGTACGGTCCAAAAATAACCGTAGTCAAATCAAGAACACGTAGATCTGTCAGTGGCAGCATCAAATTACCCACCATGGAACCGAATGGTTGTGAGTTATGTACAGTACTCAGGTACCGTCAGTATGACCGGGGCAGGTCCAGTACACGCTCAGCGATATAGCACAAGATCAACTGTGCACTGACCGGTGCCAGTCGCGGAATCATAGCCTCTCGGAGTAGCCGTTCAACATGATATTCCTTGGCATAGCCCATACCGCCATGGGTCATAACCGATTGCGTTGCGGCACGGTACCCTGCTTCCGCACCCAGATATTTGGCAGCATTTGCAAGCGCACCTGCAGGCTTTCCCGCGTCATACAGACGCGCTGCCTCCATACAGACCAGAAACGCGGACTGCAGATCCATCCAGTTCTCAGCCAATGGATGCTGGATCGCCTGGTTCTGCCCAATGGGTCGACCAAAAACGATTCGATTACGAGCATAGTCCACAGCCCGATTCAATGTCTGCACCCCGATACCCAAAGCTTCTGCTCCGACCAGGATACGCTCTGGATTAAGGCCATTAAGAATGTACTCAAAACCCCGGCCTTCTTCTCCGATCAGATCTTTCCTCGGCACAGGTAATTCGTCGATAAACACCAGGTTGGAATCCACCGCTGAGCGTCCCATCTTCGGAATTTCCCTGACCTCCACGAAACGTTTATCGAGGTCTGTAAAAAAAAGAGACAGGCCCTCTGTCGTACGCTGACACAGTTCTTTCGGCGTCGTCCGTACCAGCAGCATGATCTTATCGGCATGCTGCGCCGTAGATGTCCATATTTTCTGACCAGTAATGATGTAGCCATCGCCGTCGGGCCGGGCAAAAGTCTGGATATTGCCGGTCTCTAACCCGGAATCTGGTTCAGTTACACCAAAACAGCATTTGCTCCGACCTTGAATAAGATCCGGTAACCATGCATGTTTCTGCTCCTCGGTACCATGAAGCACAATGGGATGCGGCCCAAATATGTTGATGTGAATTGCAGATGCTGCCGACATTCCACCGGGTGAATTTGCAACCGTATACATCATCAACGCTGCTTCAAAAATACCAAGGTCTGCGCCGCCCACTTGTTCAGGCATGGCGATGCCGAGCCAACCCCCTTTGACCATCTCGTCGTAAAACGCATGGGGAAATTCACCATCACGATCCAGGCGCAACCAGTAGTCGTCGTCAAACTGACCAACGACCGCCCGTACGCTGTTCAGAATCTCGATCTGGGATGCATCGAGTTCAAGCGTGCTGGTTAAACAAACTGGTTCTGTCATTTTTATCCCGGCTCCATCCAATAGCAAGTGATAACACGGTAGACCCCGATCGGCACACAAATCGGCTGGGACTATACTGTGCCAGCATGATCAATGCAGTATAGGTTGGTTTAGATGAAATACTAAAACCCGATGACATGAATGATGACAGTCTGGTGACACGAGATGTTGAAAAAGCCATCAATTGGCCCCTTGGCGATTACATATTTAATTGTGACTGGGATATTATGGCCAACACCACCAAGGCCCGGCAGTATGGATTTGAATCATTTGAGGGCAGCGAATACATGTTTTTGCGAATACTGACTGAAATGGCAGAAGCACAGATGATCCCACCGTTGTGGGCACTCAGTTTAAAAATGATCATGAAGGAGAACCCTGCACATGCATGACCTGGTGATTCGAAACGCGAATGTCGTGGATGGACTCGGTAACGATCCTGTTGCTGCTGATGTTGCAGTGAGCAATGGACGGTTCACAGCGATTGGACAGATCGTGGGTGAAGCAGCACGGACAGTCGATGCGGCAGGGCTCACACTGGCGCCGGGTATTGTAGACCTGCACACCCATTACGATGCTCAGATCACCTGGGACGCGACTCTATCCCCGTCACCATCACTGGGCGTAACCAGTGCGGTCATCGGTAACTGCGGGTTCGGGATCGTGCCTTCCCCACCGGCGGTGCGCGACCTTATTCTGAGAAACCTCTCCGTTGTGGAAGGTATGGATCTGGATTCTCTTCGTAGCGGCGTCAACTGGGCATTTGAGAGCTTCGGCAGCTACATGGGTGCCCTGCGCTCGATCTCGCCTTACATCAACGTCGCTGTACTGGCTGGACATTCTGTGATTCGCACAGCGGTGATGGGCGAAGATGCCTCTAGTCGAAATGAGGCGACAACAGAAGAACTTTCGACCATGTGTTCGATGGTTAGAGAGGCTATGGACCAAGGGGCCGTGGGTTTCGCGAGTTCCTATTCTCTGAACCATTCCGGCTATGCTGGCGTTCCTATGCCCTCAACCATTACACCGTGGTCTGAGTTCGATACGCTGGTTGGTACGATGTCTCAGCATGACCACGGCATTGTTCAACTGGCTTCTGGCATACGGACTGTGGATGAACTGGAGGAACTGTCCTTCAATCACAATAGAGCTGTGTTCCAGTCCACAGGAATGGCTATGTTCAACGAACAGGAGCCCGATCGAGCGATTGAGATCTTTGAAGCCTGTAAAGCTGCCAATTCAAGAGGGCAACAGGTTTACGTCCAGATTCCCTGCCAGCCGTTGTCGTTCGATTTCACGATGGCCAACGCCTATCCGTTTTACAGTCACGATGCCTTCGGGGCAATAAAAGCCTGCCCTCCAGATGAATTGAAGAAGATTTTTGCTGATAACGATTTTCGTGACCGTTTCCGCAGCAGTCTGCAAAATCCTCGACCGGGGATGATATTCCAGGGCAACTGGAATCGGGTCACAGTTGCGGTACCAGCCTTAGAGAAGAATGCCCACCTTGCGAATCAGACCATTGAGTCGATTGCCCGCAATCAGGGTATTGACCCCCTGGATTTGATCATGGACTTGAGTCTCGAAGAGGACCTCAAGACGACCTTTATCGGCCAGTTTCTAAATGTTGGCGACGACGGTGTCGCCGAGTTACTGCAGCACGAATCAGGCGTCGTGTCACTCAGTGACGCGGGTGCCCATCTGGTATTTATGTGTGATGCCGGATTTGGACTGCACTTTCTGGGCAAATGGGTTCGTGAACGAGGTGAGTTCTCGTTGGCCCAGGGAATTCAGCGACTGACCAGTCATCCTGCAGACCTCTACGGTCTGATCGACCGAGGACGAATTCAGCCCGGTGCGCATGCCGATATGATGTTGTTTGATCCCGAAAAGGTGGGGGTTACGCCTGCCGAAAGAGTTTATGATCTGCCTGGCGGCGGCCCACGGACCATCCGCCGACCCATAGGATTACACAGCGTTTTCGTGAATGGAGTTGAAGTATTTGACGGTAAGGATTACGTCGAGCACACCAACGGCCCGGGACATATTCTCGATCGCTTTCAACCTTCCCAAAACAATCGCTCAACTTCGAACTGAAGGAGGCCCATGACCGCACTGACTCCAAACATCGCCGCACACCAGGATCTAAGCCAATTCGCGTCTCGCTTTGTCGATGTCGAGGCTTTGGCATGGCAGCCGTCTAAATTCGACGGCGTTGAATTCAAAACGCTGCTGATTGATCCGGACACCGGCATCCTCACCGCTCTGGTGCGGATGGCACCAGGTGCTATCCTGCCCGACCACGAACACGTAGAAATCGAACAGAGCTATATCCTTTCCGGGCGTCTGGTAGATGAAGATGGTGAAGTCACCGCCGGAGATTTTGTCTGGCGTCCCTCTGGAAGCCGCCACTCGGCCTACGCGCCAGACGGTGCACTGATACTTGGAATCTTCTTAAAACCCAATCGCTTCTATAACAGTGATGGCTCGCAGACCGATATGCTCGGCCGTGACTACGACACCACATGGAGCTAAGCAGATCACGGTATACCGTTATTTGTCAGTCAAACCCGGCTCGATATTTTGAATTATTCTTCTCGAGGACGCAGGTGACCCAACCAGTATTTCTCCCAGACCCGAAAGCCGCGACTGATGAGAAACACCAGCACCATATAGAACAACATTGCGGTGATGAAGCCTTCGTAGGCCAGATAATAGCGCCCGTTCAGCCAGCGGCCCACACCCAAAATGTCCTGCAGCGTGATCGTGCTGAGCACCACGGAACTGTGCAGCATAAAAATCACTTCATTCGAATATGCCGGCAGGGCGCGTCGGAAAGCGCTGGGCAGAACGATGCGCCACATTAACTTTAATGGCGACATGCCACATGCCCGACCAGCTTCAACCTCCCCATGGGGTGTGTTCTCAATTGCGCCACGAA
>NTKC01000015.1 GCA_002456995.1 Candidatus Thioglobus sp. MED-G25 | reverse complement strand
CACGGCCATAGCCACCGGGTTCCGCTACATCTGCTGTCAGTACAACCAGGTTCCTGCCTGCGACTGCGGCCACGAGTGATGCCAGGGTAGACTGTTTGATCAGTGGCACATCACCGTAAAGCACCAGAACGTCGGATTCCGGATTTACTGTCGGCAGTGCCTGCAATACGGCATGGGCTGTTCCCAGCTGTTGATCCTGACAAATCCAGTTCACACTGGGTAATTGCTGAACCGCACGTTGTAATACACCTTCGTCGTGCCCATGAACCACGTGTATGTGAGAGGCCTGTAAGCCTGCTGCGGTGGTCATTACATGGCCGAACAAGGACTTACCGGCGAGGTCCTGCATAACCTTAGGTTCGCGCGATTTCATGCGCGTGCCTTTGCCTGCTGCAAGCACAATCACTTCGAAGGTCATGATAGGGATATTACTGTAAACAGCTGGCGCATACAGTCACCTTAGCAGTGGTTTGCGGCTCAGTGAAAAAGCTGCTGGGCCTGCTCGCCGATATCTTCAGCTGTTGCGTCCCGGATTTCGGCAACGCGTGCTGTGAAGGTTACATCCTGACCGGCCAATGGGTGATTTGCATCGACGGTAATTTTACCGTCATTGATATCGGTAACGATAAAATGCAGCACCTCGCCTTGGTCATTCTCAGCATCCCCCTCAGCACCGACGAAATGCAGCTCTTCGGGCGTATTCTCAAGCTCATCGAAGTAGATCAGATCCGGATCATGATCACCAAATGCTTCAGAGGCTGTCAGAAATACGTCGACCTGCTCTCCTTTACCCAGACCCTCCAAGGCGGTTTCGACTTGTGGAAACAATGGGCTGCTGCTAACGCCATGCACATAGGAAACCGGCAGATCGCTGTACTCCACGATCGAACCGCTGCTGTCTCTTATCGTATAAACGATTGAGACAAACTTGTTTTCAGTAACCAGAAAAGAAGACATCTTCAACGACAGCCACCTGATCGGCGGCTGTTTTCAGGCACGGCCGCGAAGTTTTTGAATGGCACGGAGTTGGGCGGCTGCCTGTATCAGCTCCGCCTTAGCCTTCGCCAACTCCAGTTCACCACCCCGATCAGCCAACGCCTGTTCGGCTCTACGCTGTGCTTCTAGCGCTGCGGCCTCGTCAAGGTCATCGGCTCTGAGCGCCGTATCCGAAAGCACAGTCACAACATGCCCCTGGACCTCCAGCATTCCACCGGAAATAAAGAAAAACTGCTCTTCCCCAGATTCCTGCTGCACTCGGATCTCACCAGGCTTAAGGCGTGTCAGCAGTGGGGCATGTTGTGGCGCAATGCCGATTTCGCCCATCTCGGCAGGCGCAAACACCATGGTGCCTTCTCCGGACCATACATCTTGTTCGGCACTGACGATATCAACTCTGATGGTATTGGCCATATGCAAGTGCCTTTAATCAGGTGACGGTTTTTGCCTTCTCAACAGCTTCTTCGATTCCACCCACCATATAGAATGCTTGTTCTGGCAGGCCATCATACTCACCGTCGACGATACCCTGAAATGCGCGGATGGTGTCTTTTAGGGTCACGAACTTGCCTGGTGATCCAGTAAAAGTCTCGGCCACAAAGAACGGTTGGGACAAAAATCGCTGGATCTTACGGGCACGGCCGACACTCAGCTTATCCTCTTCAGACAGCTCATCCATGCCAAGGATAGCGATAATGTCGCGTAATTCTTTGTAGCGCTGCAGTGTGCCCTGAACCGCTCGAGCGGTATCGTAATGTTCCTGACCAACCACCAGGGGGTCCAACTGTCGGCTGGTCGAATCGAGCGGATCAACCGCGGGATAGATACCGAGCTCTGCCACCTGCCTTGACAGCACCAAGGTAGCATCTAAATGAGCAAATGTTGTCGCCGGTGATGGATCCGTCAGGTCATCCGCGGGCACGTAGACAGCCTGGAACGAAGTAATCGAGCCCGTGCGGGTTGAGGTGATCCGCTCCTGGAGAATTCCCATCTCGGCAGCCAGCGTCGGTTGATAGCCCACGGCAGAGGGCATCCGGCCGAGTAGTGCGGATACTTCGGTACCCGCCAGCGTATAGCGGTAAATGTTGTCGACAAAAAGCAGCACATCGCGGCCTTCTTCCCGAAAGTGCTCCGCTATGGTGAGCCCGGTCAGGCCCACGCGAAGACGGTTACCCGGCGGTTCGTTCATCTGACCAAAAACCATCGATACCTTGTCCAGCACACCGGATTCTTTCATCTCGTGGTAGAAATCATTCCCTTCACGGGTACGCTCACCGACACCGGCAAAAACCGACAGGCCAGAATGTTCTTTGGCGATGTTGTTGATCAACTCCATGATCGTCACCGTTTTGCCCACACCGGCACCGCCAAACAATCCGATCTTACCGCCTTTAGCGATCGGCATAATTAGATCGATGACTTTAATTCCTGTTTCAAGGATCTCAACGCTGGGCGCCTGATCAGCATAACCGGGGGCCTTACGATGAATGGGTAGAGTGTGGGGTGAATCAACCGGACCAGCTTCGTCAACCGGCTTACCTAACACGTCGAGAATACGGCCCAGGGTTGCTTCACCGACGGGCACCGTGATTGGAGCACCTGTGTTAGTGACTTCGATTCCGCGTTTAAGGCCATCACTGGACCCCATTGCAATAGTCCGAACCACCCCATCGCCCAGCTGTTGCTGGACCTCAAGGGTCAGACCGGTTTCCGAAACCGCCAGTGCATCATAGATCTTTGGGACGGACTCCCTTGGAAACTCGACGTCCACGACTGCGCCGATAATCTCTACAATGTTTCCGTTACTCATAGTGTCTTCCTCATTCAAACTGTTCGAGTTCTCAATGGGTTGTATCAGACGGCCGCCGCTCCGCCGACGATCTCTGAAATTTCTTGGGTAATCGAAGCCTGACGCGCTTTGTTGTAGACCAACTGCAGCTCGTCAATCAGGTCGCCAGCGTTATCTGACGCCGATTTCATCGCCACCATTCGGGCCGCCATTTCACAGGCAATATTTTCGACCACGCCCTGATAAACCAGTGATTCGATATACCGTGTCATCAGGCCGTCTACCACGTCCTTCGCGTCCGGTTCATAGAGATAATCCCAGTGATGGGACAAGGTCTCGTCCGGCTCTACGGCGTGGATCGGCAACAGCTGTTCCAGCTGGGGCGTCTGCGACATGGTCGATTTAAAGTGGTTGTGTACCAGGTACAACCGATCTATGCGGTTGTCAGTATAGGCGTCCAGCATAACCTTGACCGGGCCTATCAGATCGTCCAGATGCGGAGTATCCCCCAGCCGTGTCGCCTCTGAGACAATGTTGGCGCCTACCCGGTTGAAAAACTGAAACCCTTTAGAGCCGATCGTCGTCACGTCAATCTCAGCACTTTGCGATTGCCATTCGGTCAGCGCATTCACAACATCCCGGAACAGGTTGATGTTGAGACCGCCGCAAAGTCCCCGGTCGCTAGACACGATGATGAATCCAACACGCTTGGCGGGGCGTTCCAACGTAAAACTGTGTTTGTATTCCAGGTTAGCCTGCGATACATGAGCGATCACGTTGCGTATTTTTTGCGCATAGGGCCGAGCCTGGTGCATGCGCTCCTGAGCACGACGCATTTTGCTGGCCGCGACCATTTCCATCGCTTTGGTGATCTTCTGAGTATTCTGGATACTCTTGATCTTGGTCCGAATTTCTTTTCCGCCCGCCATTTCCTGTTATTTTGCCGAATTCTTCGTGGTTAGGTCCGGTTACCAGCTACCGTTGGTCTTGAAGTCCTTCAGGGCCGCGTGAAGCTTTTCAGCAACATCATCGTCATAAGCTTGGTCGCGATTCAGCGCCTCGATGAGGTCTGACTGCTGGCTCTTCATATGGCTTTGCAGCGCTTGTTCGAAGTCCACAACCTTGTTGACCTCGATATCATCGAGATAGCCTTCGTTCACTGCAAACAAGCTGACGCCCATCTCTGCCACTGACATGGTTGAATATTGTTTCTGCTTCATCATCTCGGTCGCTCGTTCACCCCTTTCCAGCTGACGACGCGTTGCTTCATCCAAATCAGAGGCAAACTGGGAAAACGCAGCCAGTTCTCGATATTGCGCGAGCGCGAGCCGAATCCCACCGCCAAGCTTCTTGATCAATGCGCATTGTGCTGCGCCGCCGACTCGAGAGACCGACAACCCCGCATTGATAGCTGGTCGTATGCCTGCGTTAAAAAGATCTGTTTCCAAAAATATTTGCCCATCAGTGATGGAGATGACATTGGTGGGTACGAAGGCAGAGACGTCTCCAGCTTGTGTCTCGATTATCGGCAGTGCAGTCAGAGATCCGGTCTGTCCCTTGACTTGCCCGTTTGTCAGCTTTTCCACTTCATCGGTGTTGATCCGGGCAGCTCGCTCCAGCAGTCTTGAGTGAAGATAAAACACATCCCCAGGATAAGCTTCTCGACCCGGTGGACGGCGCAACAACAGGCTCACCTGTCTATAAGCCCAGGCTTGCTTAGTCAGATCGTCATAAATGATGAGCGCATCCTCGCCCTTGTCTCGGAAATATTCCCCCATGGCACAGCCGGAGTAGGGTGCGATGTATTGCATCGCTGCCGACTCAGCTGCTGAAGCACAAACCACGATGGTGTGTGCCATAGCGCCGTGTTCTTCCAACTTGCTTACCACATTGGCCACTGATGACGCTTTTTGTCCGATGGCGACGTAAATGCATTTTATGCCGGCGCCTTTCTGATTGATGATCGTATCAATCGCAACCGCGGTTTTCCCGGTCTGTCGGTCACCGATGATCAGTTCGCGCTGGCCGCGACCAACTGGAACCATGGCATCGATTGATTTAAGGCCAGTCTGTACCGGTTCTGAGACAGACTGACGGCTGATCACCCCCGGTGCTACCTTTTCGATCGGCGATGTCTGCGCTGTGTCAATACTGCCTTTACCGTCAATCGGCGCGCCGAGTGAATCCACAACTCGGCCGAGCAGTTCATCTCCGACCGGCACTTCTAGGATTCGGCCAGTACATTTGACGGTATCACCTTCGACGATGTGCTCGTAGTCTCCGAGCACAACCGCGCCAACAGAATCTTGCTCAAGATTAAGCGCAAGACCGAATGTATCGTTTGGAAACTCCAACATTTCACCTTGCATGGCGTCTGCAAGGCCATGAATGCGCGTAATGCCGTCTGTCAAACTCACCACGGTGCCTTCTGTACGAGCTTCGGCACTGGCATCGAAATCCTTGATCCGCTCCTTAATCAGTTCACTGATTTCGGATGGGTTTAGCTGCATGGACATACCTGAATTCCTCTCAGTAGCTCCGTTTGTGGCCTACTAACCGCTGATAGCGGTGGCCAGTTTCTCGAGTCGGGCCCGTATCGAGCCGTCTATCACCAGATCCCCGGCGCGTACCACTGCACCGCCCAGGAGTTCCTCGTTTGTTTTTACTGTCAGTTCGACTCGGCGCCCCATGCGCTTACTAAGGGCCTCGGCGATTCGTTGCTGCTGGGTATCACTGACGGGTAGGGCGGATTCCAGTTCGGCCTGAACAGTCTGCTCGGCCTCGGCGCGCAAGCGTTCGTATTGTTCTGCTATCACGGGTAGCGCATGCAAGCGCCGATTCTGTGCCAGTAACCGCACCAGATTCTTGGCATTCCCGTCAACCTGATCAGCGCATATGTCCGTAAATACCCCGGCAAGGGCGTGCTTTGACACCCTTGGGTTATTAAACAAAGTGCCGATGTTCGGGTCAGCTGCCACCGTTGCGAGCCATTCAAGTCGCTCGGACCATGCCGAATAGTCGGCATCGGATTTGGCGAGTTCGAATACAGCCCGCGCATACGGTCTTGCGATATTTGAAAGTTCGGCCAAGAAAATGGGTCCTGTAGCGACTAGATGTTGTTGGGAATTAGAGTTCTTGGGTGAGTTCGTCGATGAGCTGAGAATGGGCTTTTTCATCGACTTCTCGGCTCAGTATCTGCCCGGCACCTGCAACCACCAACGTAGCGAGTTGTGCGCGCAAAGTTTCGCGCGCCTGATTGACTTCCTTATCGATCTCGCCCCGGGCGGCAGTGAGAATACGGTCTCCTTCGCCACGTGCCGTAGTCTTGGCTTCCTCGACCATTTCTGTCTCGCGTCGTTCTGCTCTGCGTATGATTTCCTGCGCCTGGCCCTTGGCTTCTTCAAGCACCTCTGCAGCATGTTCTTCCGCCCGTGCTTTCTCACGCTGCCCTTCATCAGCCGCGGCAAGGCCGTCAGCGATCCGGGTTTTGCGCTCGTTTAGCGCTGAAATAATTGGCGGCCAAACAAACTTCATGCAGAACCAGACGAAAACTGCAAAGGCAATGGTCTGCCCGATCAGTGTCAAGTTGATATTCATAACCTGTTTCCGTCTAAAAAGGCTGGGTATTAACCACCCACCACAGCGAACATGATGTAGAGCGCAATTGCCACACCGATAATTGGGATGGCATCTACCAGCCCCATAACAATGAAGAACTGGGTCCTGAGCATCGGTAGCAGTTCTGGCTGTCGGGCAATGCCCTCCAGGAATCGTGCACCGAGCACGCCCACACCGACACCAACACCCACACCGGCTAGCCCGAGCAGAACCGCGCCGGCAACGTAGAGTAAAGCAGTTTCCATAAGTTTCTCCTATTAAGAAAAGTCAGCTTGATACCAATAATTCTTTGGTCTGATGTTGGGTCGCTCAGTGGTGGCTGTGCGCCATTTCAAGATAAACAATGGTCAGGGTCATAAATATAAACGCCTGCAGTAGCACGATCAGGATATGAAAAATAGCCCATCCCAGTTGCAAAACGCCACCCACCAAAGCAAACGCCAGCCCTCCTGAGAACAACAGGGCAATCAATATAAATATCATCTCGCCAGCAAAAAGATTGCCAAAAAGCCGCAAAGACAGTGATATTGGCTTTGCAACCAGGCTGACAAACTCTAAGAAGAAATTGATCGGCATCAGAATGATTTTTAGTATCGGGTTGGTGGCCTGGAACGGCTGCATCGTCAGTTCGGCAGCAAATCCCATCGGGCCTTTTACCTTGATACTGTAATAAAGCGTCAGCAGAAAAACACCTAGTGCCATACCAAAAGTTGCGTTGGGGTCTGTCGTGGGCACGACTTTCATGTATTCGATACCCATCAGATGTGCGATCTGTGGAATCCAGTCAACTGGTACCAGATCCATCAAGTTCATCATTAAAATCCAAACGAAAAGTGTCAGCGATAACGGTGCAATAAGATCATTCTTACCAGAAAAAGAGCCGCGTACATTGTCGTCAATGAAATCAATAACCCACTCGACAAAATTTAACCAACCGCTCGGGGTATCCGCTGTGGCCTTGCGGGCCGCCTTGCCGAATGACCAGACGAAGAGCGCACCCAATGCCACTGACCAAAACATTGTGTCGAGATGGATTGCCCAGAACCCCATTTCTCTGGCTTCGGCAGCGCTATGCGCCAATCCCCATGTACCGTCCGGATGCTGGCCATAGGCCAGATTCTGTAGGTGATGCTTTATGTAGCCGGTGGTTGTCAGGCTGTCGCTGGCCATTGCAGTTTAAATCTGTCTTCCCAGTTGTTCCGGTAACTCAACCGTGTTTGTCGCCGCTGCAACCACAGACGCGAGGGTCACCAAGACCAACCCGCCCAGAAAGGCAGCAAAGTTCAAATCTTCAAGGGCTATAAAAGCACACCCGCAAAGTACGCCGATGATAACGAGTTTGCCAAATTCCGCCCGGTAAAGCTCAAACATCGCGACAGATCCATTCTTCGAGCGACTACCGGCAAACACCCGCCAAGCCGCATACCCATTCCCTGCCACACCGATTCCCGCACCAAGCAAGGCCGAGTGCAAAAGATTCGGTCCGAACAGCCAGAGAGCGAGCGCCAGTAACGCCGTAACCCCACACTGTGCTACCAACATTCGTCTTAACATGTTCCCGCCCAGCACACAGTCCATCGTCTCGATCATGCGGTCTTACGATGACCAATACGCAAGATAAACGCTTCGTCGCTGATACAAAAACGAGAGCGGCACACCGCCACAGGGGTCGGGCAGTATAGGTGAGCACCCAAACACGGTCAACACGCGCCTGGATTCTTCAGAATTTATCCTACAGCGTTCGCCACGGTCACTATTTATGAACATCTTCGCTAATCCCACCGCTTGCGCTCTACCAACGCCCCGACGAGCTAGTGTTGGATTTCATCAACTCGTCCCGAAGTACTCATGTTGTCACAAATTTTAGTGTGATGAGGTCACTCGATCTTGCTGATTGACTTGCCTGTTTGATCTATTACACCGAAATCAAGTGTCCTGGTCGAAAGTGTGTTTTGCGAGTGACTCAAGCTCGCTGATCTGGGCGCCTGCTGAAGGCCTTCAAAGCACAGCTAGCCGATTCGGCACCATGGCTGTGATAGAATTTTTTAGCTTTCTCAATCATCGCCCGCCAAACAATGGATATCGAACTCGCCCGCTTCAACATGATTGAACAGCAGATTCGCCCGTGGGAGGTGCTGGACCCTGGGCTATTAGGATTGCTAAAGAAACTGCCCCGTGAACTGTTTGTGCCCCCACAAGATCGAGATTTGGCGTTTGCTGACTTAAATCTGCCGATCAGCCACGGTGAGTGTATGATGCAGCCCAAGGTTGAAGCCCGCCTGACCCAGGCCCTAGCACTAACCTCTGCCGATAGGGTCCTCGAAGTTGGTACCGGCACTGGCTACCTGACTGCTCTTTTAGCCAGTTGTTGCGCCCAAGTTACCAGCATCGATATTCATGGTGACTTTCTGAAACCTGCTTCAGCCCGGTTGGAAAGCCTGGGTATCGTCAACGCAACCTTCGAAGAAGGAGACGCTGCTGAAGACTGGGCGGAAAACGACGGTTGGGACGCTATTATCCTCACTGGTTCGGTGCCCGTTCCACCCCATGCCCACCGCAATCGGCTGGCCGCTGGTGGGCGATTGGTCGCAATTGTTGGCCAGTCGCCAATCATGGAGGCTATGCTCTATAGCCGCAACGATGTTGGAGAATTGACTGAACTCTCTCTTTTTGACACCAGCTTACCGCCCTTGATTAATGTCCGGACCCCCTCGGCATTTACTTTCTGACTTTAAAATTTACGCCGGAATGAAAACGAATATGATTAAAGCGTTCCTTCGCACTATAGTTATTCTGATTGGGTCGGCCAGCACGTGGGTTTCAGCCCAGAATCAGTACACAGTGCAGCCTGGAGACACGGCGTGTGAAATCGCAGAACGGTTCGAGGTGCGCTGCGCAGACCTAATGGCGCTAAACAGTTTGGACAAGAACGACGTAATCTACCCCGGCCAGTCCCTTAAGATTACCAGCGAACCAGCGGTTGAATCCGATACAGAAGAAAGTCAGACCCTGGCAGCCACCGTCGCTACAGACGCCTCGGATACCACTGATAGCGAAACTCTATCGCAAACCGACAGTGACACGGCCACTGATTCAACGACAACGATCATTGTCTCTTCTTCGGACTCGGCCACCGGCGGTATCGACCTGCTGGCCATATATCACCTGGCGCGGTCCAGCGATCCCGCGTTCGCAGCACAAATCCACCGGCGTAAAGCTGGCCAAGAAGCTATTCCTCAGGCCCAAGCAGCATTTCGTCCACAATTATCTGCGTCAAGCAGCTACACACTCAGCTCCAAGGATTCGAGCAATCAGGCCGCATCAGCCACAGTGTCGCTCACACAATCAATATACGATCGTTCAAGCCGTCTGGTGATCAAGCAAGCGCGCCTGCAGACTAATGCGGCGGATATTAACTACCAGATCGCTGCTGAATCACTGATTCAGCGCGTAGCCAGCAGTTATTTTGCGGTACTCTCGGCCCAGGATAACCTAGAGCTGTCAGAGCGCAACCAGCGGGCCATTCGTAGACAACTGGAACTCGCCGAAGAGCGGCTTGATGTTGGCCTGGGCACCCGGACCGATCTTTACGACGCCCGGGCCCGCTACGAAAACGCTGTGGCTGAAGGTATCGATACCCAACGGGTGCTGGATGACATGCGGCAGGTGCTGATCGCCCTGGTGGGTAAGGATCCCGGCACGTTGTTATCACTGTCTCCCGCTATGACATTATCCGGGCCCCAGCCCGATGATGCTGAACAGTGGATTAACGGGGCTCTATCGGATAATCAGTCACTCAAAGCGCTGTCGTTGGACGCGTCAGTGGCTGAAACAGAGATCGACCGACAACAAGCACTACGGCGACTCACGGTGGGCTTGAATTTATCTGCTGAATACTCTGACAGCGCCTCCGCCGACGGCACCGACGCCAGCGTGACCCTGTCGTTCAAGCTGCCTTTCTATCAAGGCGGCCTCATCAACGCCCGGATCCGAGAAGCGGCTTCGAATCACAATGCTGCCCGCGCCCGCTACGAATTGGCTCGCCGTGAGATTCAGCGCAAGACACGCCAAGCTTTTCTTAGCATCAATAGTCAGCTGCGTCGAATCAGCGCGCTGGCAGAAGCGGTTATCGCTGGAGAAAGCGCGCTTCAGGCCAAAGAAGAAGGCTTTGCCGTAGGCTTAACCACCAACATTGAGGTGCTTGATGCACAACGAGACTTGTTCCAAGCCGAACGAGACCACCTCAAAGCACGTTATGACTATGTCCTGCAGGTCTTGTTGCTAGAACAGCTGTCCGGCCAGCTTAATGAAGAGGATGTTTCACGGGTTAATCGATGGCTTGGCTAACCCGATGGAAAGGACTGTTCGGAAACCTGGTCCGGACTTATAGTCGGTATATGCGACTCGCGTACCGTTGGGCACACTTGGTCATCCGGAGACTTAATTTGGGCCAGCGGCATCTGAAGGGCGGTGTTCGCTACAGCAGTCTCCCGTTGCTCCTGGCTCTTGCGCTGCTGATCACTGGTTGCGCTACCCCAAATAATGCTGGTTATAGCAGTCTTTCGGGGTCCCCACCGTCTGATCCCCTTGAGCCTGTGAATCGTATGGTCTTTGGTTTCAATGATGGCCTGGACCGCTTTCTAATTCGCCCCATCGCTGTTGTTTATGCGTATACCGTCCCCTCAGCGGTCCGATTGTCGGTCAGTAATTTCTTTAGCAACCTGCAACTGCCCGTGACGATTGCCAACGATTTATTACAGGGGCGGTTTACTCAAGGCCGCCTCGACTTTGAACGACTGGTTATCAACAGTACCCTCGGCATTGCCGGCCTTTTTGACGTCGCTGGCACTGTTGGCAGGCCGCGACACGAAGAAGACTATGGCCAGACTCTAGCCCGGTGGCGAGTGCCGGCCGGGCCCTACTTGGTGTTACCGTTGCTGGGGCCAAGCAATGTCCGCGACGCCGTCGCGCTTGTCCCAGCATTTATCTACGCCGACCCAGTGTCGTATAACGCTAGTGATCGTGACCTCACCCTGGGCTACGCCTTGCGCACGTTCAATGCGCGCGCTGAACTGCTCATGGCAGACCATATCCTAAAACTTCAGCTCGACCCCTACTTGTTTATCCGTGAATCCTACTGGCAGCGACGTCTCGATACGATCTACGACGACCTCTCACCCACTGAACGCCGGGCGCGGGGTCTCGAACTGCTCAATGACTGAGCAGGGCTAAGTTAAACTTTGGCCACCTGGGCCATCGGTGACGTTCAGGGCTGTATGTCTTGTCTTGAGCGCTTGCTCGATAAAATCCGCTACGACCTAGGTACTGATTGCCTTTGGTTCGTGGGAGATCTAATCAGCCGCGGCCCCGATTCCGAGGCGGTGCTCCGATTCATCAAATCCTTAAAGGACCGGGCCACGGTGGTGCTGGGGAATCACGACCTTCATTTCTTGGCCCTATCGGCAGGGTTGCATCAAAATAAGACGACCTACCGGCTTGATCGTCTACTGAAAGCCCCCGATCTAGATGAACTGACCGATTTTGTCCGGCACCTGCCCCTGGCTCATTTCGACTCTGGCTTAAATACTGCAATGTTTCACGCCGGGCTTTATCCTGGCTGGTCACTGCATCAAGGGTTGTTGTTGGCCCACGAAGTCGAAAAAATACTACGCTCAGACCAGTGGCGAGACTTTCTTGCCCACATGTACGGCAACACCCCGGCCCGTTGGAGTGATCAGTTAACCGGTTGGGACCGCCTGCGCTTCATTACCAACGCACTTACCCGGATGCGTTACTGTACGCCAGACCTTAGCCTTGAGCTGGAATTTAAGGGGTTGCCCGCAGCAGCGCCAGCTCCGCTTAAGCCCTGGTTTGATCTGAACCGGCAATCGTTGGGCACTACGCGGCTAATCTTTGGCCACTGGTCAGATCTTGGCATTTACAACCAGCGTACTCTCTACGGCCTAGATGGGGGCTGTGTCTGGGGTCGGCAACTGGCAGCTATGCATCTGCAATCAGAAAACGGTAACATCGTCACTGTCAATTGTGATCGTTAGAACAGGAGCACCAACATTATGGAAAACCAGTACGACATCGACGTTCAGGTCGAAACTGCCTATGTCTCGGAACACTCTGAGCCCGATGAAGACCGGTTTGTTTTTGCCTATACCATCACCTTGGTAAACCGTGGTTCCGTCACCGCTCAACTAATTTCTCGGCACTGGTTTATCACCGATGCTGACAACCGAACCGAAGAGGTCGAAGGCGAAGGTGTCGTCGGTGAGCAACCCGTGCTCAAGCCTGGGGAGGGTTTTCGCTATACGTCCGGGGCCGTCATTGAAACGCCCGTGGGCACCATGCACGGTACTTACCAGATGGTCGCTGAAGACGGCCGAGCGTTCGACGCCACAATTCCTCGTTTTATACTTTCAGCGCCTCGCACACTTCATTGATAAGTAATTGATTTTATTATATATCTAGGTGGTGCACGGAAAAAGCGTTGCTCTCAATGAACGCGCGGCGCGGCTCTACATCATCGCCCATCAGTACGCTAAATATCTCATCGGCACCAACGGCATCTTCAATCTGTACTCGGGAGAGTGTCCGCTGACTCGCGTCCATTGTCGTTTCCCACAATTGCTCGGCATTCATCTCGCCCAACCCTTTATAGCGCTGCACTGTCAGGCTACGCCTGACCTCTGACATCAGCCACTCAATGGCACCGGCAAAATCCTCTACTGCAGTCTGCTTATCGCCTCGAACCACCGTTGGTTGCGAACCCACTAATGTGTCCAGTCGCTGGCCTAACGCAATCATCGATCCATATTCTTGGGTATCGAAAAACTCAGCAGGTAGCCGAGTCTGACGATACTGCCCGTGGTGCTCGCTTTCAACCACCAGCGACCATTGCCCCACGTCATCGGCGTTATCAAAGTAAACGCGATACTGGGGGGCCCCCTGACTTACAGTCCCTGATAGCCTAGCATTCAATAGTTGTGCAAATTCGACTTGGTCTTGCTCGGTGGGCTGGCCCGTCTGACCCAATGGCACCAAGGCGCTGAGCGCCCACAGCACCTCGGCCTGGTACCGTCGGGCCAACCGATTAATCGCTGATCTAATCGCGAAATATTCGGTACACAGTGCCTTGAGCTCGGGCCCAGCCAGAGCCACACTGGGTTCATCTCGTCGCTGGAGTTTCGCCCCGTCCAGCGCCAATCCTAAGAGATAACGATTCATCTCGTCGTCGTCCTTCAGGTATGTCTCTTTCTTGCGCAGGGAGACTTTGTACAGCGGCGGTTGCGCGATGAATATATGGCCTCTTTCTAACAGTTCGGGCATCTGGCGGTAGAAGAATGTCAGCAACAGGGTTCGGATATGCGACCCGTCGACATCTGCATCGGTCATGATGATTATCCTGTGATAACGTAGTTTGCTGACATCGAAATCATCCTTACCTATTCCGGTTCCCAGTGCTGTGATAAGTGTCGCGACTTCATCTGACGCGATCATTCGGTCAAATCGCGCCTTTTCCACGTTCAGGATCTTGCCTTTAAGGGGGAGAATGGCCTGGTAGCGCCTGTCGCGCGCCTGCTTCGCCGACCCACCAGCCGAGTCTCCTTCGACCAGGTAAATCTCGCACTGTGCCGGGTCTTTTTCTTGGCAATCCGCGAGTTTGCCCGGCAAACCGCCCATTTCTAAGGCATTTTTTCGGCGGGTCATCTCGCGTGCACGCCGCGCGGCCTCTCTTGACCGCGCAGAATCAGCGATTTTATCGACGATCGCTTTAGCCTCTGTCGGTCGCTCCAGCAAAAAAGCCCCGAGATGATCGCTGATCAGCGATTCGACCGGACCTCTGACAGCTGAAGAAACGAGTTTTTCCTTGGTTTGCGACGAGAACTTCGGGTCCGCGACTTTCACCGACAACACAGCTGTCAGGCCCTCTCGACAGTCTTCCCCTTTTACATCGATCCGGGCCCGCTTCGTGGCTCCGCTTTCGTCCATATAACGACCCAGCGTTCTGGTCATTGCGGCTCGCAGCCCCTCCAGATGGGTGCCCCCATCACCCTGTGGAATGGTGTTGGTGTAGCAGAAAACATTTTCCTGATAGCCGTCGTTCCACTGTAGCGCGAGCTCGAGCTGAATACCGTCCCGTTCTGCGTTAACTGCGAATACCGTTGGGTGAAGCTTATTTTTCTTGCTCCCCAGGTGTTCGACAAACGCCTTTATTCCACCTTTATATTCATAGACTTCCTCTGTCCCGACTCGTTCGTCTAACAATATGTTCCGAACACCCATATTCAAAAAAGCCAACTCCCGGAGCCGCTTCGCCAGAATATGGTGGTGTAACACGAGGTCCGTGAACACCAGCGGGTCGGGTCTGAAATGAACTTCCGTGCCAGTGCGGGCGGTGTCACCGATCTCAGTCAGTGGTTCAGTCGGTACACCCCCCTGGTAATCTTGGCGGTATGTTTTGCCACCCCGATGAATTATTAACCTGAGGCTAGATGACAACGCGTTAACCACCGAAACGCCAACACCGTGCAAACCGCCAGACACTTTGTAGGAATCCTGGTCAAATTTTCCCCCCGCGTGCAGTTGGGTCATGATGACTTCCGCCGCAGAGCGTCCTTCTTCTGTAATCAGCCCGGTCGGGATACCCCGTCCATCGTCCACTACCGACACCGTCTCGTCGGCGTGAATCGTCACGGTAATTTCTTTGCAGTGGCCTGCGAGTGCTTCGTCTATGGAGTTGTCGACCACCTCAAAAACCATATGATGAAGGCCAGTACCGTCATCGGTGTCACCGATATACATGCCGGGTCGTTTGCGGACCGCTTCCAACCCCTTAAGGACCTTAATACTGCTTTCATCGTAGACCGGTTGAACGCTCATAAATACTCCTCGTGGCGGGCTTTTATTATATCACGAACAGGCGTTACTGGGCCGGAAAAACGGCTGTTTTTAGGGGTTTTTTGTGGTTTCACGTGAAACAACCAGCCTTACAAACCCCCGGGGGTTAATCCCTTGGTTTCACGTGAAACAATAAAGGCCGATGGGTGGTTTTTACGTACGACTTCTCTACAATCGCATGGGCATAATCAGGTACAGCGTGTCATCATTATCAGGTTCGTGGAGCATGCAACCACTGTTCCCGTCCTGCAACTCGGCTTCCACAGTCTTTGTCGACATAGCCCGAAGTGCATCCATCAGGTAAGTCACGTTGAATCCAATCTCCAGGCTGTCACCTTCATATTCCACGCTCACCTCGTCATTGGCTTCTTCTTGATCAGGGTTGTGGGCCGACAGCTTTAATGAACCCTTAGATAAATCCAGCCGGATACCCCGATATTTTTCGTTTGTTAGCACGGAGGTTCTCGCCAGCACTTCGTGGAGCAGTTCTCGGTCAGCGACCATTTTCTGTGTCAGGACTTGCGACATGACCGCTTTGTAGTCGGGGAACTTTCCATCAATTAATTTACTGGTTAGTTGTGCGCCGGGTCGGCTGAATCGCACGTGGTTTGGATTGAGTTCCAGTGTTATCTCGTCTCCGCCGTCGGCCAGGAATCGCCCGAGTTCCAGAACGGCCTTTCGGGGGATAATTGCTTGGCGCAGCGACCCGGCAGCATTGGGCAGTTTTGTTCGGCTACGTGCCAACCGGTGCCCATCCGTCGCTACGGCGTTAATCGTGTCGCCATCCAACTCAATCAGCACACCATTCAAAAAATAGCGCACGTCCTGTTGCGCCATCGAAAAGGCTGTTTTGTCGAAAAGACCCCGTAGTGCTGATTGCTCCAGGCGAACTCGTTCTTCCCAGTTCTCAGTCTCAAGCCGCGGAAAATCGGCCGTTGGTAGGGTCTGTAGGCTGAAGCGGCTCTGGCCTGACTTGATCTTGAGCTTGCCGCCGTCTGCACTGAATTCCAGTTTGGCGTTATCAGGTAGCGCGCGGCAAATGTCGAGGAGTTTGCGAGCTGTCACAGTACACTGACCATCACTGCCGTCTAGCACTGTGGTTTGAATGCTGGTTTCCACTTCCAGATCAGTACCAACTAAAGTGAGTGTGTTGTTCTCTAGGTGCATCAACACGTTCGCCAGTATTGGCAGGGTTTGCCTGCGTTCTACAACACTGGTGACGGTGTTGAGCGGTGTTAGAAGTTGTTCTCGCTCTATTAGTAATTTCATAAGTAATCTGTTTACTGATTTAATTAGGACTGTTGATAAGTAGAAAAGTTATATTTTCATAATAAAAACAAATAGTTACTAGAATTAGGGGGTGTGTGTAATATTGTGAATTAAATTGTACATATGGTAACAAAGTACCGTAAAAACTGCTTTAAGAAAATCATGTGATAGTTTTCCACTGGAAACCCACACGTTATCCACCTAGAAGGCGATACAAGTTCTGGTAGTCTTCGCTGATCTTCGGGTCTGTCTTGACCAACTCAGCGATCTTACGCTGAGCGTGCAAGACGGTTGTGTGGTCTCTACCCCCGAACGCATCGCCGATTTCTGGCAAGCTCATGGTGGTGAGTTCCTTCGCTAACGCCATGGCGATTTGGCGCGGTCGGGTAATCTGGCGGTTCCGTCGCTTGGAATGAAGGTCCGAGACCCGCATCTTGAAGTATTCTGCCACTACTTTCTGAATATTCTGTATGGTGATCTGTCGTTCCTGATAAACCAACAGATCGCGCAGGGCTTCCCGAGCAAGTTCGATGTTGATAGTGCGGCCGGTAAAGTTGGCACTGGCGATAATCCGGTGCAATGCGCCCTCGAGCTCCCGAACATTGGATCGGATCTGTTTGGCCACAAAGAAACACACATCTTCTGGTAGGTCTACGCCTTTTTGCTGGGCTTTGTTTTTCAAGATGGCCATTCGTGTCTCGAGTTCGGGCGGGTCGATCGGGACGGTCAGGCCGCTGCCAAACCGGGAAATCAGACGTTCCTGGACGCCGGAAATTTCACGTGGAAAACGGTCACTGGTAATCACGACTTGCCGCTGTCCCTCCAGTAACGTATTGAAAGTATGGAAAAACTCTTCCTGTGAGTGCTCTTTTCCCGAAAAAAACTGAATATCGTCAATGAGCAGCGCATCTAAAGATCGATAAAAACGCTTGAACTCATTGATCGCGTTATGTTGTAAAGCCTTGACCATATCAGCCACAAACCGTTCGGAGTGTACGTACAAGACTTTGGCGTCTGGCTTGAGTTGCCGGGTCAGATTACCGGCAGCTTGCATCAGGTGTGTTTTGCCCAGACCGACACCCCCGTAAAGAAACAACGGGTTATAGGCTTGCCCCGGGTTTTCTCCGACCTGACTGGCAGCGGCCCGGGCGAGTTGGTTGGATTTACCCTCAACGTGGGTCTCAAATGTAAACGCTGGGTTGAGGCGGCCCTCAAAACCCAGAGCACCCAAACTTTTGTGTCGGGCCGCCGGTTGCTGATCGGCGGTGACTGAAGTAGCGCTTCCTGCTTGTTCGCTGCCAATATCCAGCCTGACCGCAGCCGGTTTTGGGCTAAAGTTCTTTGCCAGGCTAGAAATAAGCCCAAGATATTCTTTGCGCACGAAGTCGCGTACAAATCGATTGGGTGCGAGCAGCGTTAGACCGTTGGCATGTTCGACGGCGTGTAGCGGTCGGATCCAGGTGTTGAACTGTTGTGCGGAGAGGTCGTCTTCGAGACGACTTAAGCAAAGTTTCCAAAGCGCGGTAGACACGGTTGTAATGGTGGAGTCTGTGGATAGCGCTTTTGGCGCGGTTTAGGTTTAATGGGGCGAGTGGGCGGCGACTGTCTAAGGGCCCAGTGTAAACGATAATTTTAAAGTTATCCACAGAAATTATCCTATTATTACTTATCCACAGAACACAGGAGACTACCTAAAAACATTGACATTACGCCATAATTACGAGTAAAGTCCGACGCCTTTTTTGAGAGCCGGCCAAAGAATTCAGGATACGCCTTATGAAGCGCACTTTTCAGCCCAGTGAAGTCAAACGAAAACGACGACATGGTTTCAGGGCGCGGATGAAGACACGTGCAGGACGAGCTGTGCTCAACGCGCGCCGGGCGAAAGGCCGGGCGCAGCTTAGCGCCTGACTGCCGGGCGACGTAAGCCGTTGGCAGTGAGTAATGCCCGCTTCATGCGAAGCGAACGCCTCTTGCACAGCGAGGATTACCGTACGACGATCGCAAAACGATGCCGTAGCGATGATCAACTGTTTACTGTTTTTGCGGCGAGACGACCAACAGGCGGCGCGCGGCTAGGCATCACAGTCTCCCGGCGAGTGTCTACTAAAGCGGTGCGGCGCAATCGACTGAAGCGCCGGGTACGAGAATCCTTTCGTTATCACAAACAGCCACTGGCTGGTCTGGACCTGGTTGTGATCGCACGGCAGGAAGCCAACGAAACCGAACGCTTACAGGTCGATCGAAGTCTTTTTGGTCACTGGATACGGGTGAGAGAAAAATGCGGCAAGTAGTCACAGCGGCACTGCGTGGATATCGCTACTTGATCAGTCCGTTATTGGGGCCGAGTTGCCGTTTCTATCCCACGTGTTCGTCTTATGCCATAGAGGCAATCGAGCGTCACGGTGTAACCCGTGGCATATGGCTGACCTTGCGTCGACTGATCCGCTGCAACCCTTGGCACCCAGGTGGTGTGGACATGGTGCCAGGCGAGAACGCGGGCAACTCCGGTTGTTTGCACCACTGACGCACGAAAAGTGGATTTCCAAAGACTCATACTGTTTACCGGTTTAGCACTGGTGCTGGTCCTGATTTGGCAGGCCTGGATCCTACACAACGCAACACCTGTAGTGCCGGTGATGTCACAAACAGCTCAGCAATCCGGGCAGGGCCAAGCCATCGCGGTAAACACTGAAGATGTCCCCAGTGCACCGACTACCGCAAGCACAGTCACCAGCACTGCTGCAAATGAAGTGCCTAAACCGACATTAAATACCCTGCCCACAAGTCACATTGTGGTGGTTGAAACTGATCTCATACGCGCCGCCATAGATACCTATGGCGGCGACTTGAGGCGGTTAGAGCTGTTAACTTATCCTGAAAAGCTGGAGTACCCAGATGAACCGTTTCGGCTGTTAAACGAAGAGGGTGCCGACCTGTTTGTTATCCAGGGCGGCCTCTTGGGCACCCAGGGGGAGTTACCAAATCACCATACGCAGTACGACGCTAATCAGCACAATTATTCCCTGTTGCCCGATGCAGATAGCGTAGAAGCAGTCCTCGGGTGGCAGAGCCCAAAAGGTGTTATCTATCGCAAGGTGTATACGTTTTATCGAAATAGCTACTACATCGATATCCGTTATGAGATTGATAACGCTACCGCTACAGCGTGGCAAGGGTTCCAATATAACCAGATCCTTCGCACTAAGGTTGAGCAGAAATCTAGTGGATTTGGCTTTTTGGGCCGGTTGCCAAGCTACACAGGTGGCGTTATTTACACACCGGAAGAGAAGTACCAAAAGATAGATTTTGATGACATGTACGATGAAAATCTGGTACGTAACACTCCCTCGGGTTGGGTCGCTATGTTGCAACACTATTTCGTGGGCGCGTTGCTGCCTCAAGGGAGTAACGCCTATGAATTCTATTCAACGGTTACAGCCAAAGACAGCCAACCGCGTTACCACATTGGTTACAAGAGTGTAGAGCCTGTCGTGGTGCCGGCTGGCGGACAGGGGTCTCTGAGCGCTCAACTATTTGTTGGCCCTAAAGAACAGAAACGCCTCACCGAGATAGATCAGCAGTTGGAGTTGACCGTGGATTACGGCTGGATGACACCGATCTCATCCCCGCTATTCTGGTTATTGACTTACATCCATAGCATTGTCCAAAACTGGGGTGTGGCGATTATCCTACTGACGTTGCTGGTCAAACTAGTGTTCTATCCGCTGTCGGCGGCCAGCTACAAGTCGATGGCAAGGATGAAGAATCTTCAGCCCCGTATGAAAACGCTCAAGGAGCGTTTTGGCGACGACAAACAGAAATTCCAGCAAGCCATGATGGAGGTCTATAAAAAGGAAAAGATCAATCCTTTTGGCAGCTGTCTGCCAATAGTGATACAGATTCCAGTCTTCATCTCGTTGTACTGGGTCTTGTTGGAAAGCGTCGAGCTGCGGCAAGCGCCCTTTATGTTATGGATCAATGATCTTTCCGTTCAGGATCCGTACTATGTGTTGCCGTTGCTTATGGGTGCGTCTATGTTTGGTCAGACGATCCTGAATCCTACGCCCGTGGACCCGATGCAAAAGAACATCATGCTGGCCATGCCAGTGATGTTTACGGTTTTCTTTCTGTGGTTTCCCGCTGGGCTGGTGCTGTATTGGCTGGTGAACAACCTTCTGTCCATTGGCCAGCAGTGGATGATTACACGAAAGATCGCCGCATCTGGAGGCTAGTTAAGGCGAGTTGACATCGTCCAGTCGACTGCGGTCACCAATGGTGCAACAGGAACAAGACACCATCGCCGCTATTGCAACGCCGCCTGGCGTGGGCGCCATCGGCATCGTCCGGGTGTCAGGGCCTCGAGCCAGGGCCATTGCGCGCGCCATCACCGGCGTACTGCCACCGCCGAAACAAGCCACGCACCGCGTGTTCAGAGCAGCCGATGGTTCACCGCTGGACAAGGGACTGGTACTTTATTTTGAAGCGCCGGCCTCTTACACCGGAGAGGATGTACTGGAGCTCCAAGGCCACGGCGGACCCCGGGTACTCGATGGTGTTCTGGCCTGCGCCTTGAGCCATGGTGCCCGACCAGCGCGGCCTGGTGAATTCACCGAGCGGGCATTTCTTAACGGCCAACTGGATCTCGCTCAAGCCGAAGCGGTCGCCGACCTTATTGATAGCCAGACCCAGGCTGCTGCGCGGGCAGCTGTACGGTCTTTGATGGGTGATTTTTCGACGGAGATAATTCTATTATCGAAGGAGATAGGTGATTTAAGGGTATTTTTCGAAGCAGATATAGACTTCTCGGAGGAGCCCGTGAGTGTGCTCGATTCAAACGCAGCACAAGCCCGGTTAAATCATAGCAATCAGCGGCTCTCGTCATTGCTGGACCAGGCCCGGCCGGGAAGTCTATTGGCTCACGGTGCCCGGGCTGTGCTGGCAGGGTTGCCCAACGCCGGAAAATCAAGCCTGATGAATGCATTGGCGCGAGAAGATCGGGCTATCGTCAGCATCACCCCAGGCACCACACGTGATGTGGTCGATACGACGATCGATGTAGCCGGTATAGCGATCCAGCTGACCGATACAGCGGGCTTGAGAGAGAGCACTGACTACGTCGAAGAAGAAGGCGTTCGTCGGGCCACACAAGCAATCGAACAGGCCGACCTGGTGCTGTTTGTGATCGACGATAGCGAACCGCAGACCAGCCAGAATCATGCATCAATGGCGCCCGACGCAGACAGAATGCTTCGGGTTTACAACAAGTGTGATCTCAGTGGCAGAGCGTCCGGGGTAGTTGAAGACGAAGGTGCAGGAAGCGTTGCGGTTTCGGCGAAGACTGGTGTCGGCATTGATGTCTTGGAGCGGACTATTCAGCAAATGCTTGGATACACAGGTATGGGTGATGTGCCTCTGATGGCCCGCCGGCGCCACATCGAAGCGTTGTTGGCAGCACAAACTCACCTGCAGGCCGCAGAACAACAGGTTGGTTTGGCCCATGAGTTGCTTGCGGAAGAACTACGACTGGCACAGCGCGCACTCGGTGCAATCACGGGCCAAGTTACCACGGAAGACCTGTTGGGTCAGATCTTCTCGAAGTTTTGTATCGGTAAATAGGGGCCTATCTACGTAGGGCGACCTGGTTCTTTCTAATTTTCCCAAACTAGAATGAGGCCGTCAGACAACGTTCGCCACAAGACTTTTGCAAATCCCCTGCTTCGGTTACAAGTATCTTATCCGTAGAGAGTTAAGCCAGAATTCCCGGCAAGTTTAGACCTTTGTCCCGGGCGCATGCTATCGCCTCCTCGTATCCCGCGTCAGCGTGACGCATTACACCGGTGGCAGGATCGTTCCATAATACGCGGGCTAGTTTTCGATCAGCCGAGGCTGAACCATCAGCCAGTATGACCAAACCGGCATGTTGGGAGAATCCGATACCCACACCACCGCCATGATGAAAAGACACCCATGTCGCACCTGATGCGGTGTTCAAAAGCGCGTTAAGGATGGGCCAATCGGAAACAGCATCTGACCCGTCTTTCATGTTTTCGGTCTCGCGGTTTGGGCTTGCAACCGATCCGCTGTCCAGGTGGTCGCGGCCGATCACGATCGGCCCACTCAGCTCGCCATTTGCCACCATCTGGTTAAAGGCTCGTCCAATCCTATCGCGATCACCCAGTCCCACCCAGCAGATCCGGCTTGGCATGCCTTGGAAGGCGATTCGTTTTCGAGCCATGTCCAGCCAGCGATGGAGGTGCGGGTTGTCCGGGATGAGTTCCTTGACCTTTTGGTCGGTTTTGTAAATGTCCTCCGGGTCCCCTGACAACGCCGCCCATCTGAATGGCCCTGTACCAGTGCAGAACAGTGGCCTGACGTAAGCAGGCACAAAACCAGGATAGTCGAAAGCGTTTTTGACGCCGACTTCCTGAGCCATCTGACGGATATTGTTGCCGTAGTCCACCACCGGAATTCCCCGCTCCCAGAAATCAAGCATCGCCCGCACCTGAACGGCCATGGATGCTTTAGCTGCATTGGTGACACCGGCAGGGTCAGTTCGTCGACGCTCAATCCAATCGTCGACTGACCAGCCCTGGGGCAGATAGCCAGTCTGAGGATCATGGGCGGAGGTCTGATCGGTTACCACATCGGGCAGGTATCTGGCATCCTGTCGGGAGCGCGCTGCAATATCCGGAAACACGTCGGCGGCGTTACCCAGCAAACCCACCGAGATAGCCCGGCCGTTGTTGTGGGCATCCTCGACCAGCTTGAGAGCGTCATCCAGATTGTCGGCCCATGCATCGAGGTAGCGAGTCCGCAGGCGCGACTCAATCGACTGCATGTTGCATTCCACTGCGATCATCGATGCGCCATTCATGGTCGCTGCCAGCGGCTGGGCGCCGCCCATGCCACCGAGCCCCGCAGTCAGTATCCACCGGCCTTCGAACGAGCCGCCGAAGTGCTGTCGGGCCAGTTCCGCGAATGTTTCATAGGTCCCCTGAACGATGCCTTGGGAACCGATATAAATCCAGGATCCGGCCGTCATCTGTCCGTACATCATTAGGCCCTGTTGATCCAGTTCTGAGAAATGTTCCAGTGTTGCCCAGTGAGGAACCAGGTTCGAGTTGGCAATCAGTACTCGGGGTGCTTCTTCATGGGTTTGGAACACACCGACAGGCTTACCCGATTGGACGAGCAGTGTTTCGTTCTCCTCGAGGTTCTTGAGCGAACCTATAATTTGATCGAAACTGTCCCAGTCGCGGGCAGCCCGTCCGACTCCACCGTAGACGATTAATTCGGCCGGGTTTTCCGCGACCTCAGGGTCTAGGTTATTCATCAGCATTCGCATCGGGGCCTCGGCCCCCCAGTGCTTGCACTGAAGTTTATCCCCGGTTGGCGCTTTGATGTGTCGTTCTGGTGCGTATCGGTTGAGTGTTGTGGTTGGCATAGTCCGATGTCCTGGCTCACCTGTCAAAAGGCGTTTGGTAAGCCGATTCTACACAGTTTGCCCAGTTCCAAAGGCGGGTCAGCGCAAGCGGCTTATGCTGATCAATGACTCCTACGGTTTTGTCTGTATAAGTAGATAGACACGACCTGTTCGCCTTACTGAAATATTTAGACCATCGCAATCACATCAATTTCGATGTTCATCTCCGCGTACGCCAGGTAGGGCAAAGGTATGCCGGTTGTTGTCGGTCCGGGCGACACAAAGTGGGTAAAGCGCGCATGTAGGTTGCGCTTCCAAAGGGACTCATCTGCGTCCCCTGTGTCTCCGGTTGCGTAAAAGGTGTTGATGCGAACTACATGTGTAAAGTCCAGTCCGAACTCGTGGAGTACGCGGCGAATATATTCCATGGACAGCTCGGTCTGTGCGGCCATGTCTCCCTTGTATGCAACACTGGCATCTTGATTGAGTGGCACCTGACCACCGAGAAACACCAGATCGCCGCATCGAATCCCGTGTCGGTAGGGCAAGTGCACAGGCCAGTCCCAGTGATTATTTGGCCAGACGTATGATCGAGCCATTCGTTGCCCGTCCTCGCCTCGCATCGCAATCACGTCGTTAATTATCATGACATCACGGGGTTCGGCAGTACGCAGGCTAATCCCTGTTGCAGCAGGTCCGGGTTCTGGGTAGTAACTGGCCCGAGCGAGGGCAGGGGCTGACCAGTCTTGGGCGTTGCCAAGCTCTACGTTAAACACATTGGTTTTTACGACATCTCGGATGTCGCTACCGAGTTGACGTAACAACCCGTCGAGTCGCTGCAGCACAGCGTGTGATTGCCCGGTCAGATCGCCCGGGGATAGCACCATTCCCGCACGGTTCCGCGCAGTGATACCGCTGGTGAACAGCATTTGGCCTACTCGCAAGATGTGACTGAAAGGGCTCGGCAAACCATACCAGTGCGGGTCCGACGCTGCAGTTCGGTCAAGTGATTGGCCACGTTGTCCACGCATTGCGACGCCTTCAATCTCGAACAGCACGCCGGGCGACATCAGAATTTCGACCGGAACCAGGGTAATAGTTGGTCCGGCTGCCCCCAGAAAACCCAGGCATTGGCCGATCCATTCCATGATTTCGTCACTGGTTAGCGTGTTGGTCGGAATGTAGAAGGCCCTCAGCTGTACTAAATCGGTTGGTTTCGTGTCGGCTGCATCCAGCACCCCGCAAAGATCGTCAACCGCCGCGTGGATTTGACCACGTAAATCAGTCGCGGCGATGACAGTAAGGTTTGTATCCAAAGCAACCTGGCCGGTTGTGAAAATCAGTTCACCACAACGCACTGCCTGACTGTAAGGCAGCTTTGGTTCGGTTACCCAGTGACTTGGAGGATTGATGTGCGTGCGGGGTAACACCGGGGATTCGACTGGTTGTACAGCGCAGTTACAGCGGACAATCTTTTGGGAACTGAGGCGATCGTTTTTCCTTGAGCGATTCCAGACCCTCTTTCACTTCCGCGCCGGTGAAGCCGAGCATTTCGAGCGCAGTCGACGCATCAAACGTGGGTCCAGCCATCCGAAGCCAGTTGTTCAGGGAGTACTTAGTCCAGCGGATCGCGCTTTGTGCCCCAGCTGCCAGTTCGGTTGCAATCTCCAGTGCGGTCTCCTGCAGCTGGTCGTCGTCTACGCACAAGGACACGAGCCCGATGCGTTCAGCCTCCTCGCCTTTCAGTGGTTTGCAGGTCAGTAGGTAGTATTTGGATTTAGCCATGCCGCACAATAGGGGCCAGATGATGCAGGCAACGTCTCCGGCCGCTACACCCAGGCGGGTGTGACCATCCACAATGCGTGCTGCCTTACCTGCAATAGATACGTCGGCCAACAGGCCTACCACCAGACCCGCGCCAACCGCCGGGCCGTTAATCGCTGAAACGATGACTTTGTTGCAGTTGATAATGTTGTAAACCAGGCTACGCGCTTCCTTCCAGACCCGCATTCTGGTTTGCGGGTCATCGATGATTTCTTCGATCAGGTCAAAATCCCCACCCGCGGAGAACGCCTTTCCTGCGCCGGTTACTAAAACCGCGCGCACGGTCGAATCCGCATCGATATCACGCCATATTTCGGTCAGCTGAGAGTGTGTTTGAGAATCCACCGAGTTCAAGCGCTCAGGCTTGTTGAATGTGATCTTCAGGATCCCGTCGGCCGGGCGATCGATCTTTAGTTTGTCATAGTTAATGTAACGGTCAGACATGGGGTTACTCCGAGTTGGTCTTATGGGCTATCAGCGCTCAGCGGGAAAACCATTTGGCGCAGCAGAGTTGTTTGAGGGAAGTCTATCGACTATAGCCCGGGTCTGCGGATTATCATCGCAGCACCCACCGTTATTTACACGAACGCCGCCCTGATCACAGTAATACTTCATGGTGTCACAAAGTCACGAAACAACGCACAATTCAAGGTCGTGCGGCAACTTAACCCGCATAATGGGATACCGGACAGGAGATTGAAGATGTCAAACACAGACCAGAAAGGATTTTACCAACGCACAGATATTACCGGCGAGCCCTATGAGCCCATGCAAGCCCCTCGCTTCACTGAAGTAGCGACCTTTATGCGCACGCCGCACGTCGAATCACTTGATGGGGTGGATATCGGGATCATCGGAATACCCTACGACGGCGGTTTGACCTGCCGAACTGGGGCCCGTTATGGCCCCCGGGAAGTGCGAAATGAGTCAACCCTGATGCGTGCAATCAATGTCGCAACGGGGGAGCAGCCCTATGACCGGGCCCGCGTAGCAGACTTGGGTGACGTTCGATTTAATGACTTATTCAGCCTGGACCAGGCAATCAACGATATCGAACGATATTTTGTAGCCATTGCTAAATCGGGGGTTCGCCCTCTGGCCGTCGGGGGCGATCATTCAGTCACCTACCCGATTCTAAAAGCACTGGCGCCCGGCTACGATCAACCGCTGGGGCTGGTCCATATTGACGCCCATACCGATACCTGGCCGGCGGTTTTTGGGTCAAAATTTCATCATGGTGCACCGTTTCGCCTGGCGACAGAAGAAGGGTTGATCGATCCCCGGAGAACCGTACAGATCGGGATTCGCGGCGGTCAGAACTTTGCCGACGGCCTCGACTATTCGCGGGACAACGGGATGCGGGTGATTACCATCGAAGAATTCGATGACCTGGGCTGGCAGGCGGTAGCCCAGGAAGCCAAACGGGTGGTGGGTAACGGGCCGGCGTATCTGACCTTCGATGTCGACGGGTTGGATCCGGTCTATACGCCCGGCACCGGCACACCTGAGGCTGGTGGTATCACCATGCGCGAGGCCCAGCGCTTGATTCGCGAACTGACAGGTCTGGATTTTATCGGCGGTGATGTCGTCGAAGTCTCTCCTCCCCTTGATCCATCAGGCAACACTGCTTTGAACGCTGCCACCATCCTGTTCGAAATGCTGTGTATTTTGGCGATCCGGGTGTCTGAAAGCAGATCGGGTTGAGCTGTTTGTTCCATTAAGTGTCTTGATTGTACTTCTAAATAGTACAATGAGTATTGTGCCGCTACGGCTTTGGTATTTTACGGTAACGCAACCGACGTACGGCCCATGTCTTCGACAGGCGACGATAGACCGGATTAGGCAGGTTTTGGGCGGTTTCAGTGGCTGACTGATAGACACGATCCGCCGGTAACCCCGCTTTTTCCAGTGTTGTAAGCAGTGCTTGGGGTTGATATTGGGCAAGGTAGCCCAGCAACCACCAGGATGGCGGAGGCTTCCTAGGTGCTGGCAAGTCCGGTTCTCCTATAATGTTAGTACTACTAAATAGTATAATAAACTACCTGTGAACTCGCAAGCGACACCCAAAGAGCCGGCGTAGTCTGGGCTTAAACAGGGGGCCTCAGGAGGTAAAACCTGGATAAAGTCCCCATTTGTCACGAAGGCACCCTGAAAATCATGGGATAATCAGGCTTAACGTATCATCGCCTGACCAAGGGCGATTTCACAACGACTGACAGCGCACTATGACCGTGTCCAGGCAGCAAAATAGTTATATCAAGCCAATCCTGATGCAGCTTGCAGCGCTCGCTGTAATCTGTTTATTGGTAGCGCTGTGGCAGCGCGAATTTCTGGCTGAGGTCTATTTGAGGAATCAACTGACTCAAGTGGGTTGGTTCATCAATGGCGGTATCCTTCTGCTGTTTTTGTCCGGGATGTATCAGCTGGTACGCCTTTTTATCAGCTACGGCGGGGAAGAACAGGCGATTGGGCAGTTTTTGGACAATGTAGACAGCGGGGTGGACCCAGAGAGAGGTCTTTCGGAAGGTGCCATTATTCTGAGGCGTTACCGCACGCTGCGCGACCTCCACCATCGCCGATCACCGGTCAACCATAATGCATTGGCAGCTACCCTTCTGGCCAATGAATCGAGCCGTAACAGTTTTCCTAAGTTTGTTCAGAACGTCCTCATATTGACGGGCGTGTTTGGCACCATTGTTTCTCTGTCTATATCACTTTTCGGCGCCTCCAACATGGTTTCCACGGTGACCGAAATCGGCGGTTTGGGGATGGTTATTCACGGCATGTCGGCCGCTTTATCCACGACCATGACGGCCATTCTGGCTTATTTGTTTTTCGGTTATTTCTATCTTCGCCTAACAGACGTACAGACGCTCGTGATCAGTCGGGTCGAAGAGACCACGGCAACTATTTTGTTGCCTCGATTTCAGGTCACGCCGGAAACAGTCATCGAGGACTTCGCCGACATTATCCGGGCTGCTGCCGCGCTGGTGAAAAGGCTCGATGCCTCTCAGGCACAGTACGCCGAGGTGGCTGATGAGCTAAAGGAACTCCTCGTT
This sequence comes from Candidatus Thioglobus sp. MED-G25, assembly GCA_002456995.1. Classification (GTDB taxonomy): domain Bacteria; phylum Pseudomonadota; class Gammaproteobacteria; order Arenicellales; family UBA868; genus REDSEA-S09-B13. The sequence continues at coordinate 8,549 of NTKC01000015.1, read as the reverse complement.
AGTTATCGTGACGAGATGCAGCGTAGCAGTGCTTCACTCGAGCAGATGATCGACCTACTCAAGGAAGGGTTCCGCCTCCAAGATCCACAAAAAAGATGATGCACAACGCGGGGTTCGTTGACCTTCGGGTCTCGCAATCAGGTCAGATAGCCACCAACGAGGACAGCATCTGGCCGTCGTTTACCGATGTAATGACCGTTATTGTCATGATATTTCTGCTAGCGTTGGTGATCATCCTGATCCGAAACATGGAGTTGGTCCGACAGCTGCGCACGACCATGGCGTATGAACAACAGGTGACGACTGAGCGGACAGCGCTGGAACTCAAAACCAATTCCCTGGGAGAAGAGGTGGCGGCACTGCAACTCACGCTGGGCGAAACCGTTGCGTTAAAAGAACGTGCTGAAGCCACATCGCAAAAACAGCAGCTACATATCGGTGAACTGCTCAGCGAAGTCACATCGCTTGAACAACTTCGGGATCATCTGACCGCAGAGCGCGGTACGTTGACAGAGCAGCGTGACACCCTCGACGGTGCATTGCTGAGTCTGGAGCAGAAGCACCAGTCGCTTGAATCACTGAGACTTGAGCTAGAAAACGAGGTGGCTGCCCTAATCGGTGAACGGACTGTGTTGCAGGATGAAAAACGTGTACTCATCGTGCAGAACACAGTACTGGACGATAGCCGAATACAGTTGGCCCAGGAGAAGACAGCCCTTTTGGGCACGCGTGACCGGCTTGAATCAAAGGTGACCACCCTCGGTAATGACATCGCGTTGCTGGAACAGCACTTGTCGGAGGTGCAAACCCAGCGAGATGATGAGCATCGGACTTCAGTGGCACGGCAAGATCGAGTTGAAACGTTATTAAGAGATATCGCTGCATTGGAACAGGTTCGTAAGGGCCTGACGAACGAAAAACAAAGTCTGATCCAATCGGGACAGGTATTGTCGACAAATCTACAGTCGCTGGAAGATAAGCACAGCGCGCTGATCACTGTTCGAAACCGTCTCGAAGGAGAGGTTTCTCGACTGACTGACACCGCACAAGGGTTAGAACAGGCGCTCAACACTGAAACAGCGGCGCACAATAGACTGAGCGAAGAAAAGCTCACACTGGTCCGTCAGTTGGCTGAGCTTACCGCCCTCAAGGGTGTGCTGGAACGCGACCTCGCCGAAGCTACTGGAGAACGCGACCACGCGCTTGCAACTCGCCAACAACTCGCGACAGAGAAGGCCGAATTATCCACACAGTACACAGCCCTCACGACGGAAAAACGCTCGCTCGTCCGCCAATTGGCGGAGCTTGCAACGCTTAAGAAGGCACTCGAGGCACAGTACGACACACTGGTTGGAGAGAAAACTCAGATCGAAAAAGAAAAGGCTGTGTTGGCTGAAACCACCATTGGCCAGGAACGACGTTTGCTGGATTTCGAGAGCGTTCGTGACCAACTTAAAGAGCAGATCAACAGGCTCACCAGCGCACTGTCCGCACTGCAGCAGGACAAATCTGGATTGGGTGAACGCAATACGACTTTGCGGGCCGAACTTGCAGCGCTGGGCGAGCTAAAACGTGCCCTGCAGCAAGAACACGATCAACTGAACGCTGCTTATGAACAGGCTTCGGGCGAGGTCACTACGCTTCAAGCCGGGCGCAGCGATCTGCAGATTCAGATCGTCACGCTGAGAAACGAACTGCAGTCACTGCGCGAAAATTATTCGGAACTGACTCAGGCTGCAGAACAGAGTCAAGCGGATCGAGCGGTGTTGGAAGAAGACACACTGGATTTAACCGATCGTCTCAGTGCGACGAACCAATTGCGACGCGACCTACAACTTAAGCTGTCCATCGTTGACGAAGCTAATTTGGAGCTGACGCAAAAGAGAGACCGTTTGCTGCAGAAGAATACCGAGCTACAAACTCAGGTAAAACAGTTGGAGCGTTTACGTCAACAACTGGAGGGCGAGCAGACCAAACTAGCCGCCGAGCGACGTCGTTTCGAGCAAGACGCAGCCAGATTGACCGAAGAAAAAGCGAGCTTAAGCGGCGAGCTCAGAGCTGTTGGAGAGCAATATCGTCTGACCAAAGAAGAATTGGATTTTCTAAGAGCAGAATACACAGACGAAGTGGTGGCCTTCAAGAAAGAACGGGAGATTATGAGAGAAGAACTCGAAGCCCTCGAGATTCTGAAGGCACGCTACACCGAGCTTGAGAGTGATTACAACCGGCTCGTCAAGCCGGCGCGCAGCAAGGTTGGCCGGTACGTGGTTAGCATACACTATTGGAAAGACGAGTCCGGCTTCCATTACGCTTTGCGGTTGCCAGGTGCGGACCGACATACAGAACTGAGTCGGGCCCAACTGCATACTCAATTAAAGGCGGTGAAAACCCAGTATGGGATAAAACTCTATACGGCTGTCTGGTTTCCTGACGATACCAGTCTCTCTCATGCAGAAGCGAGTTCGTTTACATCTCGCATCCACAGTCTTTATGACTATTATTACAGCAAGAACTAGGCAGGCATGCTGACAAATGAAATATCCAGATCAGTTTGATGTTGTCGTAATTGGCGGCGGTCACGCGGGCACCGAGGCTGCACTCGCCGCTGCGCGGACAGGTGTGCGGACGTTACTGGTTACACACAACATCGAGACGATCGGACAGATGTCTTGTAATCCGGCGATCGGCGGGATCGGCAAGAGCCACATCGTCCGGGAAATAGACGCTCTGGGTGGGGCGATGGCACAGGCGACTGATCGAGCCGGCATACAGTTCCGCATCCTCAATGCCAGAAAAGGCCCGGCAGTGCGTGCGACTCGCGCTCAGGCTGACCGGGTGCTGTACAGGCAGGCGATTCGCCAGAGTGTTGAAAACCAGCCGAACCTGAGCCTGTTTCAACAGGCCGTGGACGACCTCGTGATCAAGAATGGGCACGTAACAGGTATCGTCACACACAGTGGGCTGACTGTTGACGCGAGGTCCGTAGTGCTGACAGCAGGAACGTTCCTTGCTGGACGCATACATGTCGGTCTAGACAATCATGAAGGCGGCCGGGCGGGCGATCCGCCATCGGCCATGCTGGCCCGTAATCTGCACAGCCTGTCCTTGCGCACCGGACGGCTGAAAACCGGTACGCCCCCTCGACTGGACGGGCGAACCATTGACTATGATCCGTTGGAGAAGCAGCCCGGCGACGTGCCAGTGCCGGTATTTTCTTTTCTAGGAAATCCCAAACAACACCCTCGCCAGGTTTCCTGTCATATCACCCACACCAACGAACGTACTCACGAGATTATCCGTTCCGGCCTTACCCGGTCTCCGTTGTTCAGCGGCGTCATTGAGGGTACAGGACCGCGGTATTGTCCTTCGGTAGAAGACAAAGTAGTGCGATTTGCCGAGCGGTCGGCACATCAGGTTTTTGTCGAGCCTGAAGGCCTGGATACACACGAAGTCTATCCGAACGGTATCTCTACCAGTCTGCCATTCGATGTGCAGTGGGAATTGGTTCGGAGTATCCGGGGTTTTGAGAATGCCATCATCACCCGACCAGGCTATGCGATTGAGTATGACTACTTTGATCCCAGAGACCTTCGCCCATCGTTGGAAACTTTGGCTGTAGAGGGGCTGTATTTCGCAGGACAAATCAATGGCACCACCGGTTATGAAGAGGCGGCCGGTCAGGGGTTGATTGCCGGATTGAATGCCGCTCGTGGTGCTCAGGGGCTCGAGCCGTGGACACCGCGCCGCGACGAAGCCTATATCGGTGTCATGATTGATGATCTGGTGACACGCGGCGTCACGGAGCCTTACCGCATGTTTACTTCGCGAGCTGAGTACCGATTGCAGCTCAGAGAAGATAACGCGGACCTGCGGCTGACAGAAACGGGACGAGCGCTGGGGCTGGTGAACGATGCGCGGTGGCAGTATTTCAACGAAAAGCGCGAAGTGTTTGTCAAGGAGCGACAGCGGCTTCAGAACACTTGGATTCGGCCCGATTCGGCGGCAGCCAAAGCAGCCGAAAAATTGTTGGGTCAGCCACTGACGCGTGAATCCCGATTGGCAGAACTGCTGCTGCGGCCGGAGACCGGTTACCGCGAACTTGTGACGCTGCCGGGTGCTGGGCCCGGAATTGATTTTCCCGAAGTCATCGAGCAGTTGGAAAACGAAGCACGTTATGCCGGTTATATTGAACGTCAGCAGGATGAAATTCAACGCGCCCGACGTCACGAGGAAACGAAAATCCCCGAAGGTTTGGATTTCCGGGAGGTGCGCGGGCTGTCCAACGAAGTCTGCCAAACGCTCACGGCACACCGACCGGCCACATTGGGTCAGGCGGGCCGCATCTCGGGAATTACACCGGCAGCAGTTTCGTTGTTGCTGGTGTACCTTAAGAAACGATCACTGCAGTCTGCGGCTTGATCGAGGTCACGCGTTGCACGATCAGCAGGAACTGGCGAATCAACTCAGCACAGGCTCTGCGCACGCAGGCTGTATTTTGGATGAACCGGCCACGCAGCGGTGTACACAGTTTCTGGAGTTGCTATATACCTGGAACAAGGTCCATAACCTCACTGGCACGCTCTGCCGCTCAGAGGCGGTGTCGCGTCACTTGCTGGACAGTCTGTCAATCGCGCCTTTATTGAAAGGCCGGCGCCATCTGGACATTGGCGCTGGCGCTGGATTTCCTGGGCTGCCGCTGGCCATCTGTCGACCGGCCGATCAGTGGACCTTGCTTGATAGCCGCGGCAAACGGGTGGCTTTTCTGCGACAGGCCTGTGCAACCCTGGAACTCACCAGCGTGGTAGCTGTCCACAGCCGGGTTGAAAATTACCGACCGACAGAGAATTTTGATACGCTTGTGTCGCGGGCGGTTGCCGCGCTGCCGGCGCTGATGGACATGGCCCGACATCTTTGCGGCGAGGGGGTGCGCGTGATCGCGATGAAGGGCATCTTCCCGGAGACTGAAATCCGCGAACTGCCTGATTCACTCCGCCGCCGGGCTGATGTAGTGCGGCTTGAGGTGCCGGGGCTTGATGCCGAACGCCATGCTGTAATTTTTGATTACTGATCTCGAAGTGGCTATGACCATTGACCTGAAATGACGCGTATTATTGCGGTAACCAACCAGAAAGGCGGTGTCGGCAAAACGACCACCACTATTAATCTTGGTGCCTCACTCGCCCGCATGCACCGCCGGGTGCTATTGGTCGATCTGGATCCTCAAGCCAACGCCACAGTAGGTTGCGGTGTGGATCGAGACAATCTGTCGGGCTCGAGTTACCAGTTTTTGCTGGATGCCTGCACGCTGCGTGAGGCCGTGGTCGTTGTGCGCGAAGGACTTGATCTCCTGCCGGCAGAGAGCGGATTGGCAGGCGCGCAAGCTGAACTCGGCGGGGAGCAGGGAAACGACAACTATCGTTTGCGCTCGGCGCTGGGAGACGAAACAGGGTACGACTACATCTTTATAGACTGCCCACCTGCGCTGAACGTGTTGACGATTAATGCCCTCGTTGCGGCGCACTCGGTGCTGATTCCGGTGCAATGCGAGTACTATGCACTGGAAGGTTTGACGGGGTTGCTGGAAACCGTGGCCCGGGTACGGCAGAGCGCTAACCCAGGTCTTGTGATCGAGGGCCTGCTGAGAACCATGTACGATGGACGGAACAGCTTAACCCGAGAAGTCTCGGAGCAACTGAGCCAACATTTTGGTGACAAACTGTTTCGCACGGTGATTCCACGCAATGTCCGTTTAGCAGAAGCCCCCAGTTATGGTAAGCCTGTGATCGACTATGACGAAAAATGTCTGGGCAGTCTCGCCCACCTGGCGCTGGCGGGAGAGATGATGGGTGCCACTTCAGCTCAAGACAATACTCCGACCAAGCAGACAGGAGGCGTGCCATGAACAGAAAAGCGAGGTTAGGTAAAGGTCTAGATGCATTGTTAGGCGGGGTGGATAAAATTGTTGCACAAAGCGACGGCGAACTCCGCTATCTACCTGTTGCGACGATTCGCCCAGGGCGGTATCAGCCACGGACCAATATGGATGAGACTGCTTTAACCGAGCTTGCGGACTCGATCCGCACACACGGGGTGGTGCAACCCATCGTAGTGCGGGAGACCCCTGCGGGTGACTACGAACTCATTGCTGGGGAGCGGCGCTGGCGCGCGGCACAGATGGCTGGTCTTGACGTTATCCCGTCAGTGGTTCGTCGTGTGGCTGACGAGATTGCGCTGGTGGTGGGTCTGATCGAGAACATCCAGCGTGAAAACCTTAATCCGGTTGAAGAAGCGAACGGACTAAGACGACTGCTGGACGAATTTGGTCTGACGCATCAGCAGGTCGCGGACAGCATAGGACGTTCGAGGGCAGCGGTGAGTAACCTATTGCGGTTACTGAATCTAGACCCGGCTGTCCGGGTGCATCTCGAGAACGGTCGCCTAGAAGCTGGGCATGCCCGGGCGATCCTGTCATTGCCGCGTGAGCAACAGCTGACCGTGGCCGACACAGTTATCCAACAGCGGCTTTCCGTACGCCAGACTGAGCAGTTGGTGCGGCGCTATCTCAGTGGCAAACGTAAGAAAAAACGCAAACCTGTACCTAGAGATGCTGATTTGCATCAGTTAGAAGAGGAGCTCTCGCAACTGTTGGCTGCGACAGTCAGTTTGGAGCATAGCGGTCAAGGTGGTCGGGTAGTCATTGAATACAACAGCCTCGATGAACTCGAAGGCATTCTGGAACGTCTTCGAAAATAAACGCTGAGGCCAACTCAACGTTGACGAATGCCAGATGGGGCACCGCGCCTGTTCTGGGCAACACAGCTGGCCTGAATATGAAGGCCTAAAATATGCTGAGTTCACCACTAATTAATTAACCTAGCCCTGGCCTGGATGTTGTTGAAAAGGCTGAGCGGTTTAGGCTATGAGTGGCGTGTTGGAAATAAGACGGGCAAGAAATTAATGACGACGAGATTTGAGTTAAGAACAAGGTATATCGAGGGATGGTACGAGCTTGATGCTGATAAGCTGATTTCATCAACTTCGCATGACTTCATGTTTGATGACCCTGCGGAACCCGAACCCGTGAATCGGGCGTCATTACCAGAATATATGATCCGTTGGGACAAACGAACTCGTTTACTTGGTGCAACCAATGTATGGGATCTATCAGACGAGGTGCGTCAAGATAGGGATGGAATTCTGACGGATTGGGAATGGTGGGAGCTTGTTGGCACAGATCTTTGTGGGATGGCAATCGTAAAAACTAGAGACGATGGGGTGTTTTTTGAACGCATCACCTATTTTGATCGATTGTCTAACAGTAGCTGATTGAATTGGTTGGAGTCAGATAGTAATGAGAACCTTATCAGGTGACATAGTTAACCTTGAGCAATACCCATTGTCGGATTCTAAGTTTAGAACTCAGTGCAAGGGGAAACTGGATGAAGATGGCGTATTGGTACTTGATAACTTTCTGACATCTTTGGCTATAGCCTCTATTAAAAATGAAGGTATAGATAATCAACACCTGGCTTACTTTACCGAGAAGAACCACAACATTTATCTGTCACCTTCTGATCCGGAATTTTCATCCAATCATCCCCGTAATCGAGAAGTAGTTTCATCGAAAGGCTGTATTACTACAGATCAGATTCCAGACGGTTCGGCATTGCGAGTGCTTTATGATGCTTCGGAATTTCGCGATTTTCTGTGCGTCGTACTCGATATTGAAGAACTTCACGAATATGTTGATCCGCTGTCTTCTATCAACCTGCACTACGCTAGCAATGGACAGGAACTCGGGTGGCATTTCGATAACTCTTCATTTGCCATTACTTTATTGATTCAACCGCCCGTAGATGGAGGAGAATTTGAATATGTGAGGGATGTGCGCGACGCCGACCAAGGTGATATGAACTACCAACTGTCGAAAAAAGTCCTTGACGGCAAGATTCCTCCTGAAAAGTTGTCACTGAGTGCGGGATCACTGGTATTGTTTCGAGGACGCAATTCAATACACCGGGTTACACCGGCTAAGGGTAGCCAGCCCCGTATGCTGGTTGTGCTGGCGTATAACACTGAGCCGGGGATTTCGCTTTCAGAATCAGCGAGACTGACATTTTATGGGCGACTTGGATGAACAAACGTCTCAGCCAGTTTGTGGACAGACTCTCGACCATGATGGAACGATAACAGACAGAACCTAGCGTGTCGTGTCTCTCTCCACTCATGACATTGCTGAAAAGTTGAAAAGGGTTACAGTTTGAGTGGCTGTTGTGAATAAGGCAGTGGTATGAACCAACAGGAGTCTATTCAGAATGAGTAATGACTCGATAACACCGAGTTTGACAGAATTTCCAAACGCGCCGGTAAGCTGGTCACCACAAGATAGCGAAACAATTGCCGAAGCCGAGGGGCTTGATCTGACAGCAGATCACTGGGCGGTAATCCAAGCCCTGCAGGAATATTTCGCCAGGAATGACGGACCTATCAAAGTTCGAGAACTACAAGATGCCCTGCACGAAAGATTCCACCAAATTGGTGGCCGTCGA
>NTKC01000014.1 GCA_002456995.1 Candidatus Thioglobus sp. MED-G25 | reverse complement strand
GATGGGGGCTGACGAGCGGCATAATGGCAATGCGCTTGTGCAACGCGCAGTCGCGGGCGGCAGTCAGGCCTGTGGGCGATCAGTGACTGGGTTAACCTCGGGTGCCCCGGCAGACCTGATCGAGCTCGATCCGGAATCTCCGAGGCTGGCTCGCCGCAGTGCGGATGAAGCATTGGACAGCTGGATATTTTCAGCTACTGACAGTAACGTTCGCACAGTTATTGCGATGGGCCGGGAGGTTGTGACGGAAGGTCAGCATGCTGGTGAGGCTATTGCAATGGAACAATTCCTTATTACTCTTAAGCACTTGACAGATAGATCATTCGAATGACGACACTAAAACTTGAACTGTCCCAGATCAGGCTGGCTGATATTCGACAGATACTTGCCGAGCCGGTAGACATTGAACTACCAGATCGGGCTTGGCGAGCTGTAGGACGCAGTCGAGCTAATGTTGAGGCTGCTTTGTCGGCTGATGTTATCGCGTATGGCATCAACACTGGCTTCGGTAAGCTAGCCCAGACACGTATTGATGTCGATAAATTGTCGGCGCTACAGCAAAACTTGGTACGTTCACACGCGGCAGGCGTTGGGGCCCCTTTGGAATCCGGGATTGTCCGCTTGGTGCTTTGTCTCAAAATTATCAGCCTAGCGCAGGGATACTCCGGGGTCAGGCCGGAACTGGTCCATAGACTGATTGTTATGTTGGCGAACGACATGATGCCGGTTATTCCCGCAAAGGGTTCGGTCGGTGCGTCGGGTGACTTAGCACCTTTAGCTCACATGGCGTCGACGTTGATAGGCCAGGGGCAGGTACACTTCAGAGGAGCAGTTGTGCCGACGAGTCAGGCGCTCAAGGCTATTGAACTGGAGCCTCTAAAACTGGAGGCTAAGGAAGGTTTGGCACTGCTGAACGGTACTCAAGTCTCAACTGCACTGGCATTAGACGCAGTACTTGCAGCCGAACGTAATCTGGCTAATGGGATTCTCATCGGTGCGATTTCAGTCGATGCAGCTTTGGGGAGTTATGTGCCATTCGATGAGCGGATTCACCAGATTCGACCGCATCCCGGGCAACAGAAAGTAGCAGCTATATTCAGGAATCTGCTCAATGACAGTGAAATCAACCGGTCTCACGCGCTCTGTGACCGAGTGCAAGATCCTTACAGTTTGCGTTGTCAGCCTCAAGTGCTTGGCGCGTGTTTGGATCAATTATGGCATGCCTCTGAGGTATTCCTTAGGGAGGCGATTTCAGTTTCTGACAATCCTCTGATCATACCGGACACGGGCGAGATACTGTCTGGCGGTAACTTTCATGCAGAACCAGTAGCTCTGGCTGCCGATAATGTAGCGCTGGCCATCGCAGAAATCGGGTCCTTGTCTGAACGACGGATTGCGATGCTCATCGATTCTGGAATCAGTGAGTTGCCGCCATTTCTAGTCGAGGATGCTGGTCTCAATTCAGGGTTTATGGTTGCTCACGTCACTGCGGCGTCACTCGCCTCCGAAAATAAGAGTCTGGCTCATCCGGCGTCGGTCGACAGTCTGCCCACATCGGCAAACCAGGAAGATCATGTCAGCATGGCTACATTTGCTGCCCGGAGACTCGCTGAAATGAATGAAAATTCACAATTGATACTCGCTGTGGAATATCTGGCTGCAGTGCAGGGTATTGAATTCCGTAGACCGCTTAAATCAACTCGTTCGATTGAAGGTGCGGTTGAGATTTTGCGCAACGAGGTGCCGCATCTGTCGACAGATCGTGTGTTCGCACCAGATATTCAAAAGGCGGCCCGTCTGCTGGCCGGTGGTCAACCGGCCAAATCGGTGCCGCCCTTGCTTAGGGATCTTAGTGCCCTAGGTGGCTGATTGGGGCCATACCGATAATTGACTAACGCGGATACTTAGGTAGATTAACAGGCCGGTTCAGCTTCATTTGCAACTATGCCACTCATCGATAGCGAAGTTATCCAACAGTACAACGACGATGGTGCAGCTGTCATACGAGGTTGCATCAGCGATCATTGGTTAGGGGTGCTCAACGAAGCAATCGAACACGATATTCGTGATCCCGGTCCGTTTGTTCACGCTTATCAGTCGGAATCTGGGGGAGGCCGATTTCACGGTAACCTACGTCTGTGGGAATCTGAGGCACGGTTCCAGGATTTCTGTTTCAACTCACCTTTGCCTGAGTTGGCGGCGGAAATTCTTGCATCAGAGAAGATAAACCTGCTCTATGACCAACTGTTTGTAAAGGAGCCCAAGACGCCGAATCGAACACGATGGCACAATGACCAACCTTATTGGGCCATGAGGGGCTGGCAAGTGCTAAGTTTTTGGATTGCGCTCGATCCGGTCGATAAACAAAATGGTGCACTCGAGTTCATACCGGGCTCTCACCGCTGGGGGCGCTGGTTTCAACCTGAGATTTTTGGCAAAGGTGCAGGGATAGAACAGTATGAACGTAACCTCGATTATGAACCGATGCCTGATATTGAATCAGCCCGCGAGCGTTATGAGATTATCAGCTGGGATCTTTCCCCTGGGGATGTCTATGTTTTTCATGCATTAACCGTTCACGCTGCCGGCGGCAATTGCAGTGGTGATGTGCGCCGCCGGGGATATTCAGTGCGTTATACCGGTGATGATGTGGTTTATGATGCCCGACCTGGGACCAATAAAGGTCTTCGGTCTGATGATCATGCCGATGGTGATCCGCTGGATAGTCCCCGCTACCCAGTTGTGTGGACGAGGTAGCCCAAAACAATATAACCTCTGTTCTATTGGCTGTTTGCTATTTGCCCCAGTTAGTTTCCCAGATTCTCAGCCTCGTGACGAAGTAAAAATTTTTGTATCTTGCCGGTCGAAGTTTTTGGGAGAGAACCAAAGACAACCGACTTAGGCGATTTATAGTGTGCCAGTTGTTCCCGGCAGAAGTTAATGATGTCATCAGCAGTTGCCGCTGCACCGTCATGCAAAGTGACGAACGCGCACGGTGTTTCGCCCCATTTCTCATCGGATTTCGCGACCACAGCGGCCTCTAATACAGCGGGATGACGGTAGAGTGTTTCTTCGACCTCTAGGCTGGAAATATTCTCTCCGCCTGAAATGATGATGTCTTTTGAGCGGTCCTTTACTTCAATGTAGCTGTCGGGATGTCGCACCGCCAGATCGCCTGTATGGAACCAACCCCCTGAAAATGCCGAATTCGTGGCTTGTGTGTTTTTGAGGTAGCCCTTCATAACAGTATTACCGCGAATCATGACCTCGCCCATGGTTTCGCCGTCCCAAGGCACTTCTTTCATCGTATCGGGGTTTTTGACCGTCGCGCCTTCCAGTGTCGCGTAGTGCACACCCTGGCGGGCCATTCGGGCTGAACGCTCGTTTACGGCAAGATCTGGCCAGTCGTCCTGCGGTACACATACGGTTGCTGGACCATAGGTTTCAGTCAATCCGTAGAGATGGGTCACATTGAATCCGTTTTCTTCCATGGTCTCGATTACCGATGAGGGCGGGGCAGCACCGCCTGTCGCAATTTCTACACGTTGAGGAAAGCTCGACTTCGACGCTTCCGGTGAATGTGCGAGCATATTTAGGACTATGGGAGCTCCACACATGTGCGTCACATTTTCATCATTGATCAATCTATAAACGACAGCAGGATCGACGTCTCTAACACAGATGTGGGTCGCCATTGCCGCTGTTACACCCCAGGTGAATGTCCAGCCATCACAATGAAACATTGGCAAAGTCCACAGATAGACAGACTCGCGACCCAGGCCTACGGTAAACATGTTGCCCAACGCATTCAGGTAGGCCCCACGATGGTGGTATACGCAACCTTTAGGATCACCGGTTGTCCCCGATGTGTATAACAATGACAATGCCTGCCACTCATTCAGCAGAGGTTTAGGCACAAGGTTCGGGTCGCCTTCCGCTAGGAGATTTTCATAATCTAGAGCTCCCAGGCGTTTACCCCCAGTTGCCATTGGGTCGTCGATGTCTACGACCAATAATTCCCGGTCAATTAGGTCCAGAGCCTCACGGACCGTATCGGAAAATCCGCAATCCGTCAGGAGCACCTGAGCTTCCCCGTGTTCTAGGATGAATGCAATTGTGCGTGCATCCAGACGGATGTTCAGTGAGTTAAGCACAGCGCCGAGCATCGGTACACCATTATGGGCCTCGAGCATTTCCGGAGTATTAGCGCCCATAATTGCAACACAATCTCCTTGCCCGACACCCCGCTTTGATAGGGCGCTGGCGAGGCGGCAGGAGCGTTCATAGAACTGGGCGTAGGTGTAGCGTCGATCGCCGTGAACGATAGCAGTATGTGTCGGTGCGACCTGTGCAGCCCGGCGCAGGAAGCTCACTGGTGACAAAGGTTCAAAGTTTGCTTCCTGCTGTTGTAGATTTGTGTCGAAAATCGACATGGCTTGCTCCGCGTTTGGCCCAAGTAGACAATGGTTGGCATGATCGTACGTCAGTCGAGCAGATTCAACAATATTGACGCCCAGTCATCGGTAGCATTTTGATAGACAAGAGCAACTTCGAGCTTGAATTCTATTCTGTCACACGATGTAATAGGTCGATGGTCATCCTACCTCCCGGGTCAATTCTGATTCCTATACTTTCCGAACGAACGAGTATTGCTTGGGCGGTTTTGTGACTATTGGCCCACCTGGCTCGGCTCCAGCATCGAACGGTTTGTCGACCATACTGACGATACTGGAACCCAGTTCGGCGCCAAATTTTGCGGTACTGGAGAGCAATTTGGCCGCACTACGTCAGGCCGGGATTCAGGTGTGCTACCGGCGCTATCCCTTAGATGCGGGTGATAGGCAAGCTCAAGTTGGGGTTAATGCCCGTAGTCAGATATTGTCGAGCGCACTTTCCAATCCTGATAGTGCCTATGTGCTGGCAGCGCGTGGTGGTTATGGTGCCAGTGATCTGTTGGGATACTTGGACTGGTCCGCATTATCGTCGCTACCTGAAACAATATTGATTGGGTTTTCTGATATCAGTGCCCTGCAGGTCGCGCTGCACACCCGGTTGGGGTGGCCCGCGATTCATGGCCCAATGCCCGGATCCTCCTTATGGACAAATGGACCAGATGTAGACTGTCTGGTGCGGTTATTATCATCATCTCGACCGTGGAACAGCACTATCAGTGTTTCGCAGTTTGGCAGTAGTTCGACAGGTGCCACGGTTCAAGGCAAGCTAATCGGAGGTTGCCTTAGTGTGTTATCTGCTCTGATCGGAACACCCTACTTTCCCGATACACTTCGGGGGCACATTCTATTTTTAGAAGACACCCATGAATCGGCGGAACGGGTACTTCGGTTCTGGAACCAGTGGCTAGACTGTGGTTTGGTGGCAGACTTGGCTGGGGTTGTGGTGGGTCGTTTCACAGACCTTTCGGGCCAACACGATGAGGAATGGCTCGTAACCCGACTCGCGGAACGATGCACCGTGCCACTTTTCCGTTCACCTGACTTCGGTCATATCTCACCCAACTATCCACTGATGATCGGGGCGGATGCTCGTATTAACGACGGTGTCCTGGAATGGAGGCTGGGCTGACTTCAGCAATTCTTGTCAACGATGGTCTTGGCAAGTACCATCGATGGCTTGTGTTAGGGGGCGTTGCTACGCTCAAAGGAGGCAAAATATGTTGACTGGAAGTATGGTTGCGATGGTTACCCCTATGGGGGATGACGGTTCCGTGGACTGGGCGGGACTCGAGCGACTGGTAAATCACCATGTGGAACAGGGTACGGATGCGATCGTGTCAGTTGGAACGACCGGGGAATCGGCAACGCTTGACCATAACGAGCATATCGAAGTGATCGGCCGTACAGTAGATGCGGCAGCAGGTCGGATACCGGTTATCGGTGGCACTGGAGCTAATTCAACTGCTGAGGCTATGGCGCTCACTAGAGATGCGGCGGCGGTAGGCGTCACAGCCTGCCTGCTGGTCGTGCCGTATTACAACAAGCCACCGCAGGAAGGACTTTTCCAGCACTTCAATTCAATTGCGGCTGCCGTCTCCATTCCGCAGATTCTGTACAACGTTCCTGGGCGCACCGCGGTCGATATGAGTAATGAAACCACTTTGCGGCTTGCAGAAATCGACAACATTGTAGGCATAAAAGATGCCACCAACGATATCGATCGGGGTAGTGATCTAATCGATCGGGCCCCAGATGGGTTTGCAATCTATTCGGGTGAGGATGGCACCGCCTGCCAGCTGATGTTGGCAGGGGGGAAAGGGACCATTTCGGTCACCGCCAATGCAGCGCCAAAATTGATGCACGAGATGTGTGTTGCAGCTGTAGCTGGCGATACTGACACGGCCACGATACTGAACAACCAGCTGGCAGATCTTCATGCGGCCCTGTTTTTTCAATCTAATCCGATCCCTGCAAAGTGGGCTGTGTGCCAGCAAGGTCTGATCGGTTCGGGAATTCGTCTTCCGTTAATACCCCTGGCTGAGCAATATCATGATGATGTACGCGCCGCGCTGCAGAAGGCAGATGTGCTCTAAATTTTAAATTAAGTTAATTGGGAAAACAGACTATGAAGCGTGGTAAAGAACTTTATTCAGGTAAAGCGAAGTCACTGCATCTTACGGAGGACCCCGGGCGTTTGATTATGGAATTTCGGGATGACACCTCTGCTTTTGATGGTGAAAAGATCGAGCAGTTGGACCGCAAAGGTATGGTCAACAATCTTTTTAATGCGTTTATCATGACTCATCTTGAGAATGCGGGCGTAGATACGCACTTTGACAAACTGCTGAGCGAGACCGAATCAATCGTGACAAATTTGGATATGATTCCAGTGGAATGTGTTGTACGCAATATTGCAACGGGGTCTTTGTGCAAACGCTTGGGCATTGAAGATGGGCTGAATCTTGAGCCACCCACGTTTGAATTTTTTCTGAAAGACGATGCTCGACACGACCCGATGATCAATGACTACCACATCGATTCTTTCGGTTGGGCAACTAGCGAAGAAGTTGCATTAATGAAACGAAACACGTTTCAGGTTAACGACATTCTGGGAGCGATGTTTGCTGATGCAGGTATGATTCTGGTTGATTTCAAACTTGAATTCGGACGTTGCGACGGCAACCTCTTGCTGGGTGATGAATTTACACCAGACGGTTGTCGGGTCTGGGACGCTGAGACCCGAAAAAAACTGGACAAGGATCGCTTCAGACATGGTCTGGGTGGCGTGATTGAGGCTTACGAGGAAGTTGCACTCCGACTGGGAGTTAACCTCGACAGTGCCGCTATACAGTAGGTCGATTGCGGTGTTGTCAGCGTCGTGCTGATCCTCGATGGCGGGTCAGCGGTTTCCCGGTTTCGAATCAGCAAACTGTGTGATCAGGTTCGTGAGAGCCTACCCAGTTTAAAAGGGTTGTCCGCACGATATCTTCACGTTGCATTAACTAAAAACCATCTCTCAACCCAGAAGCGGGACACATTAGATCGCTTACTTGATTACGGTGTCTCGGCCAACACAACAACTACTGGCCTGGAGATAATGGTATTCCCCCGAACGGGGACAATTTCACCGTGGTCGACAAAAGCCACTGATATTGTTCACCGTTGCGGCCTGAGTGAGATTGTTCGTCTCGAGCGGGGGGTGTTGTGGAGTATTCGAGGCGAGCTCGAGATTTCAGCTGTCAAACGGCATCTTATCCCGCTGTTATACGACAAAATGACCGAGTCGATAATTTCTAATCGAGAAAATATTCAGAAGTTGTTTGATGCGTCTGAGCCTGGAAAGCTCACGAAAATCGAGGTGCTACACGGTGGTCAAGATGCATTGATTGAAGCCAACGAGAAAAGGGGTTTCGCGCTATCGAGGGATGAGATCGATTATCTGGTGGATCAGTATCGAGATTTGGGTAGAGATCCAACAGATGCAGAGTTGATGATGTTCGCGCAGGTTAACTCAGAACACTGTCGACACAAGATTTTCAATGCGGACTGGGTTATAAGCGGTGAATCTATGCCTGATTCGCTATTTAGTATGATCAGGACGACCCATGAGCGACACAAGCAAGGCACGCTGGTGGCCTACAATGACAATGCGGCGGTCATTGAGGGACAGACCGGGTGCTGGTTTCTGCCGGACCCGATTTCTGGTGAATTCAAGCGCACAGCCGAAGCTTTGCACATACTTTGTAAAGTCGAAACGCATAACCATCCGACAGGAATTTCCCCTTACCCGGGTGCAGCGACGGGCTCAGGTGGAGAAATCCGTGATGAGGGCGCTACCGGGCGAGGAGGTAAGCCCAAGGCGGGGATCACCGGGTTTTCTGTTTCTGACCTACGTTTGCCCGGGGCTTCTATGCCGTGGGAATTGCCAGAAATACGTAATTCTCGGCAGGCTAATGCGCTTCAAATTATGCTGGACGGGCCTATAGGCGGTGCCTCGTTTAACAACGAATTTGGCCGCCCTAACATAGGGGGTTACTTTCGGACTTTGGAAGTCGCTTGTGCAAGCGGTACCCGCGAGGTTCGGCGCGGTTACCACAAACCGATCATGTTGGCCGGTGGGTTGGGCAATATACGCTCTGAACATGTCTACAAGAACACCATGCCGGCCGGGGCTAAACTGGTCGTGCTGGGTGGGCCGGCAATGCTGATTGGGTTGGGTGGGGGTGCGGCTTCGAGTGTCGACTCTGGTCAGAGCACAGAGTCCTTAGATTTTGCCTCAGTCCAGCGTGGAAATGCGGAAATGCAGCGACGTTGTCAGGAAGTGATCGACGCCTGCATTGCGCGCGGCCAAAACAACCCAATTATCACAATACATGATGTTGGTGCAGGTGGGTTGTCTAACGCCTTGCCGGAACTCATCCACGATTCAAGCCTCGGTGGCGAGTTTACTCTCTCGAAAATTCCGAACGATGAACCTGGTATGTCACCTATGCAGGTATGGTGCAACGAAGCTCAGGAACGTTATGTATTGGCGGTTTCGCCTGATCATTTAGAAGAATTCGAAGCCATCTGTAAACGGGAAAGATGTTTATACAGTGTCGTAGGGACTGCAACCAAAACGCCTGTGCTCAAGGTGAAAGCGGGAGCTATGCCTGGCGTAGCCCATGAATCAACCGTACCGGAAAATGCGAGTGAGCCGATTGACCTGGATCTAAAGGTGCTGTTTGGCAATACGCCGCGGATGTCTAGAGTCGCGGACCGCAGGCACGACAGTTATCCAAAATTACAGCTAGACCATGTGAGCATTAGCGAGGCTGTTGATCGGGTACTTCGGTTGCCTGGCGTTTCTGATAAAACGTTTTTAGTCACCATTGGTGACCGCAGTGTGACGGGTCAGATTGTGCGTGATCAAATGGTTGGGCCGTGGCAGGTGCCTGTTTCAGATGTCGCGGTTACCGCTAGCGGTTTTGAAGGCTATGCGGGTGAGGCAATGGCTTTGGGCGAACGAGCACCGCTGGCGCTGATTGATCCAGCCAGTAGTGGTCGTATGGCAGTGGCTGAAGCAATTACAAATATTGCCGCAGCAGCGGTCGAGCGGATGGGTGATATCAAAATGTCGGCCAACTGGATGGCTGCAGCTGGGCATCCGGGTGAAGATGCTGCGCTATATGACACAGTAAGAGCAGTTGCAATGGAACTGTGTCCTGAACTTGGCATTTCAATCCCTGTCGGGAAAGACTCAATGTCGATGAAGACCACCTGGATGTTGAACGAGACAGCAAACACGGTCGTGGCGCCGTTGTCACTGGTCATATCTGCGTTTGCGCCGGTTGCAGATATTCGGCGGACTCTGACCCCGTTATTGCAGACCGGTCTCGATACTGTGCTTATCTTGGTCGATCTAGGTGTGGGTCGTGACCGACTGGGGGGGTCTGCATTGGCACAGGTATTCAGTCAAATCGGATGTGAGGGGCCTGATCTAGAATCTCCAGAACAACTTGCCGGGCTGTTTTCGGCAACTCGGCAGTTAATAGGCGAACGTAAACTGATTGCTTACCACGATCGATCCGATGGCGGACTTTTTGTTACGTTGTGTGAGATGGCCTTTGCCAGTCGTTGTGGTCTTGAAATTGATCTGGGCAACGTAACTGATGTTTTATCGGCACTTTTCAGCGAAGAGGTGGGTGTGGTGTTACAAGTCCGGGCTGATGATCAGGCGGCAGTACTTGGCTGTCTGGACAGCTATGGACTGGGTGGTTGCTGCAGAGTGATCGGTCGCGTTGAGCAGGGTCACAATGATATTCAGATCATAGCAAATGGTCGGGAGCAGTACCGCGCTGCACGGGTCGATTTACACCGAGCATGGTCGGAAGTATCGTGGCAAATGCAGCGACTGCGGGACAATCCTGACTGTGCTGACTTTGAGTACGAACGTATTCTGGACACCACAGACCCCGGACTGCATGCCGAGGAATCATTTGATCTCGGTGAGAATCCTGCGATTAAAGCAATTTTATCAGGAAGCCGGCCTCGGGTTGCGATCCTCAGAGAGCAAGGAGTCAACGGACAACTTGAAATGGCTGCGGCCTTCGACCGTGCGGGGTTCAGTGCAGTTGATGTTACGATGAGTGATCTTGCTGAAGGTCGTCGCGACCTTATGGAATTTGCCGGATTTGCAGCTTGTGGTGGATTTTCGTTTGGAGACGTACTTGGGGCGGGTCAAGGCTGGGCGAAATCGATTCTTTATCTGGCTCGGTTGCGGGACATGTTTGAACTTTATTTCCAGCATCCGGAGCGATTTGCGCTGGGTGTGTGTAACGGTTGCCAGATGCTCGCAGCACTTAAGGAACTTATACCGGGAGCAGAGCATTGGCCGTCTTTCGATAAGAACGAATCAGAACAGTATGAAGCGCGGCAGGTTATGGTGGAGGTCCTGGCATCTGATTCAGTTTTACTGACCGGTATGGAAGGCAGTTATCTGCCGATTGCAGTGGCCCATGGAGAAGGCAGGGCGATATTCGAATCCAATATACAACTTAAGCACCTCGCGGATAACAATCAGACCGGACTTCGTTATGTAGACAACCGGGATCAGCCCACGCTGATTTATCCCTATAATCCAAATGGATCTACAGATGGCATTGCTGGGCTAACTGCTGCGAACGGCAGAGTAACAATCATGATGCCGCATCCAGAGCGGGTTTTCCGGACTTTGTGTAATTCATGGCACCCTGCTCACTGGGGGGAACACAGCCCGTGGCTACGTTTATTCCAGAATGCGCGGGCTTTTGTGACCTAAGTCTGGATCACATTTCCGCATATGAAGGACCGCCACCGCCTTCAGGTGTTACCCAGGTGATGTTCTGACTTGGGTCCTTAATATCGCACGTTTTGCAGTGAATACAGTTTTGCGCGTTGATCTGAAAGCGCTGACCGTTATCGTCCTCTAACACCTCATAGACTCCAGCAGGGCAGTAGCGTTGTGCCGGTTCGTTCCAATTTGGAAGGTTGACAACAATTGGGATATTCTCGTCGCCAAGTTTCAGGTGAGCCGGTTGGTCTTCTTCGTGATAGGTATTGGTCAGAAATACTGATGAGTTGCGATCAAAGGTCAGTTCACCATCCGGTTTGGGGTATTCCAAACCTGGACTACTGGCAGCATCATCAAGGCTGTCGTGGTCGCTGTGCTCGTCTCGTAACGTGAAAGGTAGCTTTCCCCTGAACCAGTTCTGGTCGACGTAGTTGAATGCGCCGCCCAGGTAGGTTCCGAACCGATGTAGCGCAGGGCCGAAGTTCCTCGAGCGTTTTAGTTCATCGATCAACCATGAATCTTCCAGGTTGGTTTGGAAGTGCGTGTGATCTTTGCCACCCGGATCGCTATCTGCCAGCACCTGGAATA
This sequence comes from Candidatus Thioglobus sp. MED-G25, assembly GCA_002456995.1. Taxonomy (GTDB): domain Bacteria; phylum Pseudomonadota; class Gammaproteobacteria; order Arenicellales; family UBA868; genus REDSEA-S09-B13. Next base: position 29,106 of record NTKC01000014.1, on the reverse strand, counting down.
TTGTTTCAGCCGCCACCATTCCGGATTTCATTGCCGTATGCGTTCCCTTGATTTTGGCAAAATTCAATGTGCCGGCATCACAGCCAATCAGGAAGCCGCCGGGGAATGACATTTTAGGCAGGGAATTAAAACCCCCTTTCGTGATGGCCCGGGCGCCATAGGTGATCCGTTTACCGCCGCTGAGGTATTTCCTGATCTGCGGATGTGTTTTATATCTTTGCAGTTCTTCAAAAGGGTTCAAATGCGGGTTACTGTAGTTCAAGTCAACAATGAGACCCAGGGCAATCTTGTTGTCCTCCAGATGGTAAAGAAAAGAACCGCCGGTTGCGCCGTGTTCGGACAAAGGCCAGCCGGCCCCATGAATAACGAGGCCTGGTTGGTGACTCGTGGGGTCTACCTCCCAGAGTTCTTTGAGACCTATGCCGTAGTGCTGTGCAGAACGTTCATGATCTAAGCCATATTGATGCGTGAGTTGTTTGCCGAGATGCCCGCGACAGCCCTCCGCAAACACGGTGTATTTGGCATGCAGTTCCATTCCGGGTTCGTAGGTGGATTTGCGGTCACCTGTAGATGAAATCCCCATTTCTCCTGTCGCGACACCTTTTACGGCACCGAGTTCGCTGAATAGGACTTCGCTGGCGGGAAATCCTGGAAAAATCTCTACACCCAGGGCCTCGGCCTGCTCTCCTAGCCAACGCACGACTTTACCCAGGCTGACGATGTAGTTGCCATCGTTGTGCATGGTTCGAGGAATAGTGAAGTTAGGTACCTTTATACTTTTGGTTTGATTCCGGTAGAAGAAGACTTCGTCCCGGGTAACTGGGGTATTCAGAGGGGCACCGCGTTCCCGCCAGTCGGGAAAGAGTTCTGATAGGGCTCTGGGTTCTATGACGGCTCCCGAGAGAATATGAGCGCCCACTTCCGAGCTCTTCTCAAGCACAACAACACTGATTTCTTTATTATGTTCCTGAGCCAGTTGCATCAGACGACAGGCTGTCGAGAGTCCGGCAGGTCCCGCGCCGACAATTACAACGTCGACTTCCATGGACTCGCGTTCTACGGGGATCGTATCCTCAGTCATCTGCTACTGCCTTTTGTGAATCCCAATCGGCGTAGATTAACGGGCCTCAGTGATACATGGAAGCCTCTAATGGGAAAAATTCTGCTATAAAGCAAGCAATATCTAATCGGTCAAGAAATGGCACATGCCGGAGGATGTAATTTATGGACCTGAGAAATCAATCAGCCCTGGTGACAGGAGGCGCTTCCGGTATGGGCGCAGTCACGGCGAGCGCATTGGCCGCAAGAGGGGCTCGGGTCGCTGTTCTTGATATCAATCAAACAGCGGCCCAGGACAAGGCGGATGAATTTGGCGGTGTCGGTATCGCCTGTGATGTGGCTGACGCACAGTCCGCCGCATCTGCCGTAGAGCGAGTTGTGGCTGAGATAGGTCCGCCACGAGTGGTTGTTAACTGCGCGGGAATCGCTTTAGCGGGCCGCATTGTTGGTCGTGACGGTCCCCATGATCTGGGGGATTATCAAAAAGTCATTAGTGTTAATCTGATTGGAACATTCAACGTGCTGCGCCTGACTGCTGCAACGATGTCAGAACTGGAGGTGATTGGGGACAGTGGTGGGCGCGGTGTCATTATCAACACCGCATCGGTTGCCGCCTACGATGGACAAATCGGACAGGCTGCATACAGTTCTTCTAAGGGTGGCGTGGTTGCACTGACGCTGCCCGCCGCGCGCGAGCTTGCACGGTTTGGGATACGGGTGATGACCATCGCACCTGGATTAATCAAAACACCGATGCTCTCCGGTCTGCCCAATGAGGTACAGGAGAGCCTCGCCGACCAGGTTCCTTTTCCACGGAGACTTGGCGAGCCGGAAGAATACGCATCGCTAGTCGAGCATATTGTTGATAATGAGATGCTCAATGGCGAAGTGATTCGACTTGACGGTGCCATCCGGATGCAATCCCAGTAGACCCGGACCCATCACCCTAGTACTGATTTATTGCTGTGACCTACCAACAATCCGGTCTGTTTATCGTGTTGGGACTGCTGTTTGTAATGCTGGTCTGGGGTCGTATTCGATACGATATCGTTGCGTTTGCTGCCTTGACGATCGCGGTCTTAAGCGGCTTGATCGACGGAGAAGCAGCTTTTGCCGGCTTTGGGCATCCGGCTACAGTCATTGTGGCTATGGTGCTTGTCGTCAGTCGCGGCCTAGCGAATTCCGGAGCAGTGGAACTGGTCGCCCGGTTTGTAGTTCGCGGTGGTGCGACATTGTCTGCCCATATTAGCCTGATTTCGGTCATCGGAGCAGCATTGTCGGCGCTGATGAATAACGTTGCGGCGCTTGCATTGCTGATGCCCGTAGATATGGAAGCTGCCAACCGAGCTAAGCGCAGCCCTTCCCTAACGCTGATGCCACTGTCGTTCGCAACCATTCTCGGTGGTATGGTGACTCTGATTGGTACGCCGCCAAATATCGTTGTTGCAACCTATCGTGGGGAAGTACTCGGCGAGGCGTTTTCCATGTTCGATTTTGCAGCTGTCGGTATCGTGGTGGCTGTGGTCGGCGTTGTATTTGTCTCACTAGTAGGCTGGAGGCTGTTGCCTGCTGAGCGTCGCCGCCACAACACCAGGCAGGAGTTGCAGGATCTTGCCGGTTATGTTGCTGAAGCCCAGGTCACAGAGGATGCCGCAGTCGCGGGTAATGTCCTTGATCAGTTGTACCCGCTGGCGGAGGAGTATGACGTTGCTGTGCTCGGTCTGATTCGTGCGGGTCGACGGATGTCAGGATTTGCTCGGGGCCAGGTTGTCAGAACTGGTGATTTTGTCGTTATCCAAGGGAGTGTGGAGTCGATGGATAAATTCATCGGTGCCGCCGGTCTTGAATATGCATCAGCGCAGAAAAATGTTGGGGTTCTGGCGGATAACCAGATATTAGTAGAAGTTGTGGTTCCGGATGGCGCCCGCATCCAGGGACGTTCTGCGATGAGTCTTCGGCTCGCTACCAGGCACAATAGCATGCTTCTTGGTGTGTCAAGACAAGGTCGTCAATTCAGGGAAAGAATCAGAAAGTTGAAGATCAGGGCTGGCGATATTCTGTTGCTGTCCGGGTCGGAAGAGGAATTGCTGGATGTGGTGGGATGGTTGGGCTGCCTGCCGTTAGCCGGGCGGGGGCTTGTGGTGATCCAACGGAAAAAAGCCTATTTGGCAATCGGCCTTTTCGCAGTCGCGATTGCTTCTGCCACAACCGGAGTGGTCTACCTGCCAGTTGCCCTGGCAGCTGCTGCCCTGATTTATGTGATCGCGGGACTGGTGCCTTTAACGCAGTTGTACGAGTCAATTGAGTGGCCCGTCATTGTGTTGCTGGGTTCACTGATACCGATAGGTATTGCTCTTGAAAGCAGCGGCGCTGCTGAGTTGATTGCAAAGACCATTATCGAGTGGACTGACGGACTGTCTGTTGTGTTTATATTGGTCATCATCATGGTAGTCACGATGACGCTGTCCGACATGCTCAACAATGTTGCCACTGCCTTGATCGCCGCGCCCATAGCTGTCGAACTGGCCGTGCGGCTGGATGTCAATCCAGACCCTTTTCTGATGGCGGTTGCCGTGGCTGCATCCTGTGCGTTTCTGACGCCCATCGGACACAAGAACAATACTATTATCATGGGTCCGGGTGGATACCGATTTGGCGACTATTGGAGAATGGGATTGCCGTTGGAAGTATTAGTGGTTGCAGTAGGTGTGCCTATGATTCTGTGGGTGTGGCCGCTTTGACATATTGTGGGCCGACCCCGTGGTCTGTGTGTAACCTCAAGGTGGAGTACCAGAGCTTCGATGGAGCAGGGACATGACGCTGGGAATAGGCGGGTCTACAGTAGCGCAAGAGTTAAGTCGGTTTGAACAGCCTTCTGCCTATCAACCAATCACAGTCGATGAGCGCTTGACCAGAATCGCGAAGGCACAGCGGTTGATGTACAACCAAGGTGTTGATGCTTTGTTCCTCGAGGCCACGACCAGTCTAGCCTACTTTACCGGCCTTAGACTGTGGGCATCTGAACGGTTACATGGCGCCATTATTCCTGCTGATGGTGAGGTGATCTACATCAGTCCTGCTTTTGAAGAACAAAAAACGAGAGCGATGCTTCTGTTTGGTAGCGATATTCGGGTATGGGATGAGCATGAAGCACCGGCTCGTTTAGTTGCTGATATTGTTGCGTCACGTTATGGATCAGGTGCGGTTGTAGCGATCGATGAGGCAGCCCCATTTTTTGTCTACGATGCTTTTCGCCTAGCTGCTCCTGGATTTGATTATGTGAACGGTGCTCGTATCACAGGGCCGTGTCGAATTAGAAAGTCAGATGCTGAGATTGCCCTGATACAGCACGCCATGGACGTTACTCTAGAGATTCATGCCAGTGCCGCACGTATCATGCGCGAGGGGATTACAACCACCGAGGTTCAGCAGTTTTTAAGCGATGCACATCTAAAGCTGGGTGCTGATGGTGTACCGCCGTTCAGAATAGTGCTGTTCGGAGAGCCGACAGCTTATCCGCACGGGGTGCCTTATCCTCAGGTTTTGCACGAGGGAGACATGGTCCTCATTGATGTCGGCGCAACATTCGATGGCTATTTTTCAGATATCACCAGGTCCTACGTGTTTGGCGACCCCAGTGCTCGGCAGCGTGAAATCTGGAATCTAGAGAAAAAAGCCCAGTCATCTGTATTTGCTGCTGCTGGGGTGGGTGTACCTGCGGAACAACTGGACAGCGCAGCGCGACTGGTGATTGAGTCGGCGGGTCTGGGTCCCGGTTATTCAGTCCCTGGGTTACCGCACAGAGCGGGCCACGGTCTGGGCCTGGATGTGCATGAGCCTCCCTATCTTGTCAAGGGAAACAAAATTGAACTGGCCAAAGGTATGTGCTTTTCGAATGAACCCATGATTTGTGTTTATGGAGAATTCGGTGTTCGGCTAGAAGATCATATTTACATGACCGATGACGGGCCTCATTGGTTTACAGAGCCAAGTTGGTCCATTGATGATCCGTTCAACCTGGATGGATAAAATTCACTCGAACACAGTAGATTAAGCGGGTGGTTGTGTTGTTGTGGGCTCAACGACTTGATGTAACGGGTTTTTGTATCAGCTCGACCGTTATGCCGTCAGAGTCACGCAAATAAACGGCTTTACCACCTTGGTTCGGTCCTTGATCGACTGTAGTTATTTGGCCGATCGGAAACACATTGTGTTCCGAAGCTAGGGTCACGATCTCATCGATATCTTCAACATCAAATGCGATATGGGCAAATCCTACATCGCAGGGGCGAGGTCGAACTTCGCTGCGATCTGGTGGGGCAAGATATTCGATCAACTCCAAGGTGTGGCCTGGCCCATGCAAATAGGCGATCATGACATCCGACTCGCTGACACCGGTTATGCTCTGAATGACTGATTTGGACCGCGGCAGCTTAGATGTGGCCGTGAACCCGAGAATGTCTCTGAAAAAGGCAATACTCCGATCCAGGTCAGATACCGTAAAGCTGGTGTGATTTGTAGATATAACTCTGGCATTTGTCATAGAAATTTACTCGGCACAGAAAGTGTTTGTTGTGGTTAGAGGCTGCCCATTGCTTCGGTTTTTTCGCGCAGCCTGAATTTCTGCACTTTACCGGTAGATGTTTTGGGCAGTTCGAGGAAAATAACTGTCTTGGGTATTTTGAAGTGTGCCATCTGCTCGCGACAGAAATTGATAATGTCTTGGCCGGTAACCCCGACGGCCGTGTCCTTAAGGGTAACAAAAGCGCACGGTGTTTCACCCCATTTGTTATCTGGACGGGCGACGACTGCAGCTTCGAGGACATCGGGATGCCGATAAAGCGTATCCTCAATTTCAATTGAAGAGATATTTTCGCCACCTGAGATGATGATGTCCTTTGAACGGTCTTTGAGTTGGATATACCCGTCGGGATACAGCACGCCAAGATCACCAGAGTGGAACCAGCCGCCAGCAAATGCCTCTGCAGTTGCCTTCGGGTTCTTAAGGTAGCCCTTCATCACTATGTTGCCGCGAAACATGACCTCGCCCAGTTGTAAGGCATCTGGTTGAACCGAATTCATAGTTTCGGGGTCAAGAACCTTAAGGTCCTCAAGCATGTGGTATTGCACACCTTGTCGCGACTTAATTTCGGCTTGTTCAGCGAGTGGGAGGTCGTTCCATTCTGGGTGCCACGCGCAGATAACAGCAGGACCATAAGTTTCCGTCAATCCATACACATGGGTCATGGAGAATCCCGCAGCTTCCATTGCGGCCAACACCGCAGCTGGTGGTGGTGCAGCTGCTGTCATCACTTCGACTGTGTGATCAAAGTTTCTGGTTTCGGATTCAGCTGCATGGATGATCAGATTGAGAACTACCGGTGCGCCACAGAAATGAGTGACGCTATGATCAGCGATCGCATCAAAGATGGCAGAAGCGCTGACGTTGCGAAGACAAACGCTGGTCCCCCCGACTGCAGCGAGAGACCAGGGAAAACACCAGCCGTTGCAGTGGAACATCGGTAAGGTCCAGAGATACGTGGGATGATGACCCAGGTTCCAGCCGATAATATTGCTGCTTGCATTGAGATAAGCGCCACGATGATGGTAGACAACTCCTTTCGGATTGCCCGTGGTGCCAGAGGTATAGTTCAGTGAGATTGCGTTCCACTCACTATCCGGTGCCGACCAGGTGTAATTCGATTCACCTTCAGTCAGAAGTTCTTCGTAAGTCAGTTCACCTAGTCGGTCGCCGCCGGGCCCCTCAGGATCATCGATATCGATTACCAGTAATTCCTGGTTACAGATGCGCAGGGCATCTTTGATGACAGGTGAAAATTCGGTGTCGGTGATGAGAACTTTCGCCTCACCATGTTCTAGGATAAATGCAAGTGTTTTGGCGTCCAGGCGTATGTTCAAGGCATTGAGTACAGCACCTGTCATCGGTACGCCGAAATGAGATTCGTACAGAGCGGGGATATTTGGTGCCATCACAGACACTGTGTCCCCAGGTCCGATGTTCCGTTTTGTCAGCGCTGAGGCCAGTCGATTGCATCGTTCTGCGGTTTCCCTCCAAGTCCATCGGGTGCCGCCGTGGATAACTGACGGGTGGTCCGGATAAACCCGAGCTACACGACCCAGAAAACTCAATGGACTCAGTGATACATAGTTGGCATCACAGTGGTCAAGATCGGCATCATAAATGTTATTCATTATTCGCGTTCACTAATTATCAGGTGTAAGCACGTACAACAGCATACCGTAGAAGCAAGATATTGAAACCGTACCGTCGCAGTCTTTGCGCAATCGGAGGCATGGCAAACCGGTCACTCAATAGTTAATAGAATTTTCCCGATATGACTGCTACTTTCCATAAGCTGGTGGGCTTGGGTTGCCTGGTTGAGCGGGAAAGTACAGTGAATGTGAGGTCTAACCGTCTTGTTTTTGAACATTGGCCAGACAATGCGTTCAACATCACTAGTGATCTGTGCTTTTTCATTCAGGCTTTGGGGTCGCAGAGTCGAGCCAGAGATGCTGAGCCTATTCATCATGACTTTCCCGAAATTGACTTCAGCCGTGCTTCCGCCAAGAAAAGCAATTAAAGCATAGCGACCATCCCGTCCAAGCAAATCGATGTTTTTTTGGATGTAGTCGCCTGCGACCATATCTAGAACCACATCGACTTTGTTTTTGCCAGTAATTTCCCGCACGATCCTTGACCAGTCTTCAGTTCGATAATTGATAGCCTTGTCGGCGCCTGCCGATTCGCAAAAGGAACACTTTTCGTCTGTGCCGGCGGTAGTGATAACGGTAGCGCCAGAGGCTTTGGCCAGTTGTATAGCCGCGAGGCCTATACCGCTGCTGCCACCGTGTACGAGAAGCGTCTCGCCCGATGTAAGGCGAGAGCGAGCGAAAAGATTGTAGTAAACCGTGAAATAGTTTTCCGGTATGGCACCGGCCAGTTGCGCGCCATAACCTTCAGGCCACGGTAGACAGTGCCGTTCATGTACCGCTGTATATTCCGCATAACCCCCACCGTGGGTAAGCGCTGCAACATGATCGCCAGGTTTATAACGACTGGTTTCCTCACCGACCGCTACAACTTCACCTGCTACTTCAAGGCCGGGCAGAGGATTCGCGTCAGCCGGCGGGCGGTAGTTGCCCTGACGCTGAGCGCAGTCGGGCCGGTTAACACCAGCCACCATATTGCGGATCAGAATCTGGTCTGGTGTCGGATGTGGAATGGGTACGGAACAGGGCTTGAGTGCGTCAGGCCCGCCTGGCTCAGAAATTTCGATTGCAAGCATTGTGTCAGTCATGTAGGTATTTCCCTTAAATTGTTCGTTGCAAAATGATCATGAATAAGGTTTCGAGAAAATTTGTCAATCATATCGGAATAATAGTAGCGCTTCGGTGTCTGTTCCGCTTAAGGGTGACACCCTATGAACAACAGGAAATGACGCCGGGTGTCCGTGAATCAAAGTCTCGATCAGATTCAGCGGCGAGGCGTGTGAAGCACATTGTCCAGTTGAATGTTTGTTGTCCTTGGTGGTACCAGAAAGTATCGGAATCCCTGAGTTCTGGAGTGTGACAGACCGTAATCGTTACCCTTGATAGTAAGCGTTCGAAACTTGAAATCGGGAAACATTGTATTCGCATTGGTTAAACACAGTTTGTCATCAGCCAGGCAGACGATCGCGATCCCATGATCTCGAACATCCGTTTCACTGACCCAGGGGCTCCACTGGTGGCTCAGATGTTGAAGTACTGACGGGTGGTCTACCGAGTGAAAGGCAATACTGTCGGGTGCCATCCAGCCACCACCGACCAGTTCGAGTTTAGACTCGAACGAATCATGCCACAGACGTGTCACGGTCGTTGCCAGTTCCTTCCCCGGAAAGTTATAGCGTGACTCGACTTTTCCCTGGCTGATCACAGTCAGCATGACTAGCGGTACCAGTATGGCGTAAACAATGGAGCCGATCACAATTCGTCGACACTGGATACCGGTCAGGTTGATGGGAAACTGTAGAATGAGCATGATCCCTGCTGTAATGAGTATCGGGCCGCCCCAGCGACTTGAAATGTCTACTCCCAGCACCAGGCCAGGGATCGCTGTGATTAGTAGTGGAAAAAGCATTACCACGTATATAAGTCCAGCGTGCTCTGGCAGATATGGAAATCTGAGAAGAGTCGGCAACCGCTGGGATAAAGAGGAACTGTATGTCGCTAACATGAACGCGATCACTGCCGGTAGCAGGTAAATTAGTTGTGCCAGGAAAAAACTGATTGCTTTCCATCTGATCGGTAACGAATCTAGAAAGAAATAGTCGCTAATGTGTTGAACCGTGCCAATTCTATGTTCGTTTACGTAATCCACATGAACATAGATCAGTAGAGCGAACACCAGTGCGCCCGCATAAGGGCCAAGGGAGCTCATTTGTGCACGACCCTGCCGAGTAGAAATGATGTAGAGAACAATAGCCCCGACCAGTGTTATGGCGTAGTACTTGGTCAGCATGCCAATGGCAAGACAGAGTCCTAGGGCGATCCAATACATCAGTCTTCTTCGGCTCATCGCATAGTAGGTGAATAGCACCGTTAATGCCCATATGGATATCAACAGTGAGCTATGGTTCAGTCGAATGCTAAGAAAACTGTAGTAAGGAATAAATTCGAGAAGACAAACGGCCGCTAATGCCTGCGCAGGCCTGAGAAATTGTCGTGCGAGTAGATAGACCGCGATAAAGGCTATGGCGATATTAATCTGCGACAGGAACAGGTAGTTCCAGTTAGAAATGCCGGTAAGCTTAAGAAAACCAGCGACCACCCATGGCAGGAAAGGGGGATGCAAGTTGTAGGACAGCATCCATTCCTGTCCCCAGGCAAAATGCATCATGCTGTCACTGTCGAGCTCGTGCCGGGTCAGCCCAGGCAGAAGGGTCCACATCACCATATGAACGATGAGAAAAAGTACAAACAGCCTATTCGACTGCTGATCTTTGATACCGTGACTCAACATTGCCCGGAGACTATATTCTATGCGCCATTCGAACAGCGAGTTCCGGATAGTCTGTGGTCACTCCCGCGAGTTGCCACGCCATCATTTGTTTTATTTCGTCACTACGATTTACGGTCCAGCAGTGAATGGGAATACCCACAGCTCGGGCCTCTTCCACACGGCGGTTAGTCAGGTCGCCGATAGAAGGCCCCCAGATCTGACCGCCAGCCGCGAGAACTGCAGCTGCCACATTGCCGTCAAAATGCATGAGGTCGAAACCGGCTAACGACAGCGAATTTACCGGGTTGCCGACTGTATCGTAATCGGGATCCTGACTGGTGAGATAACAGGTGGTGATCTCAGGGCAAAGTCGTTGTACGTGACGTAGGATGCGCCAATCGAAGGATTGAATCCAACAGTTGGCTATGAGTTCGAGCTTTTCGAGTTCCCGCACTAAGAGCAGGGAGTATTCATGCGGGGACGGTGTCGCGTGAGGATGAAATGGGTCCGACTTGACTTCGATATTCAACATCGGTCTACTGGTTTGGAGATTGTTGCAAAAACCAGCGACTTCGGACAGGGTGCAGATTCTTTCGCCGTCTACAGGGACCTGGTCAGGAAATTGCTTGGACAGTTCCGAAACTGGATTTATTCGACCAATATCGAACTGTTTTAGCTCAGCCAGGGTGAGGTTGTAGATAGCCGGTCCATTGTGTTCTAGCCATCGTCGGGAGTGATTACGGGTAAGGTCGCGATTGAGCAACTCATCGTGGTGGACGATAATCTGTGAATCAGCACTGATTCTGATATCGAGTTCCAGGCCATCAACGCCTGCCTCGACCGCAAACGCGAACCCCGATAAGGTGTTTTCAGGGCGATTCCCTCTGGCACCACGGTGGCCATGAACCAAAAGTGTTTTCAAGACAGTGTTTTCTAGTTAGGCTTGGCAGCAGATCTTTTATTGGTCAGAACTATACCGAAGCTTGCCCTGTGGTTGTCGAAATCTCTCTATCGAATCAACCATGCATTTCCAGGCCGAGAAATCAATGAATCCAATACCTAAGTACGCCGGGAGTGACTGGCTGGAGGATCGAGGGTTCAATCTGTTGCAGGTTCTCGATACTGCTCGATTGCCAGAAGAACTGATCCGACTACTGATTGAGTTGGATGTCGAGGTCAGGAAAATGCCCAGACTGGTGTTGTTAGGGATGGGGGGGCCTGGCTTGTGGAATCGCATCAAGAACAACCTTGAAAACAGTCCTGATCCTTTCGATGATGATGCGGTGTCGAGTGTTCATACGCTGGCCAAGGGGTTCTGGGGATGTAGAGAGGTCGATCTGCTGTATCCGGGGACTCTGCCATTGCCGCTACAGAAACTCGGACAGTTCGCCGGCTGGAGTCATCCATCGCCGCTCGGAATCGATCTGCATCCATGTTATGGCCCCTGGTTTGCTTTTAGGGCTGTGTTTTTGATTGATACCCCACTGCCACCAAGCGCATATGAAACGGCTGAGGCACCGTGCCAGAGTTGTGACACCAGACCCTGTGAATCGGCGTGTCCCGCGGGGGCTGTCCAATATGGGTCCCTACTGGATTTACAGGCCTGCGTGGAACAACGTCTTTTACCTTATTCGGGTTGTGGCGATCGTTGTTTATCGCGGCTGGCTTGTCCAGTAGGTAAGCAGTGGCGTTACTCCGATGAGCAGATCGCCTATCATGGAAGACGCTCGCTGCAGAGTCTGAGACGCTGGCGCCAGCAAGCCCAGGGTACTTCCCAATAGTTGTCGCTCATGGATCGAGTCGCTTTGGGTTATCTAGGTAGGAGAACAATGTTCCAACGCTGGTCGCCGCTGTTGCTCAACGGGTGTGATCGTACGGCCGGGTTGTTCGTGCGTTTGGCCCTTACTTTGGGTGTTCTAGCATTACTTTCGCTACCGGTGATATCTTTCGCGGGATCGGGCGAAGCACTTAAAGCCTACCAGTCGGGCGAGTATCAGAAGGCGCTCGAGGTGTGGATGCTGCTAGCTTATGAAGGTGATGCCGAAGCGCAGTATCAGCTGGGAATGATGTTTCTGCACGGAACCGGCGTTGTTGTCAGTAATCAAGAGGCACTCTATTGGCTTAGTCGCGCTGCTGAACAGGGTGAACCGAGGGCGCAATATCTGCTTGGCGCTATTTATCTCAGTGGCAAGGGGTTGACTTCAAATCGTGAACATGGATTGGAATGGTGGCGGGCAGCGGCGCATAATGGAAACGCTGCAGCGCAGTATGGTGTCGGCACTGCCTACTTGTACGGCGCAGGAGTGCCCCAAAACTCCGCAGACGCGAGGAAATGGCTAACGGCGGCACTGAAGAGTGGCAGTCTGGAAGCTGGTCTGCTGCTTCAGAATCTCGCTGAACTGAGCGAATCGAAGTCGCGCAGTGGTTCGGTCAGTCAGTACGCTCGGGTCGGACCGGTGTCAGTCTGGATTTATAACGCATTTAACCGACTCTCGGTCATTCTGGCTGAAGCCAATGCGGGACAGCTCGTCAGGATTACCGAGCGGCAAGACGACTGGTATCTGGTGGAACTCAGCCAATCGTTGACCGGATGGGTCAACATCACTGACATCGAACAGGTTTCTGGGCCGAACGTGAGAGTAGCGGAAGGAGCGGTACTGCGTTCTGGGGTAGCTTCTGTCAGGGAATCATCTCCAGTCGTAACAGAATTGGACAAGAATCAGTCGCTGAAACTTGTCGACTGGGCTGATCCTTGGGCTAAGTTGTCGGTGCCGGGGCCACTTACCGGCTGGACGCCGGTACTTGGCCTGGTTGAGCAGGCTGATAACCACGCGTCTCTACAGAGAATTTGGCAAGATGAGTATGAATCTAGGTCCCTAGGTAGCAATAGGGATGCCGACATCGCAGCACTTTCTGAGATGCTTCGAGCCCAAGACAGTGTCGACGCAGGGTCGGTGACCGTGACGGAGAATGTCACACCACTGAATGAGGTATCTTCGATAGCTCAGAGCACTGGACAAGCGCAGGAGGAACCTGCGCGATCTGAATTGGCAAGCTCAGAACCGCTCAAACGCAATGACTATGACTGGTTGCTTGCCCAGGCGCCTAAACGATACACACTGGAGCTCTTCAGTTCGACCAGTGAGAAGCTGATGCGAGAATTTTATCGCGCTCAATTATTTGATGATCATGTCAGCTATTTCAGTAGCAGTGTGTCGGGTAAACGTTGGTTTACACTGTTTCACGGAAGCTACAGTGGGCTGGATAGTGTGCAAAAAGCATTGGGTCTGCTTCCCGTGCGGCTGGATGCCATGCGGGTTCGACGATTCTCGTCTGTTGTGCAGGATCTCTGCGGTACCCTGGACGATGTACCAGTGGCGGTGCTTGAAAAACTTAAGACGCACTGTTCAGAGAAGAAGTGAATCTGCAGTCAAATAACTCTTATTGATGCGACCGATTAATTGTTTTTGTTGGGGTTATTTGACAGTGCTACTAGAATTCGAGTGGCGGACCTGTTGGCAGCTGTGAGTGGATGCCCCAGGAGCTATGGTAGCTGTGTAGTGAACAAAAGTTTATATGTCAGATGAAAACGTACCAGGTAGTACACTTTTTGTGAGGCGATGACGATGTTTAAGATGACAGAACGTATAGAAGGTTATGACGAGAAATTATGGACTGCAATACTGAACGAGAAGCAGCGTCAGGAAGAACACATAGAACTGATCGCTTCGGAGAACTACACCAGTCCCCGGGTACTTGAAGCACAAGGGTCCGTACTGACCAATAAATATGCCGAAGGCTATCCGGGCAAACGCTACTATGGCGGCTGCGAACATGTGGATGTGGCTGAGCAGTTGGCGATAGATCGTGCAAAAGAACTTTTTAATGCGGACTACGTAAATGTTCAACCACACTCAGGGTCTGGTGCTAATGCAGCGGTGTACATGGCGCTCGCAGAGCCCGGTGACACGGTTCTTGGTATGAGTCTTGCGCACGGTGGTCATTTAACTCATGGTGCCGCAGTAAATTTTTCAGGAAAGCTGTACAAGGCCCTGCAATATGGATTGGACGACGAAAACGGAGAGATTGACTACGACCAGGTGGAAAGTCTTGCCAAAAAAAACAAACCGAAGTTGATAGTGGCGGGGTTTTCCGCTTATAGCCGCATTGTTGATTGGGCAAAATTCCGGGAAATCGCAGATTCTGTCGGTGCTTACCTATTTGTCGATATGGCGCATGTTGCCGGCCTCGTGGCAGTGGGGCTATACCCCAGTCCAGTTTCAATCGCCGATGTGACTACCACCACAACCCACAAGACTCTGCGCGGTGCTCGTGGCGGCATGATTCTGGCCCGTGAGAATGAAGCCGTTGAGAAGAAATTGAGTTCGTTGGTATTCCCCGGTACTCAGGGCGGCCCACTGATGCATGCGATTGCAGGAAAAGCGGTCGCATTAAAAGAAGCGCTTGAACCAGAGTTCAAAATTTATCAACAGCAGGTGATCAGCAATGCGCAGTCTATGGCCGATTCATTCATTAAAAGAGGTTACAAGATCGTGTCGGGTGGTACGGATAACCATCTGTTTCTAGTAGATCTCATCGATAAAAATATCACCGGCAAGGACGCAGATGCAGCGCTGGGCAGAGCTTATATCACGGTCAACAAGAATACCGTGCCCAATGACCCTCGTTCACCGTTTGTCACGAGCGGGCTTCGTATTGGCACGCCCGCCAGTACCACCCGAGGATTCGGTGAGATTGAAATCCGGCAGGTTGCCGACTGGATCTGCGATGTCCTCGATCAAATGGGTGACGAGAGCGTGGTGGACAATGTGCGGGCACAGGTTCTGGAATTGTGTTCACGTTTCCCAGTATATGCAGATAAATAGACAGATCCCTCATTCTTGCCAATGAAAAATAAGTATTCGATCTTCAGCTTGGTACGAAATGCGGTCAGCTATCATCAGAATTGGTCACAGGCCTGGCGGAGTCCAGATCCCAAGCCAGCATACGACGCGATCATAGTTGGTGGCGGTGGGCACGGCCTCGCGACCGCCTATTACTTGGCGAAAGAACATTCAATCACTCGCGTCGCCGTGCTGGAAAAAGGTTGGATCGGTGGGGGTAATACTGGTCGGAATACCACAATCGTTCGCTCCAATTATCTGTGGGACGAAGCTGCTCACCTTTATGAAAAGTCATTGAAACTGTGGGAGGGACTCAGCCAGGAATTGAATTACAACGTCATGTTCAGTCAGCGTGGTGTGATGAATCTCGGCCATACACTTCAGGATATGCGGGATATCGTTCGTCGTTCCAGTGCCAATCAGTTAAACGGTATCGACAGCGAAGTGTTAACGCCCGCGCAGATCAAGAATATCGAACCCACTATCAACATTTCACAACAGGCGCGTTACCCAATACTTGGGGCATCGTTCCAGCCTCGTGGAGGTGTTGCTCGCCACGACGCGGTGGCCTGGGGCTTTGCCCGTGGCGCAGACCGGTATGGGGTCGATGTTATTCAGAACTGTGAGGTGACTGGAATCCGTCAGCAAAACGGATCGGTGACAGGTGTAGATACGACGCGAGGCTTCATCGCGGCACCGAAGGTTGGTGTTGTTGCAGCCGGTCATTCGAGTCTACTGGCCGATTACGCTGGCCTGCGAATGCCAATCGAGAGTCATCCTCTACAGGCACTAGTTTCAGAGCCGTTAAAGCCTGTGCTCAATACGGTGATCATGTCCAACGCTGTTCACGGCTATATCAGCCAATCCGATAAAGGCGAGCTGGTGGTTGGTGCAGGCATAGATTCTTATATTGGATACGGCCAAAGGGGCAGCTATTCGGTTATCGAAGGAAATATCGCTGCGATTGTTGAGCTCTTTCCGAATTTTAGTAGAGTCAAAATGCTTCGACAGTGGGGCGGAATTGTTGATGTCTGCCCAGATGCCTGCCCAATTATTTCACTGACTCCCGTAAAAGGTTTGTATTTCAACTGCGGTTGGGGCACCGGTGGATTCAAGGCAACACCGGGTTCGGGCTGGGTCTTTGCTTACACGATTGCCCGTAACACACCGCATGGTTTAAACGCAGCGTTCGATCTCAACCGGTTTTACACGGGCGCCTTGATCGATGAACACGGGGCAGCCGGTGTCGCACACTGATTTTAGTCAACAAAGGTGGTTGAATGCTGAGCATTGACTGTCCCTGGTGTGGGTCACGCGACCAGTCGGAGTTCAGCTACGGCGGTGAGGCTCATATTGTTAGACCGAAGGAACCTGAAAAGCTTTCCGATGAGGACTGGGGCGATTATCTATTTAATCGTAAAAACACAAAGGGTAGGTTTGAAGAACAGTGGTGCCATACAGCGGGTTGTCGACGGTGGTTCAATGCTGTCAGAGACAGTCAGTCCTATAAAATCGAGGCGGTATACAAGATCGGCGAGCAGTCGCCAGACGGAATACCTGAGTGAGTTCACAGCGTCTTCCATCTGGTGGCCGAATCAACCGCGGCCGACCCTTAGAGTTTTTCTTTAACGGTCGTCGTTACGAGGGTTTTGAAGGCGACACCCTGGCATCGGGGCTATTGGCCAACGGGATACGACTCTTTGGCCGAAGTTTCAAGTACCACCGCCCTCGAGGTCTATTCGGAAGTGGATCCGAGGAACCGAATGCGCTTGTTCAACTGGGGGAGGGCGCGTCAACAATACCGAATCTCAAGGCGACACAGGTTGAATTGTTTGACGGATTATCAGCACGGACCGTTGTTGGATGGCCCAGTCTTGAGATTGACCTGTACGCGATCAACAATCGAATAGGGCGCTTACTACCAGCTGGGTTTTACTATAAAACGTTCATGCGTCCCCGTTTCTTGTGGGATTGGTATGAAGGTCGCATACGACACGCAGCTGGACTCGGTTTTGCGCCCACTGAACCTGATTCTGCCCGCTATGACAAACGAAATGCCCATTGCGATGTATTGGTTGTTGGTGCCGGCCCGACCGGACTGATGGCCGCGCTAGTTGCTGGTCGCTCCGGTGCCCGGGTGATTGTTGCAGATGAACAAGCTGAAATGGGGGGCGACCTGCTCTCGAGTACGCAGCACGTGTCGGGCGCCTGTCCATGGATGTTTCTGGATAATCTGGTAAAGGAACTGTCCTTGATGGACAACGTGATGCTGTTGCCTAGAAGCACTGTCTCAGGTTATTACGATTACAACTTTTTGGTGATCAACCAACGGCGGACCGATCACCAGGCTGGCATCGGCGATATTGTTTCCAGAGAACGCAATTGGCGGGTCCGAGCTCGCCAGGTCGTACTGGCTACCGGGGCGATAGAACGGGGCCTGGTGTTCGCTGACAATGACCGCCCGGGGATCATGCTTTCCTCGGCGGTTCGAACCTACATCAATCGTTATGCTGTTCGACCCGGCCGTACCGGGGCTGTATTTACAAACAATGATTCAGCCTATCAAACTGCTGTCGAGATGCACGGCGCCGGTATGGAGGTAAAAGGAGTCATAGACGTCCGGCAGAGACCATCCCAGGAGCGACTCTTGCAAATGGATACACTGGGTATTCCGGTTTATTCGGGTCATGGGGTTGGTGGCACGAGAAGTGGCCGACAAGGTTTGAGGGCTGTGGAATTATGTCGACTATCAGCGGATGGTCGGGATGTGCTGACGCAAAAGGGATCGCTTGACTGTCAAGTGCTCGCGATCTCCGGGGGCTGGAATCCGGCGATTCACCTACATTGTCAGTCTGGTGGTCGACCCAAATACGATGATGATCAGGCCTGTTTTGTACCAGACAAGTCTGTGCAATCCGAACGATCTGCTGGATCGGCCCTGGGCATTTTTCAGCTGGGTAACTGTCTGAGCGACGGGGTCGATGCCGGGGTACATGCAGTGCGGGAGACAGGTTATGCGTGCGCACATATTGATATTCCCTATGCTTCAGACAGGACCGGTTCAGCTATAGAACCAATGTGGAACGTTCCAGATGGTGTATTGCCAGGCCGTGGGGGCAAGAAATTTGTCGACTACCAGAACGATACAACGGCTGCAGATATAGCGCTCGCAGCACGAGAGGGCTACCGCTCTATTGAGCATGTTAAGCGATATACCGCTTTAGGTTTTGGTACCGATCAGGGTAAGACCGGAAACATCAATGGGTTGGCGATACTTGCGCAACACTTGGGACAGTCTATCCCAGCGACTGGGACCACCACGTTCAGACCCAACTACACCCCGGTTACTTTCGGAGCCATAGCAGGTCGTGAATTGGGGACTGTATTTTTCGATCCAGTCAGAAAAACGCCTATGCATGACTGGCATGTCGCTCACGGTGCAGTTTTTGAAGACGTCGGGCAGTGGAAGCGGCCGTGGTATTACCCTAAAGGCGGTGAAACTATGGAGAGCGCGGTACGCCGTGAGTGCCTCGCTACACGTAAAAGCATCGGTCTGTTGGATGCCTCGACGCTCGGAAAGATCGAAGTTCGGGGGCGGGATTCGGCAGAATTTCTTAATAGGATTTACACCAATGCTTGGTCGAAGCTCGAAATTAACCGATGTCGCTATGGGTTAATGCTCGGAGAAGATGGAATGGTGATGGACGACGGTGTCAGCTCCCGGCTTGGTGATAATCATTATTATATGACCACTACGACTGGCGGCGCGGCCCACGTTCTCGGGTGGTTGGAAAGATGGCACCAGACCGAATGGCCAGAGTTGGAGGTGTTTTTTACCTCGGTTACTGACCGCTGGGCTGTCGCTAGTATCGCCGGGCCTAATAGCCGTTCACTGCTGGATCGGCTTTGTTCAGATATTGATTTGTCTGCGGGCGCTTTTCCATTTATGAGTCTGCGCGAGGGTTCCGTAGCCGGTATCAGTGCGCGGCTTTTCAGGATCAGCTTCAGCGGGGAATTGGCTTTTGAGATTAACGTGTCTGCGGACGACGGGGTTGCTCTATGGGAGTTGTTGATGGAGGCTGGCGGCGAGTATGGCATTACACCCTATGGCACGGAAACGATGCATGTTCTACGGGCTGAGAAGGGATATGTCATCGTTGGGCAGGATACCGACGGCTCTGTGACACCGGCTGACCTTGGTATGGACTGGATAGTTTCAAAAACAAAAGACTTCATTGGGAAGCGGTCACTTGCTCGGTCGGACATGTTGAGAGACAGCCGAAAACAATTGGTGGGGCTTGTGACTGAACAGCCGGAGACGGTTCTACCTGAAGGCACACAACTGGTCAACGAACCATCAACCGACTATCCGGTACCAATGACGGGGCATGTAACCTCGAGTTACTACAGTTCTACCTTAGGTCATTCGATTGCCTTGGCACTGATCAAAGGCGGCCACACACGGATGGGAGCTTCTGTCTATGCGCCGACATTGGACGGTCAGTGCATCAAAGCGATCATTTCAAGCCCGGTGTTTTATGACCCGGAAAATAAGCTGCATAAGACATAGAACAGATCTACGCATGGTTTGTCAGGCAACTTACACGGAGAGCCAGGCAAATGAATTTTAGTGACGGAGTGATGACAGGTCATGACTATATCCGGTAGTAAGCATTCTCAATTCGTAGGAATCGATTTGGATGCATCTTTTAAGGGTATTGCCGGTGACTATGGTGTCTGGTTCAATGAAATCAGCGTCACTGAGTTTGTCAATCTGCGTGGTGACAGTACTCATTCTGGTTTTTTGACTGGAGTCCAGCGAGTAACTGGAGTTGAGTTACCAGTGATCCCGAACACTGTAGTCAGGTCAGGTGGTTTGAGTTGTCATTGGTTGGGCCCAGACGAGTGGCTAATGACGGTTAAAAAACCGGAAGTCTCAATAATGCAAGATCTTGAGGACAGCCTGTCAGGACTGCACATCGCGGTTACTGATCTAACCGGTGGTCAATCGCTGTTCGGAGTCGGTGGCCGTCAGTCCCGGGATGTGCTGTCGGCTGCGTGTACATTGGACCTGCACGCCGACGCGTTTGCGCAGGGGAGCTGTGCGCAGACTATCCTGGCACATTCGAATGTTCTGATTACGCCGGCTTTTCAGAGTTCAGGCGATTGTGTTTTCGAAGTACTTGTTCGGCGCAGTTACGCCGATCACCTCATTCGGTGGCTGATGGACGCGGCACATGAAGATGGATTCGAGTTTCGGTTGGATGATAACTCAGGGCTAGATTAGTCATGACTCAGCTAACCGGGCTGAATGGTAAGCGTGTGCTGGTAACCGCAGCTGCAAGCGGTATAGGCCTCTCTATCGCTTCATCATTTTCCATGGCGGGAGCAAAGGTGTGTGTCTGTGACAACGATGCCACTGCAGTGGCTGGATTGGAAGAAGAGCATGCCGACCTACATGCCTGTGTCACGGACGTTTCACAGCCAGCTCAAGTCGAAGATTTATTTAATGAGATTGAATCCCGGTTCGGGGGCTTAGATATACTTGTCAATAATGCAGGAATTGGCGGACCTGTGGGTCGGTTAGAGACAGTGCTGGAGTCGGAATGGGTCAAAACCATCGAGGTTAACCTTTTGGCGGCCTACTACTGTTGCCGACATGCGATACCATTGCTTGAAATGGCTGCGGGGGGCTCCATCGTTAATCTCTCGTCGAGTGCCGGTCTTTACGGTCCGCCGAACCGCACGCCCTATGTGTCTTCCAAGTGGGGATTGATCGGGCTGACTAAATCACTGGCTACTGAGCTCGGCGGAAGAAATATTCGAGTCAACGCGATTTGTCCGGGCTCGGTAGAAGGAGAGCGAATTGATCGTATTATTGCCGCTGAAGCCGGTTTACGAGATGTTGATCAAAATACGGTTAAAGAAGAATTTGTGGACAGTAGTTCGATGAAGGTATTTATTGATAAAGAAGACGTAGCTGCTCTGGTTATATTCTTGTGTTCGGAACAAGGCCGCTACATCTCTGGGCAGGCTATCGGTCTGGATGGTAATACGGAGGTGAAATGGTGAACTGTTTTGTCCAGACAAGGATTGGTCAGTGCTAAAATGTGGGTGACAAAACACTAAACCTATCAGGGGAATCGACACATGCGCGAGTATCTTCACATCGATCTGAATAGTCGGACGGTAGATCGAAATGAGCTTCACGGAGAAGCCATTGCCCGGAGTGGTCGTTATTTAATAGCAAAGACATTGGTCGAATGTGGGGCTGCTAGTGTCGATCCTTTGTCGCCGGAAAATCCTCTAATTTTCTCTGCTGGGCCATTCGCTGGCACTAACTTCTCCAATGCGAATCGTCTAAGTATCGGATGTAAGAGCCCTTTGACAGGTGGCATCAAGGAAGCTAACGCGGGCGGTACCTTTGGCTTCGCATTAGGTCAGCTTGGTATGGCTGGCTTAACTCTGCACGGCGTTTCAGATGATTGGATAGTGATTCATATATCGAAAGAAGGTGAAATAGTTTATGACTCGGCCGAACCTTATATGGGGTTGGGTAACTTTGCAGCCGCTTCCCGACTGCACGAGCGGTATGGCAACAAGGTCAGTATAGGCTTGTGTGGTCCAGTCGGTGAGTACGGTGGATTGCTGTCAGGGATCTCCTTCAGCGATACTGATCTGCGTCCTTCTCGACTTGCAGCGCGGGGTGGTGTCGGTGCTGTCATGGGGAGTAAGCGTGTTAAGGCAGTGGTTGTGGATCTAAATCGCATGCCCAAACTGCATGATCGGAAGAAGGTGATGGGGTCTGTGAAGGCTTATAACGCCATGCTTAGCGAAGATGAAATTGCTCAGAACATGGCGACTTATGGAACCGCATTAATGGCCGACGTCCAAAATTATCTAGGTGGTTTGCCTGTGCGTAACTTCAGTGAGGGACGAATTGTTGAAGATGATGAGACGATGACTATGGGCGGGCAGCACATTCGGGAGCTGCAATTGGAACGAGGTGGTCAAACCGCACATGCCTGTATGCCCGGTTGTACCATCGAGTGCAGCAATGTCTATGTCGATAAGGATGGCAACGAACTAACGTCTCCTGTTGAATACGAAACACTGGGTTTGATGGGCACCAACTGTGGCTTGAAAGATCCGGATGACCTGGCTCGTGTGAACTTCATTGCAAATGATCTGGGGATAGACACAATAGAAACAGGGGCAATGATCGCGGTGCTGATGGATGCTGGCCTGGGTGAATTTGGCGATGTTGAGTTTATGAAAGAAGTGCTTGAAGAGATTAGGACGGGTTCTGAAAACGGACGACTGTGGGCGCAGGGAACCGGGCGCGTTGGGACGCACTACAAGCTCGAGAGAGTCCCCGTGATAAAGCAACAGGCGATCAGCGCCTATGACCCACGTGTTGTCGAAGCAACTGGTATAACCATGATGGTAACTGCGCAGGGTGCCGACCATACAGCAGGCAATGTACCGAAGTTGGACTGTACCGATATGACCGTCGACGAAGTTGTCGCCGCCAGTTTGGAATCTCAGTTGGTAATGGCCAGTTCAGATTCTTTGGGGTTATGTATTTTTGGGCGAGGGGTGACGGATACCAACGTCGAATTCGTAGTCAACGCAATTAACGACGCGCACGGCACGGATTTGACGGAAGAGTTTTACACTGAATTGGGTAAAGAAACGCTTGCACTTGAGTATCAATTTAACCGTGATGCTGGTTTTACCGACGCCGATGACGAATTGCCGGCGTTTTTCTACACCGAACCGCTGTCTCCGACCGGCAAGGTCGCTCGATTCCACGCGCCTGAGGTTAATCGGTCACTGGGTCACTAGTAAAGAACGAAACGGAAACAGCTAAGGATTTATAATTCAGATACCTACGATGGGTTGTATACGGGAGCCATCGCTGAATCTCGAAAATCTAAACGGTGTCGGATCAACGAGAGGCTCAGAGGCGGTGGCAACATCTGCAGCCAGTTGACCTGCAGCGGGGCCGATGCCAAATCCATGCCCCGACAACCCAGTTGCCAGAAAGAAGCCCGGCAGGCTGTCGACAGGAGAAATGACAGGTACGGCGTCGGGTGTTGCATCAATCAGTCCTCCCCAACTCTCCACGACTTCAATATCCTGAAATGCCGGAAAAGCATGAATTAGGTTTCGCTTGCTTTTTTCCAGCGTGCTTTGAATGGGCATCGGGTCCAGGGTTCGGATCTGTTCAAAAGGGCTCTGTTCATCGAGTGACCATCTTTTTTTCTGCTGCCACTCGGTTTTAAAGCGACCCGTCCAGGTGGGGCGTAGAATCTTTCGAGCCATCCAGGCCAACGGTAGAAAGTCTTTCAGGAAACGAAAAGAATCTGGGACGATATCAAAACTGGAAATGCTCCCATGGGAAACGGTGTAACCTCCATCCAACCGTTTTCGAATTGCGAATCCGGCGCCGCTAACGGATCTTTCAGGTGCATCGTTCAGGGGTGCAGTACGAAAAACAGATCCAATCGTCATCAGCAAAGGCAGACGTAGATCCAGACTCCGGCAAAACGTGCTAGACCAGGCACCGCCAGCCAGAATTACAGTACTGCATCGCACTGAGCCATTTTCAGTGATAACGCCCGATATCCGTCCCCCGCTTGTTTCTATACCTCGTACAGCCGTCTGGGTGAAAATTCTTGCCCCCAGTTGGCGTGCTGCCCGAGCCATCGCGGGCGCTGCAATGGTCGGTTCGGCTCGGCCGTCGGTCGGCGTATAGAGTCCACCGGCCCACTGTGCGTTGGAACCCGGAAGCAGCTCATTAATTTCTTTGGTGGAGACCATTCTGGATTCAACGCCATATGCGAGACCGTGCTGTAGCCATGCTTCACGGTCTGCAACGGCTTTGGGTGTATTGGCCAGGTAAAGAATGCCGCATTGCCTGAATCCAACATCACAACGAGTGCGTTGATGAATCTTGCGCCATAGTGCGAGCGACTCGATGATTAAAGGCAGTTCCCGTGGGTCCCGACCTTGCTGACGGCACCAGCCCCAGTTTCGCGACGACTGTTCTCCGGCAATATGCCCTTTTTCGAATAAAGCAACGGGTATTCCACGTTCAGCCAGTGTCAGGGCAGCTGAAACACCGATAATACCGCCGCCAATGATAGCTACTTCAGTTGAATTGGGCAGTTGTTGGTCGGATGGTACTGGGTCTACCAGGGGCGGCATTGTCGGTGTTCCATTAAATCAAGATGACACTGATATTATCTTACTGTCGTCCTTTCAGTACGATAACCACCGCTATAACAGAAATCATTTGCTGTTTTTGGCTCATTACAAACACAAAATATTTGTGCCATTGAGTTAATTCCGTGATGACTTCTGTGCAATAAATAGGCTGAATACGCCAATTAAAGCTAGTGTGCCAGTCACTTTAATCACGGTATCGTAATCAGTGACACTCCATATTAGACCCGAGAGGGCTGGTCCAAATGCAAAACCGAGCATGTGGGCAATGGACACCATGGCTGAGATTGCACCAAAGTTTGCGCTACCTAATAGGTCGGCTGTGACAGTCGGTTTGGCAATACTGCCAATACCTGCAGACCCACCTTGGAGACACACGAACAGGCAAAGTATGATTGTTGCCGTACCGGCGAAAGCTAGATTAACACTGGCAAGCGACAGACCGATAAAAGAACACATGGAAATTAGAAGCATGGATAGGCGGCGTTCTACCGTGATAAGAACAAGCCGACCGAGCACCTGGGCCACACCAATGGATGATGCTGCGATCACTGCATAGTTTGCAGAGACACCCTGGCTATCCAGCAGTGGCAAAATGTGACTGATGATCATACTGTGATTCAGCGAAAAACAAGCAAATGCGACAACTAGGCACCAAAAGGTCGGAGAGCGCAGTAATGGGGTAACAATTGTCGTGAGAGGAGTCGGACGAGTAGTTGGTGGAAAATGTTTCTGAGCAGGTGTTGTAGACGCACCGTACCAGAACAACGGAACAGCAAGCCCACAGACCA
Source organism: Candidatus Thioglobus sp. MED-G25 (assembly GCA_002456995.1). Lineage (GTDB taxonomy): Bacteria > Pseudomonadota > Gammaproteobacteria > Arenicellales > UBA868 > REDSEA-S09-B13. The sequence goes on along the minus strand of NTKC01000014.1, from coordinate 4,120 downwards.
GGACTGAAAAAACCCACACCGCTGCTTGCCAATGTATGTAATTGGTGATGACGCTGGACAGCGGAAAGCACAAAGTCCCGGCAAACCCTGCGACTAGGGTGACAATGATAATGGGTCGTTTTGACTTGGGATAATAAACGTGTGTCAGAAAGGCAAAACAGGGTTCGTACAGGCAGCCAGCCATGGTAAACCCAATCAGCAACCAGATGAGATAAAACTGCCAGAGGTGCTGGAGCAGGGGGAGCATTGCAATCAGCAGCCCCCCCGTGAAAGCGCTCACAGTCATTAAAGTCCGACCATGTCCCCGATCGATCAAGCGGCCGGCAAAAATACCTGTTCCCGCGGAGATAATCAGTGCACCGGTAAATCCAAAGGTGAGTTCGACCCGAGACCAGCCAAAGTAAGCTTCCCAGCGCATCAGCATTGCCGGGAACAGATAAAAGATGCCCGCCCAAGTAATGGTTTCAGCAATAGCGAGGCTCCAAACCTTAGGATTCTTCCACATGTCGATTTGTTTGGTCGTATGAAGTGGTGTAATTGTAGTCCTGAGCAGGTGGCTGATGTACAGTCTGCACCGCAGTGGCTATCCTGGCTGAGTGTGCGCATGACAGCTGCTCACTAAATTCTTTGAAAGAAACGCAAGGTCGTTTGGTCAAGGCTAAAGGACAAAAAGGCTATCTTTTATGACAGTAAATCATCTTCAGTCACAGTCCGGAGATTATCGAGGCTATGACTTTCGAGCATCGACTGAAATTAACGAAGAGCTGGTCCGCGTAGGGCCTGGCACACCTTGCGGTGAATACCTGCGTCGATTCTGGCATCCTTTTTTTCTATCTTCTGAACTCGCAGAGCGTCCTGTCGTTGTTAGGATGTTGGGTGAAGAGTTGGTGCTGTTCAGGGATAAATCCAAGCGTTTAGGACTCGTCCACAAGCGTTGCCCACATCGCCAAGCATCACTTGAGTTCGGCCGTTGTGAAGACAAAGGTATACGCTGTTGTTATCACGGCTGGCAATTTGATATCGATGGCGCTCTTCTGGATGCTCCAGGCCAGTCGCTAACGCTTAACCGGCGTTTGAAGGATAGGGTGCGACTCGGTGCTTACCCAACAGTCGAGCATCAAGGGCTGATTTTCGCTTACCTCGGACCACCGACTCAGCAGCCGGAATTCCCAATCTTTGATGCCATGACATTCGATAAAATGGAGCGTGTGCCGTACGCGGCACCGTTTCGTTGTAACTGGCTTCAAGTTCTCGATGCAATCCTGGATCCCCTACATACGAGCTTTCTGCATTCCTCAATTGGGCGTGTCCAGTTTTCGGACGGATTTGGCGAAGTGGGGCAAATAGACTTCTTTGATCGAAACGCATGGCTGCTGGGTGTAAATACTCGGCGGGTAGGCGATAACGTTTGGCTGCGTGTCAATGAGTTGGTGTTGCCTAATGTTACTCAGGCAGGCAGCGCATTCGCAGCAGATGGGACAGAGGTCCGTTACTATGGCCGCAGTTCGTTTACACGTTGGGTTGTTCCGCTGGATGACGAAAATACCACCTGCTTCGCCTGGGCGAATTTCGGGGAGCGCGGTGACCCGCCCGAGTGGAACACACCGGAAGGCCCGGAACTTATCGAGCAAGGTGAGGCGTTTGACCGGTCCTATGAGGAAAAGCAGAGGTCTCCGGCTGATGTTGAGGCAGTAGAAGGAATGGGCCCGATCACAATCCATGCCAATGAAAATCTGGTCGTCAGTGACAAGGGTATTGCTGTAATGCGTAAGCGACTTCAGGATGAGATTAAAAAGATCAGCAATGGAGGACAGCCGTTGAGGGCAAACAAGAACTCAGACGGTGTCGTGCCTACTTATGGGGGTGATACGGTGCTGGCGATGCCTCGTCAGAGTCTAGACGATGAGGCGATGCATCTCAGTCGTTTGGCACATGCATTTATGGCAATTCAGTTCGACACTGCCGGTGAATCCGATCTTGATCGGCAAGCTAAAGTTATTAAAGAGCTCCAAAGGTTAGAACAATCAGGGATAGGCGAGTTCGTTGATGACCAGTGATAATTCTTAATGCGAACGTGACAGGAGTGCATTATGTGTAGCGACAAACTGCGTGTACATGTTAAGAATAATCACGCGTCACCGGAAACGTTCCCACCTACAAAAGAGGGCGAGGCGGTTTTTACAATCACTGACGCTAGATTTCAGGCAGCCTGCGATAAGTACCCTGATATAGCCAGACAGATTGAGGTGCTTATAGATTGGGATCTGGATCGATTTTCAGAATCTATGCAATCGGCGGATGTACTTGTGACCTGGGATCTACCTACTCACGACCTGGTCAGGGTTGCGCCGAATCTCCAGTGGATTCATATCATTGGTGCAGGCGTAGAACACCTGTGCCCAATGAACTGGCTTCCGGACGGGGTTACAGTCGTCAACAACCGAGGTACTCATGCCGCAAAAGGAGGTGAATTTGGTCTGATGTCGATCCTGATGCTGCACAGCCGTTTGCCCGCAATTATAAATAATCAGAAAATGGCCGCTTGGAGTTCGTTGTTTTCTGGGTCAATTGTCGATAAGACCGTCGTGGTCATCGGTATTGGACATATCGGCGCAACTATCGCCCGCCGCTGCAAGATGCTGGAAATGAACGTTATTGGAATCAGTCGTCACGGCCGACCGGTGTCCGGAATAGATTCTGTGTATACCTCTAAGGATTTGGATTCAGTGTTGCCGGCTGCGGATTTTGTAGTTCTAGCGGCGCCTCTCACTGTTGAAACTCGGAATCTCTTCGACCGTCGGCGGCAGGCTCTGACTAAACCCGGCGCGGGTATTGTTAACATCGGCAGAGCAGCGACCATGGATTACCGGGCGCTGGTCGAAAACTTACAATCCGGTCATTTTTCAGGTGCTATTCTAGATGTGTTTGACGAAGAGCCTCTACCTGAGGGCTCTAGCCTGTGGCATACACCCAATCTTATCGTGACGCCACATATTTCAGCCGATGATGGCAACACGTACGTCGAAATGACACTGGATTTGGTATTTGCAAATCTGGAAAAGCATCTAGGTGGAAAACCGCTGAATAACGTCGTCGATCCAGTGTTGGGTTACTGAGGCTTGCGAGCCAACCCAATGGTGCCGGTGTCACGTAAACAACTGGATTACGGAAGTACCTTACCGGGGTTCATGATATTGGAGGGGTCAACTGCTTGTTTTATTGTGCGCATGACTGACAGCCCGGCCGGATCTTTATACGAAGACATTTCTTCCAGTTTAAGCAGGCCGATACCATGTTCGGCACTAAACGACCCGCCATATTCGTGAACTAAATCGAATATCAGTTCATCAAACTCGGGCAAGCGAGATCGAAAAACTGTACCGTCGACATCATCCGGCTGGAATAGGCTTAGATGAATGTTGCCGTCACCAACGTGGCCAAAGGCGTAGGGACGAATTCCTGTCATTTTCGACTGAGCGAGCATGCCGGCCCGTTCTATAAATTCAGGAACCTGTGAGATCTTCACGGATACATCGTAGGTGTAGCGTTCTCCGGCCATCTGCTGTGCCTCGACCAAACCTTCACGAATTTTCCAGATCTGTGCTGTCTGTGTTTCACTGGCCGAAATGACAGCATCGCTAATAATCCCATTGTCCAGTGCGTTCTCCAACGTATTTTCTAATGCCAGGCGTAGATCCGTACCATTAGCAGTACTGCTGTAGACCATGATGATATGCCAGTCGCTGGAAGTCGACAAAGGGTTTCGGCAACCTGGCACGTGTTTTTCCGCCAGTTCTATACCAAGTTTTGGTATGAGTTCAAAGCTAGATAGTGTTCCGCCGCTGTCCATTCGCGCAGTTGTAAGCAGTTTTAGAGAAGACTCTAGATCTCTCAAGGCTACGAATGCGGTTTCGACCTGGCGTGGCTGGGGGTAAAGTTTCAGGACCGCTGCTGTGATAACACCCAGAGTTCCCTCGGAACCTACCAGCAGGTTGCGTATATCGTAGCCCGTATTATTCTTTCTCAGTTCGTTCAGGTCACTCCAGATTTGTCCATCCGGTAATACGGCTTGAAGACCTAAGACTTGTTCACGGGCATTGCCATAGCGCAGCACGTTGAT
>NTKC01000013.1 GCA_002456995.1 Candidatus Thioglobus sp. MED-G25 | reverse complement strand
CTCGGGCCACATTAAGGGTCTTGTTAAAATCCAGAATTTTGGGTGCCTGACCGCCAGCCAATGTAAGACCAAATCGCTGCAGGACTTGGCGTAGATGGATAAGATCTTGCGAAGAAGGAGCGTGGTGAACTCGATAGATAGCTCTGTCCAGGGTCTTCTCAAGGGTCTGCGCTGCGCAAAGATTGGCAGAGAGCATACATTCCTCAACCAACCGGGTCGCACTGTTACTTTCGCGGTAACCAATAGTCTCCACCACACCGTTATTCCCTAGGGTGATTGCTGTCTCGGGAAAGTTAATATCAATTCTGCCCGTGCCGCTACACCGACCCTGTCTTGCCAGAACAACCTCCGAAGCCATATCCAGGCTCTCACATACAGCATTGCCCCAAGCCCGAATAAATTGATCTTCCTTTGTCTCGAGATACTGGTCTACTTCAGTGTATGTCAGTCGACATCGTGATCGGATCCAAGCCTGATCAAAAGTCCACTCCAGAATCTCACCAGAAGAGTTAATCTTAATACTACAAATAATGGCAAGGCGATCTTCGTCAGGCCGTAAAGAGCAAAGATCGTTTGAGAGAACCTCTGGCAGCATGGGAATAACACGATCGACAAAATAGGTTGAGTTCCCGCGTGATCTAGCCGCCTTGTCGAGCACCGTTCCAGGGCGCACATAGTGACTCACATCCGCAATAGCAATCTGCAACAACCAGCCATCATCGGAGTTTTGAGCGCAGATAGCATCGTCGTAATCACGTGCGTCATCTCCATCAATAGTCACAAAAGGCAAATCGGTAAAATCCAGACACTGCCCTTGAAACTGATCTCTCGTGAGTCCTGTGAGTTCTTTTGTTTCGGCTATAACCTGAGGAGACCACTGTGCCGGGATATCATGCACCTGGATGACCGTTTCGGTGTACGAACTGTGCTTGTTTGTATCCAAGGTTTGTCTCGGCTGGCGGCCCCTTTCGCGCTCTCTGCTAGTCAACGTCTTAAGGTCAGCGACCGATCGTGATCGTATGATTTAGCGATAGCCACTGCCATACTTGCCTTCTACCGGTTTGCTGTGAATAACATTTCTTAAATAGATTCTGAACACAAACAACTTCTTCGATGTTTGATTGACAACCTACTGGGCAGACGGTAATGTTCGCGCCCGCAGCCTGCCGTCGGGCTCACAATACAAGGTGCCTGAACCTGATTTTGACAAAAAAATCCTTTGCCGAGGTGGCGGAATTGGTAGACGCGCCAGCTTCAGGTGCTGGTGGGGGCAACCTCGTGCCGGTTCGAGTCCGGCCCTCGGTACCATTTTTGTGCAAGCTCGGCAGACACGCCTCAAGAGTACGGACTTTTGCGTACGATCGTGTCTACCCGATCCGGACCGGTAGAAATGAGGTCCACCGAACAATCCGTTAAATTCTCGAGCCTATCGATGTAATCTTTTGCTGCTTGGGGCAAAGCGGAGTATGTCTTGATGCCGAATGTCGCAGCCTGCCAACCCGGCAGCACTTCATAGATTGGACGACATGAAGATAACCTACTCATGTCTGGGAAACCTTCGACAGGCGCACCGTCCTCTTCATACCCTGTACAGATCTTGATTTCGTCGAGTCCGTCCAGAACATCAAGTTTAGTTAAGCATAAAGAAGAAACCCCATTGACTAAACATGCTCGTTTTACCATCACAGCGTCAAACCAACCACAGCGACGTGGCCTTCCTGTGGTAGATCCGAATTCCTGTCCTCTCGAGGCTAGAATTGCCCCTGTCTCGTCGAACAGTTCAGTTGGGAATGGGCCACCACCAACCCGAGTCGTATAGGCTTTAGCGATTCCCAAGATGCCGTCAATTAGCATTGGCCCTATACCACTACCGGTCGATGCAGCGCCCGCAGTCGTATTTGATGACGTCACATACGGGTAGGTACCGTGGTCTATATCCAACATGGTTCCTTGGGCTCCTTCAAACAAGATTGAGTCGCCCTGATTAATACAGTCTGTCAGCTCCGCGGTGACGTCACCAACCATAGACGCGAGTTGTTCGCCGAATGTTAACGACTCACGTACCAAGTCATCTGCATCAATGGTATCACTGTGGTAAAAATGTTTAAGAACGAAGTTATGGTAGTCGAGCGCTTCCTCAATTCGAGATCTACAAGCATCCTCATTTAGCAGATCACCAAATCTGATTCCGCGGCGCGCTGCTTTATCTTCGTAGGCTGGACCGATACCGCGACCCGTGGTACCAATTGCTTTCTTGCCTTTTGCATTTTCTCGAAGTTTATCCAGCAAAATGTGATAGGGCATAATGACCGGGCAGGTATGACTGATACGCAGTCGTTGTTCAATATCTGTGACACTGCCCTGCAACGCCGCAATTTCCTGGGTCAGTGCCGTGGGCGATAACACCACACCACTGCCGATAAAACATTTGACGTTAGAGTGAAGAATTCCAGAGGGAATCAGATGCAGAATGGTCTTCTGGCCATCAACGACCAGAGTATGGCCAGCATTGTGACCGCCCTGAAAGCGTACGACGGCACCTACGTGGCGTGTCAGCAGGTCGACAATCTTACCCTTGCCCTCATCACCCCACTGGATACCCAGGACGACAATATTCTTAGCCATAAAGTCGTTAGCCCGGATTATAAATCTCTACGCCCGTCAAAGATCCATTCTCTAAATCGGATCATCAATGGACCGCATAAAGCAACAGCAGGCCGGCAACCATACAGGCCCCACCCGCAACGCGTAACCGCGAATCTTGTATGTTGCTGATGACCTCAACCAGTCTTCTATATCGCCCCGGACTTGCGAATGGAATCAACCCTTCGATCACCAGGACGAGTGAAAGCCCGACCAACAACTCTTGCCAGATCATCGGTCGCGCGGATCAATCGTCTAGATCAGGCTTCGCTTTATTGAAATATCGAAAAAACTCCGAATTCGGCTCGATAACGAGAAGATTGTCCGGTGAATCGAACGTTCTTGTATAGGCGTTAAGACTACGGTACATCCGATAAAATTCTCGATCTTGACTGAAAGCCTCTGCATAAATGAAAGTTGCCGTAGCATCGCCATTACCTCTTAATTCTTCAGAGGTTTTATTTGCGTTCGCGAGAATTATGGTGCGCTCCCGATCCGAATTGGCCCGGATCTTTTCGGCCACCTCGGCACCTCGGGCGCGGAGATCTTTGGCCACCCTGGATCGCTCTGCCTCCATTCTCTGATAGACCCTTTCACTTATATCTGGGTCAAGGTCAACCCGCTTAAGCCGCACATCGATGACCTCGATGCCCAGTGAACTTATTTCGTCATCGATATTCGTGCGGACAATTGTCATTATCTCGACTCGATCGCCCGATATCACCTGCTGTACAGTACGATTTCCGAATTCACGCCGCAGCGCATCGTTAACTCGCTGCGACAAGCGGTTCCTCGCGTTGCTCGCGAGTCCACCAAGCTTTGTATAGTAGTCACGCGCATCACGCACACGCCACTTCACAAACGAATCCACAACGAGGTTCTTTTTCTCCCGTGTCAGGTACAACTGAGGAGCGGCATCCATCGTCTGGATCCGGGCGTCAAAGAACTTAACGTTATTGATGATCGGCACCTTGAAATACAATCCGGCCTCCTCACTTGAGGCTACGATTTCACCGAACTGGAACACGATCGCTTTTTCTCTCTCGTCAACTATATAGAACGCTGAAGAACCCAACGCCCCGAGTATTACAATCAGTATTACAATAATTAATCCCTTCCCTTTCATTCGGATACCCTCCCTGTCCGGCTGCTGCGTCCACTACGGGAGGTGCCCGTTTCAGCCAGAGAGTTCGCTATACCTCCAGCGTTATCAAATCGGGTGGGATCTGTTCTCCCCGCCGAATCGTTGCGTTGCCGAATTAACTGATCCAAGGGCAGGTACATGACGTTATTACCACCTCCAGACTGGTCGATCATAAGCTTTGTTGAACGACTCAACACCTGCTCCATCGCATCGATGTAAAGCCTGTCACGGGTTACGCCCGGCGCTTTATGGTATTCATCCAAAACTTGAGTAAACCGTGATGCTTCACCCTCGGCTGCTGCGACTACACTGGCTCGATACGCCTCGGCTTCCTCCAGAATCCGGGCTGCTTTACCACGAGCTCTGGGAATTATGTCGTTAGCATAGGCCTCCGCTTCGTTCTTGAATTTTACTTCGTCTTCGCGGGCCTTAACGGCATCATCAAAGGCACCTTTCACCTCAGTGGGAGGTTGAGCGTTCTGCATCTCGACCGCTTTCACATTGACACCGGTCTGATACCGATCCAAAATTTTCTGCAGCAACAGGCTGGTGTCTTGCGCAATCTCGGCCCGGCCGCCAGTGATTGCAAAATCCATAGTGTTTCGTCCCACAACCTCTCGGACTGCACTCTCAGTGGCCTGCCTCACAACCTGGTCTGGATCCTCGCTGACGTTAAACAAGAGATACCGGGGATCTTTAACGTCGTACTGAACAGCAAACTGAATATCGATAATATTTTCATCTTTAGTGAGCATCAACGCTTCTTGAGGAACTGTCGCGAACTGGTTTGATCGAGTATTAGTGCGATAGCCCACCTCAACCGTCCTGATCTGTTGGACATTGACAATTTCAACCGACTCTATCGGATAGGGGGCATGCCATCTCAGTCCTGCTTCGGTTACCTCTTTATAGTGCCCAAACCGAAGTTCTACACCTTGCTCGCCCTGTTCGACCACGTAAAAACCCGACGCTATCCACAATAATCCGAGGACTACGACAATTAATATCGATGATTTGCCACCAAGGCTGGGCATTCCGCCGCGACTGCCACCCCCGGCGGACTTGCGACCACCACCGCCAAATATGCCGCTGAATTTCTTCTGTAGATCCTTGATCAAATCATCAAGGTCAGGCGGACCGTTCTGTCCGTTTCCCTGACCCCATGGGTCACGGTTGTCAGAACCCGGCTCATTCCACGCCATCTCGGTTTCCCCTCACATCATGTGTCTTTTAACAGAAAATGCATTTTACCACGAACAACGTATCTGGAGCGGCCAATTATCTGGTCAGATTATGACGTTCAGTCGTGTCGATTCTTTTCCGAAGGCTTGCCACCATCCGGTCTGGAACTGTTCCTGGGATTCCAGACGACCCACGGCAACGGCATCCACCAGCAACTCCAACCACCAATTACCTTCAGCGTCTACTTTTTCATCCGCGACTTCAGCTATTCGATAGACCGCCGCTCGTAAACGCGGCCTGTCGGAGGGAATTTTTAACATCCGACGTTCTCTATCCGAACCCAGCAGAGCACCCACAGTCTCAACAAGCTCTTCGAGTCCCTTGCCTGTAGATGCTGATATTCGCAACCCTCGATCGCTACTGCCATTCACGAACGATCTGAAACTAGACGCCTCGATAAGATCTGCCTTGTTGTAGACTCGAAGGCGGGGAATGTCGCCCGCTCCAATGGCATCCAGGACACGTTCTACCTGCCCGACTCGTTCCGTGATCTCTGGATCTAATAGATCAATAACGTGTAGCAGTAATTGCGATGCGCTGACCTCCTCCAGTGTCGAATGAAAGGCATCCACCAGCTCATGTGGAAGTCTGGATATAAAGCCCACCGTATCAGAGACAATTACCGGTCCATAACCGCTGATATCCAGCCGCCTCATCATAGGGTCGAGTGTCGCAAACAACTGATCCACAACAAGGCCGCTTGCGCCACTAAGCGCATTAAACAGAGTTGTTTTGCCTGCATTGGTGTAACCGACAATCGCAACGGTGGGGATAGGGACACGATCTCTCTGATTCCGTCTCAAGGCTCTTTGTTGTCTAACTTTTTCTAACTTCCGACCTAACGTTTTGATTCGCCGACCAATCAGTCGTCGATCCGTCTCTAGTTGCGTCTCACCCGGGCCACGGAGACCCAGCCCCCCGCGCTGTCTTTCAAGGTGCGTCCAACCCCTAACCAAACGGGTAGCAAGGTGGTTGAGTTGAGCCAACTCCACCTGAAGTTTGCCCTCACTGGTGCGTGCTCTCAGCGCAAATATATCGAGTATCAGCCGTGTCCTATCGATCACTCGACAGTGGAACGCCTGTTCCAGATTGCGCTCCTGTACAGGGGTTGCGTTATGATCGAGTATGACAACATCCACCGCCAGCTTATCAACCAGTTCGGAGATCTCAACAACCTTCCCCGAACCCAAGAAGGTGGCTGGGTGGGGTATCTTTCGAACCGCGCTGATGTGAGCAACAACTTGTGAACCCGCAGCAACCGCAAGTCCTTCGATTTCAGTAAAATCTTCAGATACAGCTAAACGGAAAGTCTGTTGCCGTACCAACAACACACGTTCGGATTTAATCCGGTCAGAATCAAAACCTGACGCCACATGAACCGAGTGGCCTTTTGATCGATTCACGCTCAGGTCAAATCAACCTTCGGTCGGTGATGCTGTCCAATATACCGCGAGACCTTGTAACTAAAATAATCAAGCCTAGTTTTGTCCTATATCGTTTTGTCCTATATCGCTCTGATTTACATCATCTTCGTCAGCATAGCCGGGAGTATCATACGGTATCCGGACAGCGCGCGAAGGAACGATAGTCGAGATTGCATGCTTATAGATCATTTGGCTTACTGTATTCCGCAACAACACAACAAACGGATCAAATGATTCAACTTGACCTTGAAGCTTTATGCCATTAACGAGATATATGGATACAGGTATTCTTTCTTTTCTGAGTATATTGAGAAAGGGATCTTGTAAGGCTGCCCCTTTTAGTTGCGCCATTTAGGTGTCTCCTGTTTCAAGTTAACTATAAACATCTATGTCCGTACTGTTTTGGACACGACAGCACCTGCTCTTTGCGAGGTTTAGGTCAGACACGCTGCGCACCGCCCGAATCTGTACGAATAAACAATAATTTCATGTAATTCAGTTAGTTATCTAAATTTCTATGAACGAGCTTGGCATCAGTATAGTCCTCTCCTAACTCAAATGTAGGGATGAAATTTGAATATTTCAACTCACACAGTGCACATTAGCCAAACCACCGTGGTTAAAAATATTCAATGCTCGTATTTTACTTGTTCTAAATAGCGAGAAACGCTGCTGTTCACTTGTGGATCTGCAGCATCCAGCCATATACCGCCCGCAGTATTACGACTCCAGGTCAATTGCCGTTTGGCCAGCTGGCGACTCGCTGACAGTACTCTTTCCCGCATAGTTTCTAAATCAACCTCACCCCTGAGGTACTCGAGAACCTGCCGATAGCCGATGCTCTTCATCGCTGGCAACTCTGCAGTGACTCCCGGTATAGCCATTAGACTCTCAACCTCTTCGATCAATCCGGCCTTGAGCATCTCGTCGAATCGGCAAACGATACGCTTATGCAACAACCCGCGGTCGCTGTACGCCAGGATGAATCGACTTACCAAAATATTCTGTGGCAGAAAACGCATTTTCTTGTTCCAAACTGAAACATCACCCTTGGTGAGAATATAGATCTCCAAGGCTCTTTGAATGCGCTGCGGATCATTTCGATCAATCCTTTCAGCGCTGACTGGATCGAGGGCAGATAACTTCTCGTGCATCCGTGGCCAACCCAATAACTGACCTTGCTGACTCAACTCATACCTTAACTGCTGGTCAGCGGGTGGCACTTCACCGAGCCCATGAAGCAAAGCAGAGATATAGAACATGGTCCCACCTACCAGGACTGGCAGAATTCCTGACTCAAACGACTCGCTAATAGCTTGTGCAGCTGCTGAACAAAAATCAACAACAGAAAACACATCAGCTATGTCACGCACGTTCACCAGATCGTGTGGAAATTCTTTAAGCAAAGCGCAGCTCGGTTTGGCCGTGCCCAGATCCAAACCGCGATACACCTGTCCTGAATCCACGCTGATCAGCCGAACGGGAAATTGTTTCGCAACTTCCACTGCCAATGCAGTTTTACCGACAGCCGTAGGTCCGGTAATAACTACAATCCGACGCGTTGACTCGACCGGCATCACAAACTGTCAGACCCCTCTGGTCGAGTCTGCGCTGGACCCACTCCAGTTTTCAGCGGCCCCGGTGGAACCATCGGTCAATTTCTGCCAGATCGATCTGTTTCCAGGTGGGGCGGCCATGGTTACACAAACCCGAACGGTCGGTTTTCTCCATCTGTCGGAGTAAACTGTTCATTTCAGGTAATGTCAGGTGTCGATTCTCCCTGATAGACCCATGGCAAGCCATGGTGGAAAGCATGCCCTCGATACTATCCACAATTCGGTCCGAAAAACCCTGCTCGATCAGATCTGCGAGTGAATCTTTGACCAAACCAGCAACGTCGCGAGAACGCAGCATCTCCGGCACGGCACGTATCGCTATAGCCTGAACACTCGAGCGCGACACTTCAAATCCCAGTTGTTCAAATAACGCCTGATTGTCTTCCAGGCAGTCAGCCTCTTCCACTGAGACACCAGCCACTACGGGCACCAGCAAGGGTTGAGAGTTTTTGACCTGTTCATTCAGTAGAACTTTCAGTTGCTCGTAAGTAACCCGCTCATGAGCCGCGTGCATATCGATCAATATTAAACCATCTCTATTTTCCGCAAGGATATAGGCACCTTTTAGCTGGGCAAGCGCATAACCCAACGGTGGCACATCATCTAAGTTGGCTCTAGGCTCAATGCGTTCTTTCCCCGCAGTTTGCGCATCTATGTAATCATTGTCTGGTGTGCCAATAAACTGTTTTATAACATCACTGGGTTGCAGTCCAAGTCCGCTTTGAAACGGCTTAGATGATTCTATGCGATGTGGGTTGTGAGAATTCCCGGGCCATCCTGATTCATTGCTTGCAAAGTGTGATCCGGCCCGTGTATCAGCAGTCGCCTGCGCTACTTCCCGATAGATAAAATCGTGTATTGAACGAGCATCCTCAAATCGCACCTCGTTTTTAGTCGGATGTACGTTCACATCTATCGTCATCGGATCAATCTTCAAATCCAACACATAGGCTGGATGGCGACCCCGATAAAGCACGTCCGCATAGGCACGACGTACAGCGTGCGACAGCGAGGCATCCTTTATCACGCGTCCATTAACAAAAAGATATTGGCGGTCCGCCTGACTTCGAGAATAAGCAGGCAAACCTATCCAGCCGATCAAGGATATGCCGCTGGCGCCGCCCGTTATTTGCTTAGAGTTCTCGGTGAATTCGTGCCCCAGTATTTTTTCGACCCGATGAGATCGCAAAGCGGACCCCTCTCCAGGCAACTGCCAGTACAGTTTTTTATCAATTGACAGGCTAAAAGATACACCGGGAGATGCCAGCGCCAGGCATTTGAAAATGCGTTCAATATTCGACCGTTCGGTTTTTTCGGTTCGAAGGAATTTACGGCGAGCAGGTGTGTTGAAAAACAGATCCTCGACCACAACGACCGTGCCTTTAACGCACGAGGTCGGCATCGGTGCAGAAAAAGCACCTCCCTCACCGCTAACCTCCCAACCTGAATCTGCCTCAGCAACACGACTCTTAATCCCAAGGCGTGACACAGACGCGACACTCGGTAACGCTTCGCCTCTAAATCCAAGCGTCTGAATTCCCGATAAGTCCTTCAAATCGGACAATTTACTGGTCGCGTGACGCTCGGTCGCCAGGATTAAGTCGCTCTTCGCTATTCCATGACCATTATCATCAACCCGAATGAGTTTGACGCCACCGCGTTCCACCCAGACTTGAATCTCAGTGGCCCCTGCGTCAACGCTGTTTTCAATAAGCTCCTTGACAACCGAAGCAGGCCGCTCCACAACCTCACCGGCTGCAATTTGATTTATCAGTGTATTCGCTAACCGATGTATCCGCGCAGTCTGCGGTTTTGTATTACTGTCCATGGTCTCTCATAACTCCGGGATAACAAGTTTTTGTCCAATCAACAACGTGTCGATCTTCAACTTATTGGCCCTTTTAATTGCCGAAATCGTTGTTCCAAACCGAGCCGCAAGTAATGATAATGATTCCGCCTTGCGGACGACATGGATTCCTTTGGGGTCTTGGTTTACACGGCACTGGGATTTTTCAGTGCAGTAACGGACAATGGCGCGAAACATTGAACCCGCGATCCTTTCGTGATGCAGCGCTGTTTGTAGAGCTCGTTCTTCTTTTTTGTTGGAAATGAACCCAACCTCAACAAGAACCGCCGGAATCTCTATGGCTTTAAGCACAACAAATCCCGCTTGCTGAACCTGCTTGGTATGAAGAAAGCCAACTTTACCCAGTTCGTCCAGGAGATTCCTGGCAAACGCCTTACTCTCCTTTATTTTCCAGTCGACCTCCATATCGAGCATCGTTTCCCGAACACTGTGTTCTTGCTTTCCCAACTTAACACCACCTATCAGGTCCGAAGCATTTTCCCTCTTTGCGAGTTCGCGACCTATTTCACTACTGGCTCCCTTAGAAGACAGGATGTAAACCGAAGCACCACGTGCACTTCTCCGGCGAGCTGAATCCGCGTGCACCGAAATGAATAGATCTGCTTGATGTTCTGCAGCAATCCTAATTCTGTTACGTAAGCTGACATAGTAGTCACCTTTACGTGTTAGTTGAGCCGCCACACCGGGCCAATGGTTCAAAATCGATTGAAGCCGTTTTGCGATCGCTAGAACAACTTTCTTTTCGTGCGTACCACGACGGCCCAACGCACCGGGATCATCGCCCCCATGACCAGGATCGATCACGACAACATAGTCTTTCTTTGTTGGACTATCGACAGGATCATTGTTCGCCCGAAGGGACCTATCGGCTGGTTTGACGTCGACCACCAAGCGATGACCATAGACTACACCAGGGGGAAGCAGAAAGCTGTCATGGTGGACCTGTCCCTTAAGATCAAGTACATAACGCAAAACGCCATTGTTCGGGTTCCCTGAGCGCAAAGCCAGAAGCCAAGGGCCCAAGGTCTGATCACCGGGAGAAACCGCGCTAGACTCCGTGTTCTTGAGATCTATCACGATTCGTTGCGGATCTGTCAACGTAAACACGCTGTATACGACGGGTCCGGAGAGATCAAAGACCAACCGAGTGCTAAGTGGTGAATGCCAGATTCTTATACTTAAAACATCGACACCAGCTAACACAGGGGCCGTTAACTGAAATAGTAAAAGCCCGAGCAGAAGCTGCTTCATTTGAGCCAATCTGCGCGATCGGCCAACCGTTCTGTGGCTATCAAAACAGCTGAGCGCCCGTTCCCCTCATAGGCCAGGTTAACGGTGAGATCCGGATCTGGCAACATACTTGGCGCTCGATCGGGCCACTCAATCAAGCAAATCCAGTCTCCATCTAGGTAATCCCGCAAACCAATCCCCTCCATCTCCGCATCAGATTCAATTCGATAAAGGTCCAGATGGGCCACCGACACATCACCCAGATGATAGGTCTCAATCAGTGTAAACGTTGGGCTGGTTACTGAATCAACACTACCCCTCTGTTGGATTATTGCCCTGGCGAAAGTTGTTTTACCGGTACCCAGTTCGCCGCATAAATACACGACATCACCTGGCACAAGGATCAACGCTACCTCGGCGGCAAAAGCCGTTAACTGCGCTTCGCTTGTAAATATCTGTTTTGAATTCATCCAGGATAAGGGTCATTTACCAAACGTCTTAGATAACTCCACAGGTCTGACGCAAGCAGACCGCGCTCACCGCCGTCTGCCGCAGCAAGATCTGCGGCCCTAGAGTGCAGCCAGACACCAGCCATCGCGGCATCTCCCGGAACTAAACCTTGACACAACAAGGCACCAATAACCCCGGATAAGACATCACCCATCCCTGCTGTCGCCATTCCTGGGTTGCCTTCTTTACAAAGCCAAAGATGGCCTCCTTCAGTGGCGACGAGTGTACCCGCCCCCTTGAGCACACAAATGCCACCATATTGAGACTGAATCTTTGCGGCAGAAACGAACCGCTGGCTCTGGATAGCGTCAACATCCGCGTTGAGAAGGCGACTGGCTTCGCCCGGATGTGGCGTGAGAATCATCTGTCCCGTTTGTTGAGGCTCCTGCGCAAGCAGGTTGAGCGCATCGGCGTCAACTACGCCAGGTAAACCGGATGCCAATACACCACTAAGCATCTGAACTCCCCATTCACTCTGACCCAATCCTGGTCCAACGACCACCGCAGTCTTACCTGCAAGGACTGTTTCAAGCGACACCTGATCCTCCACGGGATGGCACATCAATTCAGGCTGACTCCGGCTGATTGCATCCATCTGTGAACACCGAGTTGCTATGGTAACCAGCCCAGCTCCGGTTCTCAGAGCGGCTGTGCCGGCAAGTTGCACAGCACCGGCCATCGACACTTCACCCCCAATGACCACAAGATGGCCTGCCTCACCCTTGTGCAGGGTACGCCGGCGAGCGGGGAGTCGCTCCTGAACGATCCGGGCCGAAATACAGCAAGCCATTGGCTCGACGCCGGCTAGTACAGTTGCCGGCACGTCCAGGCATTCAACCACGATATCGCCTGTAAGGTCTGGTCCACGCCCTGTAAGTAGTCCTCCCTTGAGGCAGATAAAAGTCACGGTAACGGTTGCCTGCACAGCGGCACCACCGGCCCACCCAGTGTCCATATCCAGTCCTGAAGGGGCATCCAGTGCCAACACAGGTCTACCAGCGCCATTGATCGCATCTATCGCACTCTTAAAAACACCGCTTGGTGGACGACTGAGCCCCGTTCCCAGTACCGCATCAACTACGAGTTCAGCTTCCCCAACAGTTTCAATATCCAGTGGTTCAATAGTGATTCCCTGTAGATCGAGTTGATCGAGCGCACGTTGCGCATCGTCTGTTTTAGGTGATACGACCTGAGAGACTCGAACTTGGATACCGGCCTGATGGGCTAACCTGGCCACGATGTAGCCATCACCACCATTGTTGCCCGGCCCACAGACCACGTTCAGTGTTGAAATCCCCGGCCATCTCCTACAAATTACGCCGTAGGCAGCAGCGCCAGCACGCTCCATCAGTTCACCCTCGGCCAGTTGCAGTGAATTAATCGCACTGCGATCGACAAGCCGAGAACCTTCAGAACTGTAAAGATGTTCGAAGTTTCCTTCCATAGCGTTATGATATCGCGTTGATGACATCTAGGACATTCTCAAGCAAGGAACTGACCTCTCTTAAAGTGCAGATGAAGCTTTGGGCCGGGGAACTCGGGTTCAGTATGATCGGTATCGCAGATACCGATCTGTCGCAGGCGGAAACACGTCTTATAGAGTGGCTCGCAGACGGCCGCCACGGGGACATGCACTACATGGCCAAACATGGTAACCGGCGGACACAACCAGCAGCTATTCAACCCGGCACCGTCAGAGTAGTCAGTGTACGCATGGACTATCTTCCTGATTCCGCAACTCCTCCAACAACAATCCTACAGGACAGCACTAAAGGGTATGTTTCCCGTTATGCCCTGGGACGAGATTATCATCGATTGATCCGACGGAGACTTCAGAAGCTCGCTGACTTGATGAGTGAAGCAGTCGGTCCCTTTCGCTATAGAGCCTTTGTAGACAGCGGTCCCGTTATGGAAAAACCTCTTGCCGTCAAGGCTGGACTTGGATGGTTGGGCAAACACACAAACCTGATCGACAAGGAGTCGGGTTCGTTCTTTTTTTTGGGAGAACTTTACACGGACCTTCCTTTGCCGTTAGACAAAGAACAAACCGATCACTGCGGCGACTGCAACCGTTGCATGACAGCGTGCCCAACCGGTGCGATCGATAAAGCTTATCAACTGGATGCCCGCCGGTGTATAGCCTACCTGACCATTGAACTCAAGGGATCGATTCCTGAGGATCTTAGGCCGCTAATTGGCAACCGAATATTTGGGTGTGACGATTGCCAGTTGGTCTGCCCTTGGACCAGGTTCTCTAAATCGGTACCCACTCAAGACTTCCAACCCCGCCATTCGCTCGACAATGCCACGCTTACCGGTCTTTTCAGTTGGTCCGAATCTGAATTCAATACCCGGCTTGAAGGAAGCCCGATAAGGCGAATTGGCTACCAACGCTGGCTACGTAACATAGCTGTTGCCCTGGGTAACAGTAGAAGGACGACTGAAGTACTGGCCGTTCTGGAACGGAAAAAAGAAGAGGCTACACCCATGGTACGCGAGCATATTGAATGGGCAATAGCACGACTTAATGATCACTGTTCCGAGTCAGATTGACAGATCAGACTTTGAACACCGTGCTGCGGTAGTACTGGAGCTCTTCTATGGATTCACGTATATCATCGAGCGCTTGGTGGGCCCCTTTTTTCGCAAACCCCGCGACAATATCAGGGCTCCAGCGGGCCACCAACTCCTTAATTGAGCTAACGTCCACGTTCCGATAGTGGAGATAGGCGCTGAGCTTAGGCATATAACGATATAGAAATCGGCGATCCTGGCAAATACTGTTGCCGCATAAGGGTGAGCGCCCTTCAATAATGTAGCGCTCGATAAATTCTAGTGTGTCCTGTTCGGCCTCGGTGGTACTAACATCAGAACTTTGGACTCGCGCCACCAACCCACTGCCTTGATGGACTCTCTGATTCCATTCATCCATTAGGTTTAACACAGATTCAGGTTGTTTGACTGCAAGTACAGGACCCTCTTCGATAATATTGAGATCGGCGTCTGTAATGATCGTCGCAATCTCAATAATCCTGTCCCTATCAGGGTCCAGACCCGTCATCTCAAGGTCGATCCAGACGAGATTACCTGAATCTTTCAAAAGTAGCGTTCGGCCGGCTGGTCTAAATTTACGTTAAAAACACTTCGCCGAGCGCAATCCGCTGTAGCTAGGCCGCCTCTTCCACAGCCTTCATGCTCAATCGCACCCGGCCCTGTTTATCGACTTCCAACACCTTAACCTTGACCATATCACCCTCAGAAAGTTTGTCGCTGACATTAGCTACACGTTCTTCAGAAATCTGCGAGATGTGCACGAGCCCGTCTTTTCCTGGAAGGATATTCACAAATGCTCCAAAATCCATAAGGCGTACGACTTTCCCTTCATAAATCGTTCCAACCTCGACATCCGCAGTGATCTGCTCGATGCGCTTCCGGGCCGCTTCAGAAGCAGAAAGGTCGGCACTTGCTATCTTTATAGTGCCATCGTCTTCGATATCAATTGTAGCGCCGGTGCTTTCAGAGATGGCACGGATCGTCACACCACCCTTGCCGATAACATCTCTTATTTTGTCAGTCGGTATACGTATTGTCGTAATCCTAGGTGCGTATTGAGACATTTCAGACCTTGGTTCTGCCAAAGCCTTGGCCATCTCCCCTAATATGTGCAGCCGCCCCGTTCTAGCCTGAGTCAGGGCCTGCTCCATAATCTCTTTATTGATACCTTCAATTTTGATATCCATCTGTAGTGCAGTCACACCAGCTTCAGTACCAGCAACTTTGAAATCCATATCTCCCAGATGGTCCTCATCACCGAGTATGTCAGTAAGAATCGCGAACTGATCTCCCTCTTTGATCAAGCCCATTGCAACACCGGCGACCGGCGCTTTAATCTCTATGCCGGCGTCCATCATAGAAAGACTGGCCCCGCACACACTTGCCATAGAACTCGAACCATTGGACTCTGTAATTTCTGACACAATTCTGATGACGTAGGGAAAATCTTCAGGTTTCGGCATGACTGCCAGCAGGGCGCGCTTAGCCAACCGCCCGTGCCCAATCTCTCGGCGCTTTGGCGAACCGACACGGCCTGTTTCTCCGACACTGTAAGGTGGAAAGTTATAGTGCAGCATAAAGTGATCCCGCCGCTCACCCTCGATCGCGTCGATTATCTGCGAGTCGCGTTCCGTACCCAACGTCGTGACCACAAGTGCCTGTGTTTCCCCTCTTGTAAACATCGCCGACCCGTGGGTTCGAGGGAGCAGTCCTGTATCAATCGCTATGGGCCTGACCGTCTCTAGGTCTCTGCCATCAATTCTTGGCTGTCGATCCAAAATTCGACCGCGGACGATATCTTTTTCCAGTGCATTTAGCGCGCTTTTTACATTGTCAGCCTCAGCGTCTTCACTGGCTTCATCACACAATTCCGACACCACCTGCTGTTTGGCTTTCCCTACTGCGGTCTGGCGCTCTACTTTGTCCGCCAACTGGTAGGCACTTTCAAGGTGGGATCGTCCAGCGGAATCAACCTTGGCGGTAAGATCTTCATCGGTCTGTGGCGGTTCCCATTCCCAGGCAGGTTGGCCAACCTCGTCTGCCAGCGAGCGAATTTCACTGATTGCTTCTTTCATCTGGTCATGACCGAAAATCACAGCACCCAGCATCTGTTCCTCTGATAATTCCTGCGCCTCTGATTCAACCATCAAGACTGCACTGTCAGTCCCTGCCACAACCAAATTCAACCGAGATTCAGTCAATTCACTGGCATCGGGGTTAAGCACGTAGTCATCATCAATAAAACCGACCCGCGCCGCTCCAATGGGCCCCTTAAAAGGTACCCCTGATAGGGTCAACGCAGCTGAGGCCCCGAGCATGGCAAGAATATCTGGATCAATTTCGGGATCGATCGACATCACCGTTGCAATTACCTGGACTTCGTTCTTAAACCCAGCAGGAAACAGTGGCCTGATCGGGCGGTCAGTGAGTCGACAAGTTAAAATTGCTTTTTCAGAAGGCCGTCCTTCTCGTTTAAAAAAACCTCCCGGTATACGCCCGGCAGAATAGGTCCTCTCTTCATAATCCACGGTTAACGGGAAGAAATCACGATTACTCGGTTCGCGTGATGCCACAACCGTAACCAGCACAGTCGTGTCCCCCATCCGAGCCAGCACCGCACCCGATGATTGTCGGGCTATCCGTCCTGTCTCCAGAGTTACCTCATGTTTGCCATACTTGAAACGCCGTGTTGCTGCCTTCATTTTGACTCCTGATGCTCTTCCTAGAGCCAATTAACGGCGTAAACCCAAGCGACCGATCAAGGATCGATATCGCTCTTCGTTTTTGCCTTTTAGGTAATCCAACAGCTTGCGCCTACGGTTAACCATACGGAGCAATCCCTGCCGGGAATGGTGATCATGAATGTGAATTTTGAAGTGTTCAGTCAGATCTTTAATTCGGTCGGTCAACAGAGCCACTTGCACCTCTGGTGAACCTGTATCGCCCTGATTCAAGGCATATTCACCAATAACCCCTGCTTTGCTTTGCGCGGTGATTGTCATTTATCTTCCTCTAAGTCCAATTTCCTTTCATAGCCTCTGTGGTTGATTTTACCAATCTGAAGGCCCGTTTAATGTCGAATGTTCACTCGCTACTTGCTATTTAGCGAGTCTGTCAGCGGAGGAAAGCGCGCTAGTCTACTCGCCGCGGCCTATTTACTCAACAAAATCAGCGTTATCTCCGGGTTTGCGACATCAATCTTCTGGGGGCAACTCGCCCATCGTCAGTTATCACTCCAATTCCAAGAAACCCCGCGCCCTTGGCGTATAACCTAACCTCCCCTTTGTTCGGCAGTCCATCGGCGCGTACGGTCTGGCCCCGACACAGATAAAACGCAGCATCAGCTGACAAACTGATATCCGGCAGATGAGATAGACCGTCATCAATTGGAGTCAATATCTTCTGCCTTGCCGCTAGATCTGCCACCGCCGTCAATTCGGTCAGTTTTACCGCATCTTCGATCTTTAGATCCGCAACAACCAGTCGGCGTAAAGCCACAACATGGCCGCCACACTTTAAAAAATTACCAAGATCGTGCGCAAGACCTCGAACGTAGAATCCGTGAGAACATTTAAGCTCTAACTCCAGATCACGGCCATCGAAAGATTTGAGTTCCATTGTGTACACCACAACATTACGGGGACTGCGTTCGATCTCTATCCCTTCCCTGGCCAGTTTATACAAGGGTGTTCCGTTTATTTTCACCGCCGAATACATCGGCGGTATCTGCTGAAACTCTCCCTGGAAGTTCAACAGAGCCTTCTCTATTTCATGTTGGCTCACTACTACCGGTATTTTTTCGAGAACTTCTCCTTCACTGTCTCCCGTTGCAGTTCGCTCACCCAATCGAATACGTGTCCAATACGTTTTGTCAGCACCAAGAAAGATACCAGACAATTTTGTCGCACTCCCAAAGCAAAGAGGCAATAGACCTGTCGCAATCGGGTCCAGACTTCCAGTATGGCCTGCCTTGCGGGCATTTAAAAGTCGCTTCGCCTCTTGGAGCGCTCCATTTGAAGTTACTCCGGGTGGTTTATCCAACAGCAAAAGGCCGGAGAGGTTATCACCACGACTTGACGTGCTTCTACGTGCCATCATCCATATTCCGATCCAACTCCAACTCATCGATCATCGTAGTCAATCGCCGCGCTCGCTCTACACTCTCATCGTAGCGAAAGGTCAAGTTAGGCACCCGTCTTAGATGCAATGACTTCGCCAGATCATGACGCACAGCGGGTACATTTTCTTCAAGCACTGCAAGTATGTTGTCAATATCAGAGTCTCGGGCGAATGATGAAACGTAAACTGTCGCTTGGAGTAGGTCACGGCTCATGTCAACGGCAGTAACTGATACTATTCCGAGACCTTCATCTGCTAGTTCGCGCAGTATGAAATGAGAGACCTGGCGACGTACCAGTTCCGAAACTCTCCGAACTCTGTCAATCCCCTGCATGGCGTACACCTAGAGTTGAAAACCTAAAGACTGGGTTTTTCCTCTACAGTCTGGTAGATCTCGATCTGATCACCTTCCTTTATGTCGTTATAATTTTTGACTCCGATCCCGCATTCAAACCCCGTCTTTACTTCGGCAACATCATCCTTGAACCGTCGAAGAGAATCTATTTGTCCTTCGAAAATGACGACATTGTCACGTAAAACTCGTACGGGAAGATTCCTTTTAACCTCTCCTTCAATAACTCGGCAGCCAGCCACCGCACCGAGTCTGGCGACCCGAAAGACATCGCGAACCTCGGCAAGCCCTATAGCCTGTTCTCTGAGTATCGGTGCCATCATTCCGGTCAAGGCAGATCTCATGTCATCTATCGCGTTATAAATTACGTTGTAGTAGCGAACATCAATACCCTCTAATTCAATCATCTTACGTGCTGTCGCATCGGCTCTCACGTTGAACGCTATTATCATTGCCTCCGAAGCAGTTGCTAAATTTACATCCGACTCGTTAATTCCACCCACCATTCCATGGACAACATGAACACCGATTGTGTCTCCAGATATATCTTCCAAGGTGGTAGTCAACGCCTCGACTGAACCTTGAACATCTGCTTTGATAATGAGATTCAGTGTTGTTTTTTCACCGCCGCCCATCTGTTCAAATACGCTTTCTAGTTTCAGTTTCTGCTGCTTTGCCAGCTTGACTTCCTTGAACTTACCCTGTCGATAGCCACTGATTTCCCTAGCCTTGCGCTCATCAATGACGACATTCGCCTCGTCACCAGAATCAGGGACACCACCTAGACCCTGAACTTCAACCGGTGTAGACGGACCCGCTTTTTGTATGACCTTCCCAGCACTGTCAGTCATTACCCGGATCCGGCCATATTCCCTGCCCACGAGGAGAACATCCCCCTTTCGCAAAGTTCCACTGCTTACCAATACTGTCGCAACAACACCACGACCTCGGTCTAGTCGTGCCTCTATGACAGTGCCCCTGGCCGGCCCTTCGACCGGTGCCTTGAGATCCAACAACTCGGCCTGTAATAGCACCGACTCCAATAACGCGTCTATTCCATTTCCGGTCAGTGCTGATATTTCATTGACCAGAATGTCGCCCCCCCATTCTTCCGGAACGACTTCGTGGGCGGTGAGTTCTTGTTTTACACGCTCTGAATCGGCATCATCTTTATCAATCTTATTTATCGCAACAATCAGAGGAACACCCGCTGTTCGAGCATGATTTATTGCTTCAACTGTTTGAGGTTTTACACCGTCATCAGCCGCAACAATTAGCACCACAAGATCCGTCACCGATGCGCCACGTGAGCGCATGGCGCTGAAAGCTTCGTGTCCGGGAGTGTCGAGGAATGTGATAGTGCCTCGTTCTGTAGAAACCCTGTACGCACCGATATGCTGCGTAATACCGCCGGCTTCGCCTGCTGCTACTTTTGTCTGACGCAGGTAGTCTAAAAGCGAAGTCTTGCCATGATCGACGTGCCCCATGACGGTTACGACTGGCGCTCTGTGGTGTGCCTCATAGGCTTGGGTGTCTTCTGTAAGTAGAACCGACTCGGGATCCACCGCTGCCGCTGCTTGACCCTCGTGTCCCATTTCTTCAATTACGAGTATCGCAGTATCCTGATCGAGAACCTGATTGATGGTGACCAAGCTACCCATATCCATCAACACTTTGATAACTTCCGCCGCTTTTACAGACATGGCCTGAGAAAGTTCTGCAACAGTGACTGTTTCAGGCACGTCTATGACCTTCTTAATCGGCTCGGTCGGCATTTCAAACGCGTGCTGACCCGTCGTTGCTGAGGTAAGTTTTCTAGGTTTAATCACAGGACGAGCCTTCCGTCGGCCTCTTTTTCCAGCCGCCAGATGTAATTCCTGATCCCCAGAAGCCTTATCCCGTCCTTTCTTTTTTCTTGGTTTCTCTTCTCTCCGTCCGGCGCCTTTATGCTCCGTTGCTGGGACAGGCATGTCACCTGGCACCGGAACCTCGGGCTCAACCGCAGTTGATTTTAATTCTTGCTCGGCCTGTATTTGTTCCGCTTCTTCAGCGGCCTTACGCTCGACCTCCGCCTTCTCTTGTGCTTCTGCCTTGGCTTTTATTTTGGCTTCAGCCTCAGCTTCCGCAGCAAGTCGGGCCGCTTGTTCAGCTTCAACTGCTTTTCTAGCATCTGCTTGCTGGCGCTGTAGGTCCCCTCGCTTTATATAGGTTCGCCGCTTTTTGAGCTCGACGTGTATAGTCCTTGCACCGCCGGTACGCGATGTCTGTTTCACGACGCTACTCGTACGGCGGTTTAGCGTAATACTGCCCTGTGACTCGGTCGACTCAGGTACCAGCTCACCGCGTAGATATGCAAGTAATTTCGTTTTTTCAGCGTCATCCAAATCACCATCAATGGTTTTATCTAAAACCCCGGCGTTTTTAAGCTGTTGTAACAACCTGTCTTCACTGACACCGATCTGCTCGGCGAATTTCTTTACGGTTACTGCTGTCATTTGAATCTTCCCGAAATTCTATTGGGCTTCTGCAAACCAAGGTGCACGGGCCGTCATTATGAGTTCTGCAGCTCGCTCTTCATCAATGCCGCTGAGTTCAACAAGCTCATCGGTCGCACATTCGGCAAGTTCCTCCATTGAGCGAACGCCATTTTGTGCAAATAGCCGGGCAGTTTCGTCATCCATACCCTCCATCGAGAGCAAGTCGTCTTCAGGCCTTGTTTTCTCAAGCTCAGAAAACTCACGAATATCCAAAAATTCTTTTGCTCGACGCCGTAACTGTTCCACCAATTCCTGATCAAAACCCTCGATATCAACCAGTTCCTGAACCGGCACATAGGCCACCTCTTCTGGCGTCAAAAACCCTTCTTCGACCAATACCTCAGCGACATCGTTGTCTATGTTCAACTGTTCCCGCAAACGCTCGCAAGATGCCTGCGATTCGAGCTCTGCCTTTTCCAAAGCAGCCTCATCGGTCATGATATTCAATTGCCAACCCGTCAATTCTGACGCTAGTCGTACATTCTGCCCACCGCGACCAATTGCAAGAGCCAACTGGTTCTCATCAACCACCACATCCATGGCCCGTGATTCCTCATCAACAATGATTGAATCAACCTCCGCCGGCTGTAGAGCCTTAATGACAAACTCAGCAGGTGATTCTGTCCAGGTAATAATATCGATCCGCTCCAGATTGAGTTCATTTGACACACTTTGAACCCGTGCTCCACGGATTCCGACACAAGCGCCAACCGGATCTATTTTGGGATCATTGGACCTCACTGCTATCTTGGCACGAGATCCAGGATCCCGGGAAGCTCCAAGAACCTCGATCACACCCTGGCCAACCTCTGGGACTTCCAGTCGAAAAAGTTCAATTACAAGTTCGGGGCTCTTTCTATCCAGAATCAATTGTGGTCCGCGGGCCTCGGACCTAACTTCCGTGAGAATGCTCTTGATTCGGTCTCCGTTACGAAGCGCCTCCCTGTCAATCCAGGTAGATCTTGGTAATGATGCTTCCACACTTTCAATATCAACGATAGCCTCCCGATGTCCGACACGCTTAACGACACCCTGGACCATCTCACCCACTCTATCCTTGAAGGCCTCATATATTCGCGCACGCTCAGCCTCACGGACTTTCTGATTGATTACCTGCTTGGCCGCCTGCGCCTCTATTCGGCCAAACTTTGCCACGACCTCCAAGGGCTCCTCTACAAATTCACCAACCTCATGCGCTACATCCGGATAACTGATATTGGCAGCAGCCAGAGTCATCTGGCTGATGGGGCTCTCAAGCACTGCATCGTCATCCACAATTTCCCACTGACGAAATGCCTCATAGTCACCAGTGCCCTGGTCAATCGAAACACGAACTTCGATATCTTCCCGATTTCGTTTACGAGTTGCGGTGGCCAGTGCTGCCTCGATAGCCAGAAATACCACATCTTTTTCTAACTCTTTTTCCCGAGAAAGAACATCTGCCATCATCAAAACTTCATCTTTGGTCATGCCGCAATCTCCAGAATTATCGTCGCGATCGCGGAATCTTGTTCTCGAATTCCGAAACCAGTCTTGCCCGATCTATATCGTTGTAGGCGAGTTCGTACTCTTCCCCATCGACTTCTACTACAGCCCCTTCACCAGACACGCATTTCAATAACCCAGTGAAATTTCGCCTTCCTAGGTGTGATCGGATCATCCTTATTCTTACCATATTGCCCTCAGCTCGACGAAAATGCTCCGGCTTGGCCAAGGGCCGATCGAGGCCCGGCGACGAAACCTCCAGTGCATACTCACCCGAAATCGGATCGTCCACATCCAGCAAAGTGCTGACTTGCCGGCTAACCGTTTCACAGTCATCTAACACGATACCCCCTGGCGAATCGATATAAACTCTCAACGTCTTTGAACCTGCACCCGTCAACTCAACCATAACCAGCTCGTAGCCCATGGCTTCGATCACTGGCTCGAGCAATTCTCGCAGTGCTATCCTATCGCCAAACATGATCACCCGCCTGCCGGGCCGAGCTCAACCATCGCTGGCCCTTAATAACAAACCCCGCAACAGCGGGGTCGTAGTCATACCAATATTGGTAGCGGGGGTAGGATTTGAACCTACGACCTTCGGGTTATGAGCCCGACGAGCTGCCAGACTGCTCCACCCCGCAACAAACCGCTAATTATAGTGCGGGCTGACCCTTATATTCAAGATATTCCGGTCCTAAACTCAGTCGTAGCCTAGGCAAAGCAAATCTATCTGGGACTCTTTTACCAACTCATACAGTGCCGAGCATAAAATAGCCACAATCATCACCACATGCCAACAATACCACGTCAGGCCAATGCAAAACGTAGACCCTAACGAACTGTCAAAATTTGAGAAACTGGCCAGCCGCTGGTGGGATCCCAACAGCGAATTTCGTCCCTTACATCAAATAAACCCCCTGCGCTTAAATTACATTGAAGAGCAAGTCTGCTTACAGAACAAAAAAGTTATCGACATTGGCTGCGGAGGCGGCATACTCAGCGAGTCCATGTGGGAGAGGGGCGCCTCGGTCACCGGAGTAGACGCAGGACAAGGACCCATCTCTGTCGCCAGACTGCATGCCCGTGAACGATCAGCGTCCATCGACTACCGCCAGGGCACCGTCGAGGAACTAATAGACCACGAATCGGGCCAGTACGATGTGGTTACTTGTATGGAACTCCTGGAGCACGTCCCATCTCCAGCCGAAACCATTTCCGCCTGCGCAAAGCTTACCCGGACCGGGGGTCATGTCTTTTTCTCAACAATAAACCGTAACCCCAAATCCTGGCTATTTGCTATCGTTGGCGCAGAGTACGTGCTTAATCTGTTGCCTCGTGGAACACATCACTACGAAAAGTTCATTAAACCATCAGAAGTGGACCTATGGGCTCGTGACGCCGGCTTATACCTGAGCGGATCCATCGGCCTGCATTACAACCCGATTTTTCAGGAGTACTCACTGGGGGGAAATCTCGATGTGAATTACATCTTGCATTTCCGCCACGGTTCTTCAACCGTGCATGACTCTCCGGTTTTATAACCAGCTAGTGGCGATCAATCATATATTGTTCGATCTTGATGGCACGCTCGCTGACACAGCTCCTGATCTTGTAGCTGCGCTTAACTTTGTGCTGGCTCGGCATGGCAAACCCACTGTCTCGGTTGAGGATGCCCGCTGCTGGGTCGGGGCAGGTAGCGCTCGACTTATTGAACAGGGTTTTTCTATCTCGGCTACATCAAAAGAATTTCATTCCCTTAGAGAACAACTGCTTGATTATTATGATCACCATATCTGTGAAGGTAGCTGTCTGTTTCCGGGAATAGATCAATTACTAACCCGCCTTGAATTAGCTGGCTACAGTTGGGGAATTGTTACAAACAAGCCGACACGTTTTACTGATCCCCTGTTAAGCGCGTTGGGACTGTCCGACAGAGCAGCCGTCGTAGTTTGTGGCGATACTCTACCAACCAACAAGCCCGAACCCGAATCGGTGATACATGCCTGCCGCCTGAACGGTAGAAACACCTCAACCACAGCGCTGATAGGCGATGACCTGCGCGATATCATGGCAGGCCGGGCTGCGGGCACCACTACCGTAGCCGTTACCTGGGGATACGCATCACCTGACGATCTGCCAGAGAATTGGGGGGCTGATCATACGGTGGACTCCCCCGTAGAACTGGAACGTCTACTGATCCAAAATGAATGATGGAGCAGACCTGATGCTGAGTGAAATCTTGATTCTGGGGGTGGTGGTCATTATTGCCATCACCGTGTTTGCACTTATCCTCGGTCGTCGCCAACAGCCGCTGACAAGTACTGATATTGCAACCCTGTTTCAAACGCATCAGCAGTTGATGAGCGAGCAACTTCTTAAACAAGAAAGGGTGCTAAGGGATGCATTACTGAAACAGGATCAGTCTACTGTTGGGCACCTTGGTCAACTCAAGGAGCGTATAGCCGTAATCGACCATGCGCAAAAAAACATTACGCAACTGTCCACCGAGGTCACTGGACTCCGCAACGTGCTCGATAATAAGCAGGCGCGAGGCACATTCGGTGAGCTCAGGCTCGAAACACTGGTTCAGGATGCACTCCCTCCGGATGCCTACAAGTTCCAAGCCACCTTAAGCAATGGACGACGGGCTGACTGCCTGCTACATCTACCGAATCCCCCAGGACCCACAGTTATCGACTCGAAATTCCCACTGGAGTCTTACAGGTTGGCGGCTACAGCAACGACAGAAGATGAGAAAAAGCGTCACTCGAAACAATTCTCGGGACATGTCGCCACCCATATTGAGGCAATCGCAACGCGCTACATTATTCCCGGCGAGACATCCGAAAATGCCTTGATGTTTATACCTGCAGAATCCATCTATGCGCAAATTCATTGCGATCATCAAGATCTCGTTAAGATAGCCTACCGCAAGCGCGTTTATATTGTCTCACCCTCAACACTGTGGGCCACATTGAACACCATAACCGCAATTTTTCGCGACGTTAAGATGCGGGAACAGGCTGATATTATCCAACAAGAAGTCCTTGCCATGATGACAGATGTTCAGCGATTGGACACAAGAATTGCTTCCTTGCAAAAGAACTACGACGCGATGGCTGAGGATTTCAGGAGAATCCGTATCTCAACTGACAAGATTATTCGTCGGGCATCAAGCATCGATGCGCTCGAACTGGCGGATGACACCGATGAACACTACAAGTAATCACGCCGTGTGAATCAGTTCACAGAAATTTCAAAACGGGTGATCCAAAATCAACATTGTCAGTCAGGTTCACGTTCCTTGTGCACAAGGAGGTGCCGGAACTGCAGCTAACAACTGACGTTTGTAAAAAGCTGGTTGTGGTGGCCGGCTCTGCCGGTCACCACTTCACTTGCTCAACTCTGTGCATACAACGACAAAACCGCGCCCTTAACCACCCTCGCCGAGGGCCGCTTCAAGTTGCGGTATTGCTTCGAAAAGATCTACCACCCAACCGTAGTCCGCGACCTGGAATATAGGAGCTTCCTCATCTTTATTTATTGCAACAATCACTTTTGAATCCTTCATGCCTGCTAAATGCTGAATCGCACCTGAAATCCCCACTGCGATATATAGATTTGGCGCGACCACCTTTCCGGTCTGCCCGACCTGGTAATCATTGGGAACGTAGCCTGCATCAACAGCAGCCCTGGATGCCCCAACCGCCGCGTTCAGTCTGTCCGCTATACGTTCTAACATTTCAAAATTATCTCCACTCTGCATTCCGCGGCCACCTGAGATAATGATATCTGCCGTCGTCAATTCGGGCCGCTCAGATCGAGTAAGTTCCTCACCAGCAAACTTTGACAATCCAGATTCCTGAGCGCCTGTAATTTCTTCGATCGTCGCCTCTCCTTCTTCGGTTGCAGATTCGAATGCCGTGGTCCGTACAGAAATCATTTTGATGGCATCTTTTGAGCGAACAGTTGCCATGGCATTTCCTGCGTATATCGGCCGTACAAATGTATCTTCACTTTCAATCCCGCTGATGTCTGAAATCTGCTGAACGTCAATCAGTGCTGCAGCGCGGGGCATGATGTTCTTGCCGTAAGTCGATGCCGGCACAAGCACATGTGTGTACTCACCCGCCAATTTCGCAATCAACGGTGATAGATTTTCCGCCAGTGAATCGGCCAGCGACGGATCATCCACTTTGAGTACGCGTTTTACCCCGGTGACTCGTGCAGCATGCTCTGCTGCGGCACTACAATCTGCCCCAGCAATCAATAAGTCAATTTCATCACCCAGTTCCTGCGCCGCTGTCACAGTATTTAGTGTCGATGGCTTAAGCTCATCGTTGTCGTGTTCACCTATAACGAGAATACTCATCTTCAGATCACCTTTGCTTCGTTCTTTAATTTTTCGACAAGCTCTTCCGCACTCCCTACCCTGACACCTGCCTCTCTTGCGGGAGGTTCGACCACGCTGACCACCTCGGTTCGAGGTGTAACATCGACATCAAGATCAGATGGGCTCAGGGTGTCCAATGGCTTTTTCTTTGCCTTCATGATATTGGGCAGAGAAGCATACCGAGGCTCATTCAACCGAAGATCTACGGTTACCACTGCAGGGGGTAGGAGCTCTAGTTTCTCCAGGCCACCGTCTACCTCCCTCGTGACCTTGACTATGCTCTCCTCGACGACCAGATCGGAAATAAACGTACCAATGGACCAGCCTAACAGTGCCGCCAGCATCTGGCCTGTCTGGTTGTTATCGCCGTCAATCGCCTGTTTGCCCAATATTACGAGACCAGGCCCTTCGCGATCCACAACAGCTTTTAGCGACTTTGCGACCGACAATGGCTCTGGTGTTTCTTCAGTCTCAATCAATATCGCACGATCAGCACCCATAGCAAGCGCTGTTCTGAGAGTTTCCTGGCTCTGTGCGGCACCGACTGTCACGACGATGATTTCATCGACCGAGCCCGACTCCTTCAGGCGGATTGCTTGCTCAACGGCTATTTCACAAAAAGGATTCATTGCCATTTTCACGTTGTTAAGCTCAACGCCAGACTGATCTGATTTCACTCGAACCTTGATATTTGCATCGATGACCCGTTTGACGGGTACCAGTACTTTCATTGTTGTTTATCCTCTCTACACTTAAGACCCATTGTTCGACAACAAATGCTCGTTCCTTAGCCTCGCAACTGTTTGAAATGCGCAGACAATCCTGCTGCGTGTCACGTCAACCTTTATATATCAGATAGATCCCATCTGAAACTTGGACCGCGTATTGTATTGGCCCTATCACGTATACGTCCACGTGAGAGAGCACCCAAGCAAACAATTGAACGACAGCGTTTATCTGATTTACGCCATTTTGGGGTTAAGCCACCTAACCTGCGTGACGCTGAACATTACGCCCTGGTCGCCTGCCGAGTAGCAATCATACAATGTCCGACCCAAAATACGCCCTAAGCCATTTGATTCTACCCATACATGAGCACGCGACGAAACAAACGCGGTAGCGCAAGAGAAGCCAGACGCGCAAAACGAGCCAGTGCATCCACTCGGAGCGTACCCTATATCACCCGCAAGGTCCCGGTCTATGAAATGGCCAGCGAAGAATTGCTGACCACAATCGAAACCAATGCCGAAACCCTACTCGAGGAAACCGGCATTGATTTCAGAGACGACCAAGCCGCCTTGTCTTTATTCGAAAAAGCCGGCGCCAAGATCGATGGTGAGCGCGTCCGTTTCCCCAAAAACATGTGCAGAGAGATCATCCAGGCATCTGCCCCGCGAATGTATGTTCAACATGCCAGGAACTCGCAACGCAGCGTTAAGATTGGCGACAACCATTGTGTGCTGGTGCCGGCTTACGGACCACCTTTTGTGCACGACCTGGATAAGGGGCGTCGTTATGCAACGCTTGAGGACTTCGAAAACTTTACCAAGCTAACCTACAGCACTCCCTCAATGCACCATTCCGGTGGCACCTTGTGTGAGCCCGTAGACATACCGGTGAATAAACGGCATCTGGATATGATCTACAGCCATCTACGCTGGAGCGACAAACCTTTTATGGGCTCGGTAACAGCTCCGGAAAGGGCGCAGGATTCTGTGGACATGGCAAAACTTGTTTTTGGAGAAGACTTCGTCGATGAAAACTGCGTCATCACAAGCCTCATTAACGCAAACTCACCAATGACATTTGATTCAACCATGCTGGGCGCGGCCCGCGTCTATGCAGAAAATAATCAGGCCACTGTCATTTCCCCTTTCATCCTTTCCGGAGCTATGTCGCCTGTCACAGTGGTCGGCACCTGCACACAGATCCTGGCCGAAGCGCTGGCCGGCATAACCTTTACCCAATTGATCAGACCTGGGGCACCTGTGATTTTTGGCACATTCAGCAGTGCCATTTCGATGCAATCAGGGGCGCCGACATTCGGCACACCAGAACCATCTATGGTCCTTTATATAATGGCTGCCCTGTCCCGACGCCTAGGCGTGCCTTATCGGAGTGGCGGTGGCTTGTGCGCTTCCAAACTGCCAGATGCCCAGGCAGCCTATGAATCTGCCAATACACTGCAGACTGCGATGCTGGCGGGTGTTAACTTTATGCTTCACACCGCCGGCTGGTTAGAGGGAGGACTCTCCATGGGCTACGAAAAATTTATTCTAGATGCTGATCAGGCTGCAATGATTGAAGTCTTCTTGTCGGGCGTTGATGATTCTGAAAACGGACAGGCCATGACTGCATTGCGGGATGTTGGCCCGGGCAATCATTTTCTGGGTTGTGATCATACGCAAGCCAATTTCGAAACGGCTTTCTATCGATCCAGCACCGCCGACAATAACAGCTTTGAACAATGGGAATCGGAGGGTGCTTTAGACGCAGCCAAGCGGGCAAATAAGATGTGGAAATCTACCCTGGCTGAATATGAGTCGCCACCTATTGACCCCGGAATCAATGAGGCACTTAAGGATTTCATCAAAAGACGCAAGTCTGAAATGCCTGACGTCAACTACTGAGATCACCGTCATCGTCAAATACGACAATGACACGACGATTTTGACGACCCTTTTTTTCGACTTTTTTTATCCTCACCCGACCGATCTCGCCCGTTGCTGCTACGTGCGTTCCGCCGCAGGGTTGTAGATCTATTCCCGAAAATTTAACCAATCTGATGGTGCCAGTCCCTGTAGGGGGTTTAACAGACATCGTTCTGACCAGCTCAGGCTGAGCAGCTAATGACTCATCGGTAATCCATTCCAGCGTCATTTCACTGTTCAATCGAATGACTTCATTTAGACGCTCTGACAAGTGCACCTTATCAATCGTTTCTGGCAGGTCAAAATCCAACCGGCCCTGCCCATCCCGTATAGAGCCACCAGTGACCGATGCCGGTACTACACTGCACAACATATGCATGCAGCTGTGCATACGCATCAGGCGATAGCGTCTATCCCAGTCAATGCGCAGTTGGATCTCCTCCCCGATGAAAGGCAGAGAGCCAACTTCTCCCATAAGGTGAATCAACCCTTCGCTGGAATGGTATTGCGTATCAACAATCGGCACCTCCGATCCAGCAGCACGAATCATCCAACCGATATCCCCAGGCTGACCTCCACCTTCCGGGTAAAATATAGTCTTATCCAGTTGTACTCGATTTTCGTTAACAGCGATAACGACAGCTGCGCACTCGCGAAGGTAAGCATCAGAGCGAAACAACTCTTCGGTCATACGAAAACCCTGTTTTATAATGTGAGGCTATTCAGTCTAACTCACAAAACTAAAGATCACCCAGCCGAGTATTTTAAGCTGTCAACTGATGTTTATTTCCACAAGTAATGGCTGTCGGTAATTTGTCCGTGATACACCGCTTAAGGCCAGTCATACGCTAAGGATCTCATCTGGAGCACCAACCATCGATCAAACCACTGAAAAATTGTATGGATTGCAGTACTGGCCGACGTGGGTAGGCATCTTTTTTGTTCGCATCCTCAGCCTCATGCCCCTGCCGCTTCTCTATTACGTGGGCGGACTGTTTGGTGACGTTCTTCGCGTGTGTGTACCTTCCCGGCGACATATTGCATCCCGCAACCTACAATTGTGTTTTCCCAACCAGTCGGCACTTGAGCATAAGTTACTTTTGCGCCGTAATTTCAGAAATACGGCCCGAATGTTCCTTCTGTCCGGGTTTGTCTGGTGGGGAACGAAAAAGGCCTTCGACCAAAGAATTACATTAAAAAACGAACATTACTTAGCCAACGCCAACAACGAAGGGCGGGGGGTAATTTTGCTCGCACCCCATTTTGTTGCGATGGAGGTCGCTGGTATGTACGTTTCCTCGCGCTATCCCAGTGTCAGTATTTACCAGAACAACCGGAACAAAGTGCTCGATAAACTTATGCTAAAGGCCAGGAGTCGGTTTAGTGGACAAATGTTTGAACGGAAAAGTGATCTTAAGAATTTGATTCGGTCTATCCGCGACGGAATGGTCTGTTACTACCTGCCAGATCAGGATCCTGGTCCACGACGTGCAATATTCGCGCCGTTCTTCAATGTGCCTACCGCCACCTGGCCAGTGTTAGGCAGAATGGCGCGGATGACCCGTGCTGTGGTATTGCCGTGCACCACGCGCATTGTCGAGGGTGGAAGAGGGTTTGAGATCATTCTGGACCCACCTCTGGAAAATTTTCCAACCGGCGACAAGCAATTGGACAGCGAAGCTATGAATCGGGCCATAGAACAGTGCGTTCGTCGACTACCGGACCAGTATTTCTGGGTTCACAAACGATTCAAGACCAGGCCTCCGGGATCTGAAGCGATTTACTGAACCGTCACGATCGCCGTCAGGCACCAGCCACAATCTGGGCAATACTGTCTCCGACGTCCCGGCACAATCCCTTGCCGCCCATATCAGGAGTTCTAACACCGTCTGGTGATGCTAGTAATTCCTCTATCGCCGCCATCACGGCCTTGGCCGCTGTTGGTTGACCGAGGTGATCAAGCATCATCACACCGGACCATATCTGACCAATTGGATTCGCGATGCCTTGACCGGCAATATCCGGTGCAGAGCCGTGCACAGGTTCAAAAAGCGATGGAAATTCACGTTCTGGATTAAGGTTCGCCGAAGGTGCAATAGCTATTGTTCCAGTCGTGGCGGGACCCAGATCCGAAAGAATGTCACCAAAAAGGTTGCTGGCAACAATCACGTCGAACCAGTCAGGGCTAAGCACCAGGCGAGCTGAAAGAATATCTATATGGTATTGGTCAGTCGTCACCCCGGAATAGTCTTTGCCGTTAACCTCAAACCGCTCATCCCAGTAGGGCATTGAATGAATAATTCCATTTGACTTGGTCGCTGACGTCAGATGGTTACGACGGGTTGCGGCCAGTTCAAACGCAAAACGTTGAATTCGATCGGTGCCGATCCTGGTAAAAACAGACTGCTGAACGGCAGCCTCCTGTTCTGTCCCGGTATAAAAGCGGCCGCCTACTTCAGAATACTCGCCTTCATTGTTCTCTCTGACAATGAGGTAATCAATATCACCGGGACTACGGTCTCTTAGTGGTGAGATCATCCCTGGTAGCAGACGTACTGGACGCAAATTAACGTACAGTTTCAAACCACGGCGCATAGGGATCAGCAGATTCCAGAGTGATACGTGATCGGGCACTCCGGGAAAGCCCACAGCTCCGAAATAGATCGCATCAAAATTACGCAGTTGTTCCAAGCCATCAGTAGGCATGATTTCACCGACCCTGTGAAAACGCTCACAACTCCAGTCAAATTCGGACCAACTGAACTCGAAATCAAAACGTCTAGCAGCCGCTTCCATCACCTTGACGCCTTCGCTGAGCACTTCACGGCCAATGCCATCGCCAGGGATTAGCGCAACTCGATAATTATTCTGCACTTCAGATCCTCTTGGCGGATTTCAAACGGGTCAAGTCAAGTGGATCATCACCTAGACATCTGTTCAACAACACTTGGAGCCCAAACCCCTGCACACATGACCACACAAGGTGGTATTGCCGAATTGTACGCATTCCAGACTCCCTGATCTCAATCTAAAGTGATTGACATAGTATCGACGACAACAACAATTCACAAACGCCCGGATACCAATCTCGATGGACACCGCGATAGGGTTATTGTAACGATGGGCGGGATCAGCGCTAGCGATTTGTTTTAACGGGCCCAGCAAATCCGAGTAATCCAACCGGTCAGCCGCGGGGTTCAATCGTACTCAGATTACGGCTACAGGCTTTAAGGCCTTAGTTGCTTGAAGCTTCCCTTCGTTCCACCGTGGATCCAGCCGGGAGATTACCCTACGAATCAATAAAAACATCAGACTGGCGAGAAAAATACTTAGAAAAAGGCCGGCAGCGAGACCGGCTGCCTCACTTGACATGTTGATCAGGTAATTCACCCATTGACTGACAATGACAGCATTGATGGTCACCAACACAAGCCAGAGACCGTACTCCTGCAGATTACGCATAACGTGCTCCTGAAATTAAGGAACCGTCAGTCTGCGTCAGCGTGTGGCTCACCAGATGAGCTACTGTCACCCCTGAGCTAGCAATTCAGTAGCCAGTACGCTATCAGCGTTATCCTGCTTTGGAATCGCCTTGCGCCAGCAGTGCCCTGAAATACTCCACGGTTCTGATCAATCCGTCATCCAGTGCAATACTCGGCTGCCAGTTCAATCGGGCCTTCGCCAGTGTAATGTCAGGGCGTCTCTGCTGTGGGTCATCTTGCGGCAACTCTTTATGGATAATTTTCGATGTCGAACCGACTAAGGCCAATACTCTTTCTGCCAGTTGCTTAATTTGAAACTCATCTGGGTTGCCGAGATTTACTGGACCGGTGCAATCATCTTCGGTCCGCATTAGGCGTATCAACCCAGTCACGAGGTCATCGACGTAACAAAATGAACGTGTCTGTGAACCATCACCGTAAATCGTCAAGGATTCCCCTTTGAGAGCCTGCACAATGAAATTAGAGACCACGCGACCATCATCGGGATGCATCCTCGGGCCATAGGTATTAAATATGCGGGCAACCTTGACTGGGAGATTGTGCTGTCTACGGTAATCAAAAAATAGCGTTTCTGCGCAACGTTTACCCTCATCGTAACAGGAGCGAGGACCGATCGGATTGACATGCCCCCAGTAGTGTTCGGACTGCGGATGCTCTTCGGGGTCACCGTATACTTCGCTGGTCGATGCTTGAAGGATTTTTGCACCGGTTCTTTTAGCGAGTCCCAGCATGTTGATTGCACCGTGAACGCTGGTTTTCGTCGTTTGTACAGGGTCATGTTGATAATGAATCGGCGACGCCGGGCAGGCGAGATTGTAGACCTCATCAACCTCAATATATAACGGAAAAGTAACATCGTGACGAAGCAATTCGAAGTTCGGTTTCCCCAGTAGATGCTGTATGTTGGCTCTTGACCCGGTATAGAAATTATCCAGACACAATACATCTTCCCCTTCTTCGACCAGAGCCTCACACAAGTGTGAACCCAAGAAGCCCGCCCCACCGGTTACCAAGACTTGTTTGTGTGGATGTCCGGAGTACGTCACATCTTTTTCAATCGTGTTAATTGGAATTTCTCAGTTGAAGATATATTGATGATTGTGAAAATGGTGCCGGCGAGAGGATTTGAACCTCCGACCTGAGCATTACGAATGCCCTGCTCTGCCAACTGAGCTACACCGGCACAATCGGTTTAGGTTTGGATACGTTTGAACGATATGCGAGCGTGTTGATTATATTCTTTCCACCATCAGCCTGCCTAATGACATCGTCACTTTTGCAAATCTTTCAATTCTGGTGGCAGCGTAAAAGACACACCTTCGTCTACAGTAGACTGTCCGTTTACGAGTTCGCCACCTCTTGCCTCTAGAGACTGGATAACATCCGCAACCAACGCTTCCGGTGCCGACGCTCCCGCTGTTATGCCAATCGTTGAGACCTTACTTAACCATTCTGATTGAATATCCTGGGCGCAATCGATTAGATAAGCCGCACGCCCCTGCCGTTCGGCAATCTCACGCAGACGGTTCGAGTTTGAACTGTTTTCAGAACCAACAACCAGTATCAACTCACAGCTTTCAGCCAGCTTCTTTACGGCATCTTGTCGATTCTGTGTGGCATAGCAGATGTCATCGCGGCGCGGACCTTCAATTGCTGGGAATCGAATTTTGAGACGATCCACAATCTTCTTTGTATCGTCGACCGACAACGTCGTTTGTGTGACATAGGCTATCGACTGGGGCGTTGAAACCGTTAGAGAAACAACGTCTTCAATCGATTCCACCAGATGAATCTCGCCCGTCGCCCGACCGAGGGTCCCCTCGACTTCGGGATGGCCAGCGTGCCCGACAAGAATAACAACTTTGCCTTCCCGCCCATAGCGTGCAACCTCCGAATGTACCTTGGTAACCAGAGGGCATGTTGCATCGAATACTTTGAGATTTCGATTCACCGCCTCCTGCTGGACTTCTCGAGATACCCCATGCGCACTGAAAATGACGATAGATTCGTCTGGTACTTCACACAGCTCATCTACAAATACAGCACCAGCAGAGCGGAGTTGATCGACCACACTCCGATTGTGGACTACTTCGTGCCGAACATAGACAGGTGGGCCATAGTGCGATAACGCCGTTTGGACGATCTCAATTGCTCGATCCACACCGGCACAAAACCCCCGCGGACTCGCCAGTGACAGCCGAACTCTAATCTGTGCCAAATTTGATTTTGCCATAAATTTCTAGGCGTCCTTCGAGCTTGCTTCAACCGCCACAATTTTGATCTCGTAGCGTACATTCTTACCGATAAGCGGATGATTAAAATCCATCAAAACCTCTGGACCCTCAATCCTAATCACACGACCCGCTGACACGCCACCATGAGGGAGGTCAAATTCAAACAAGGCACCGACAACCGGTTCGACTCCAGCTGGAAACTCACTGAGCGGGAAAATGATCGTATTGTCGTCGTCTGCCACCCCGAAGACCTGGTCTTCGGCATCGATATCAATATGATAAGCCTCACCTAAGTGTCGGCCAGCAAAAGTTGCTTCCAGCCTCACAGGTAGAGCGCCCTCCCCTAGACACACACTTTCTGGATCTGCGCCTGAAGATTCGATAACACGACCATCGGCAAGCAGCACTTGATAGTGAAACAACACGGTTTCATTCCCAGTGACAATCGTATTCAGTCCGCGCATTTTAACGCGCCCCTGGTATCGTGCGCATTGACCCGAATACGTCCAATAGAACAATCAATGCGCCCATTGTTATTCCCGCATCCGCCACATTGAAAGCCGGCCAGTGCCAAGCTTGCCAATGCAAATCGACGAAATCGATGACATACCCTTGACTGACACGGTCTATGATGTTTCCGATGGCACCTCCCAGAATAAGCGTAAGACCAAGTTTAAAAAATCCGTTGCCCGTACCCTTTCGAAGAAGAATTGTCATTATCAGAGTACTGATGACGATCCCCACCGTGACAAAAAACCATCGCTGCCAACCGCCCGAATCAGCCAGAAAACCGAATGCCGCGCCCTGATTCAACACCAGCACCAGATTAAACCCAGGTACAACAGTGTATACCTCGCCTAGATCAAGTCTATCCACCGCCAACTGTTTTGTCAGTCGATCAAGTGCCACCACGACCCCCGCACCGACCAGATATAACACTCCACCGAAATCACATTTTAGACGCATCGCAAGATCTCATAGGGGATACATTTGTTTCAAAAACTCACGTGCTTGTTCAATATCCCGACCGATTTGTACTTTTAAGTGATCGAAAGATTCGAAATTTTTTTCTGGCCGTATCTTTTGTCTGAACTCAACCGTCAGACGCTGACCATAAAGTTTCTCATCATGATTCAGCAGATGCACTTCGACCAGAAATCGATTACCCCCGACAGTCGGTCGAAATCCTACATTGACAACACCATGACGCCTTTCACCGTCGCATCGGCGCACTGTTGCCGCATAGACGCCCCCGACCGGTAAGTTGCTGTGCCGAAGCATCAAATTTGCGGTTGGAAATCCCCAAGTCCGACCCC
Organism: Candidatus Thioglobus sp. MED-G25; assembly: GCA_002456995.1. Lineage (GTDB taxonomy): Bacteria > Pseudomonadota > Gammaproteobacteria > Arenicellales > UBA868 > REDSEA-S09-B13. The sequence continues at coordinate 7,918 of NTKC01000013.1, read as the reverse complement.
GCTTATCGCCATGGGCGACTCGAGCAGTGATCGTGAATGGCCGACCCAGTAAGCGCTCTGCCAGCGAAAAGTCAGCATCCTGCAGAATCTGGCGAATTCGTGAACTACTGACCCGGTGGCCGTCAACAATAAAGGTGTCAACTGAACTGACCGCGAAGTCAGCTTGACGACCCATTTCTTCCAGCAGGGAAAAATCCCCTTTTCGATCACGGCCGAACCTGAAATCATCACCGACAATCAGGACTCGTACACCCAATCCGTTGATTAGATATACCTCCACAAATTCCTCAGCCGACATTTCTGCCAACAGCGCATTAAATCGGAGGCACACCACCTTATCGACCCCGGCTTTATCCAACTGTTCGAGCTTTTCCCGGAAAGTTGACAATCTCGGGGGTGCTGTTGTTGCATTGAAGAATTCGTGAGGATGCGGGTCAAAAGTCAACACCGTTGCCGGTACACCGGCACGATGAGCCTCTCTTTGCAGCGTTTCAATCAACTGCAGATGTCCCAAGTGAACGCCATCAAAATTACCAATCGACACAACACTCGGTTTTGCACTGCTCGAGATATTCTGGCGCCCTCTGATCAGTTCCATAGCAATTTTCTTTCCGGCAAATCAGCAGAAATCATTCAACCGTGCCATTTACGCCCAGAACGGTGCTGTCTCTTCAATCAGTGATTTTACGGATTTTCGATCATCAAACTCACAGTCGTAATCCCGAAAATACCCGATTTTTAATTCTGGGAATCGCCAACAGAGGTAACCTTCACCGGTATCGAAATCGACCCGCCACAGTCCATTGGGTATCGCACCGAGCCTGGTGATACTGGCGATCCACTTGCGGACAATTTTCTCATAATCAGCAGCGATAGCAGCGCGTCGAGGGTCACACAGCAGCATCAATTCGAGCCGTTCATCAAGCCTGGACAACCGGTTATATGCGTTCTCCGTGATTTTTCTGACAACAGGCAACAACTCCGATGCCTCTGCAAGCACATACAGCTTCGAATCGGCAGGGCTGCCAATCTGCACGATAACTGCTAATCCTGATTGCTCGACGCTCTTCACAGGTTGCTATCTAAGTCTGACGTTGAAATAGGCGGTGTGGTTTTAGACCGACGACATATAGGCAAACGAAATATACTACTGTTCCTGCTGACACCCACATTACCAGTTGCCACAATCGACCGGCGACAGATGCAGCAACCCAGAACTGCCGATCCGGCACACCGAACCACAGTACGACACCCATCACGATGGCAGCGGCAGCAGTTTTAACTGCAAAACCGCTCATACCAGGCCCAGACATATATCCCGAATCACGAACTAGATAGCGATAAAGCAACCCAGCATTGACCAGGCCCGATATGGACGTCGCTGCTGCCAAACCCACATGCCCCAACGGCACCGCCAACGTCAGAGCCGCTGCGCACAGGCCGTTGACAGCCATCGCAATAACTCCTGCTCGCACCGGTGTTTTAGTGTCCTTTCTGGCAAAAAACCCAGGCGCCAGAACCTTCACCAGGACAAAACCGATCAGCCCCGGCGAGAAGGCAACCAAACTTTTGGCAGCCATACGCGCATCTTCATCAGTAAATTCACCGTACTGGAATAACGTCAGCATAAGCGGGTGGGCCAGGACGACCAGTGCGACCGCAGCAGGACACACCACCAGCAACGCCAGGCGTAACGCCCAATCGATAGTCTGACGGTATTCCTCTACAGCGTTTTCAGCGACCTGTTTGGACAGTTTTGGCAAAATCACTGTTGCCAGGGCGATTCCGAAAACACCCACCGGAAACTCCATCAGTCGATCGGAGTAATACAGCCAGGAAACGCTTCCTGTTACCAAAAATGAGGCCAGCACTGTATTAATAAGTAAGTTGATCTGGGCAACTGACACACCAAACAACGCTGGAAGCATCAATGAAAAGACCCGCCCGACACCGTCGGCCGCAACTGCCTGGGTGCCTTTTCCAGTCATTATTTTTGGGAAAGGTAGGCGCCTCTCGAAGGCCAAGAAAGGCAACTGGAATCCAAGCTGAACCACCCCAGCGACGAACACACCGATACCAAGAGTAAGGGCTTTATGGGTAGCAAACGGAACTGCCCAAATGACAGCACCGATCAAAAACAGGTTCAAAAACACCGGTGTGATCGCCGGGACTGCAAATCGGCCACGTGTATTGAGAATACCACCCGCCATCGCTACCAGCGAGACAAAGAAAAGATACGGAAAGGTAAACCGTAAAGCCTCCACGGTCGCGGCGTACTTGTCGGGATGCTCAACAAAACCCGGCGCAATTATCGTTACCAGCCATGGTGCGCCTAGAACCCCCAACAGGGTAAAAAGCAGCAGAATCAGAGCTAAACGACCCAACATCAGGTCTAGAAAGGCTCTCACCTGGGGGGCGGGATACCGCGATTCGTATTCTGCATAGACCGGCACAAAACCGGCCGAAAAAGCACCCTCCGCAAAAATTCGCCTGAAAAAATTGGGAATTCTGAACGCAACAAAGAAAGCATCCGCGACCAGTCCACTACCCAGGAATTGCGCAAACGCAATATCACGGACAAGTCCGGTTATCCGCGATAACAACGTCATCAGGCTGACCGTCATGGTCGATCTAAACATCTTATGCAAAACCATAGCCCTAACGGTCCATTAGAATCTATAAAAAGGTCGACTGGCTAATCGCTGTTTGGGCATAACTCTCGAATTGGCGATTGACAAAGAGGTATCGGATGAAGATACTTGCGCCTCATTTTTGCAGTAATATCTACAAGAGAACACGGTTTGGCAAATACACTCCAGGCTCGAAAACGGGCACGTCAAGCGACGGTGCATCGCGCTCGCAACATGTCGCAACGCTCATCGATGCGTACCAGCATCAAAATATTCCTCAAATCACTCGAAAACGAGGACAAAGAAGCGGCCTCAAAATCCTATCAGGAAGCCGTGTCAAAAATTGATCAATCAGCTCGCAAAGGCCTCGAACACCGAAACAAGGCCGCCCGATTGAAAAGCCGCCTGAATGCCCGCCTGAAAGCTCACGCAAGCTAATCACGCTCAGTCTTTTTTCTCGACAATTATCGTCACTGAATAACGATATTGTCACGGTGTATCAATTCGGGTTCGTCAACGTAACCCAAAATTTGTTCGATCTTAGCGCTGGGTTGTCCAATAATCTGGCCGGCCTCAACTGAACTGTAATTAACCAGCCCACGCGCGATAACCGCTCCTGTGGTTTCATCGACACAATCAACCAGTTCCCCTCTTTCGAAGACACCTTCAATGCCACGGACACCCACGGGCAATAAACTACGCCCTGACTGTGTCAGCACCTTAACGGCGCCAGAATCCAACAACAATCGACCACTCGCTCGCAGTCGACCGGCAAGCCATTGTTTTCGAGCTGTCAGACGCCCAGATTCCGCCTTCAGCAACGTACCTTTGACACGACCGTCGAGCACCTCAATCAAGCGCCCAGCATGGCGGCCTGACAATATGATGGTCGATGCACCTGATCGGGCTGCTTTCCCAGCTGCCTGCAGTTTTGTCAGCATGCCGCCACGACCCAGTTTACTGCCCGGGCCGGCGTACTGTTCCAACAGCGGATCACCCGCCACACCTTCTTCTATCAACTGAGCGCGTTCTGCTGAGTTGGGATCACGATCATACAAACCTTCTTGATCGGTCAAGATCAGCAAATACTCCGCTTCAATCAAGTTGGCCACTAGGGCGGCCAGTGTGTCGTTGTCACCGAACCTGATCTCCTGTGTTACCACGCTGTCGTTTTCATTCACAACCGGCACTGTGCCAAGCTGAAGTAGTGTCCGTAGTGCACTTCGTGCATTCAGGTATCGGCTACGATCTGTGAGATCGGCATCAGTCAGCAAAACCTGGGCTGCTTGTACACCGTATTCGCTAAATGCTCTCTGGTAGGTCTCAACCAACCCCATCTGACCAACCGCGGCAGCCGCCTGTAGTTTATATAACTCTCTGGGTCGTTCCTGCCATCCGAGTCGTTGCATCCCTTCAACAATAGACCCCGAAGACACCAGTACAACGTCCACGCCTCGCTCACGCAACTCGACCACCTCACCAACCAACCGCGTAATCATCCGTCGGTCCAGACCTGACGTCAGGTCTGTCAACAACGCGCTTCCAATCTTTACCACCCAACGCCTATCCGTTGCTTTCATTGTTGCGCCGATCAATCCTGTTGTGTTAGCCAGCGTTGAACCCCAAGGATTACACCGCGACACCCTTTACCCGTAAAGCCAGATACGGCAAAGCTGGGTGATGTCCAACTCAGCGATTCAACCAGGGACTGGTGAATTTGGTCAACTTCTTCATCGGGCATTAGGTCTATCTTATTCAAGATGAGCCAGCGTGGTCTGCTCGCAAGGTCGGGGTCAAATTCAGCGAGCTCGTGTTCAACCGTCTGGATATCCGCAACCAGATCGTTCGATGTCTCGGGTCCAATATCCACCATATGCAGAAGAAGCCGAGTCCGCTTCAGGTGATTGAGGAACCTGACTCCTAGGCCGACTCCTGTTGCGGCGCCTTTGATAAGTCCGGGTATATCTGCGATCACGAAGCTGCTGTCCGTATCAACATCAACAACACCGAGTTCAGGGTGTAATGTCGTAAATGGATAGTCGGCTACTTTGGGCCTTGCTTGGGAAACAGCACGCAGAAATGTCGACTTACCCGCATTAGGAAGCCCCAGTAAACCTACATCCGCCAATACCTGTAATTCGAGCCGAAGCGTGCGTGCATCACCCGGCGTCCCTGGCACAGTCCGCCTTGGCGCTCGGTTGGTACTGGACTTAAAGCGCATGTTGCCAACTCCGCCACGGCCACCTTGCGCCACGACAAATGCCGTGTCTGATTGATTCAAATCCGTGATTCTTTCTTTGGTATCCGCATCAAATACCAACGTTCCCGCCGGTACGCGAATGCGACAATCGTCACCGCCAGCACCTGTCCGGTTTCGGCCAGCTCCCCCCTTGCCGTTGACAGCTGAAAACTTTCGCTTGTACCGAAACTGCGCCAGCGAATTAATCCCACTATCGCTCACAAGCACAACGTCGCCTCCTCGACCACCATCACCACCGTCAGGCCCGCCGCGCGGTACAAATTTCTCGCGCCTGAAACTCAGGCATCCATCTCCACCCCCGCCGGCACGAACTTCAATAATGGCTTCGTCTATGAATTTCATCCGGTGTCGCCTCGTTACAAAAAACCCCGCTCATTCGGCGGGGCGTTTCGCGCAACCATTTGTGACAATCGCTCAGCTTTCGGCAAGCACACTCACAGTTCTTCGACTCTTAGGGCCTTTGATGTCAAACTTTACTTTACCTTCTGTAAGCGCAAACAAAGTGTGGTCCTTGCCCATGCCGACGTTTACACCCGGATGAAATGAACTGCCGCGCTGGCGTATGATGATATTGCCTGCACGCACAGCCTGACCAGCATATCGCTTAACGCCAAGTCTCTTTGATTCTGAGTCTCGGCCGTTCCTCGAACTGCCTCCTGCCTTCTTATGCGCCATGAATTTATTCCTCTGTGCTTGAGCTTAGGCGTTTATCTCGGTGACCTTCAACTGGGTAAACGCTTGTCGATGACCTTGTGTACGGCGATACTGTTTCCGGCGCTTCATTTTAAACACTGTTATTTTTTTGTTGCGACCATGCCCGACAATCTCCGCTTTGACGGATGCGCCCGGCACAAGTGGTGTACCGACTTTTACTTCACCCCCATCCGAGACCATCAGTATCTGCGATAATTCGACAATGTTTCCTACCTCATCGGGTAGTTTTTCGACTTTGACGCTGTCTCCAACGCCAAGCCGGTACTGCTTTCCACCTGTTCTAACAACCGCATACATTATTGTGTCTCCGCTGAAATTCGGGCAACATTGGGGTGATCTAGGCGCAAATAACCTTAAATCGGCGCCGAATTTTATTTCATCGGCAGAGCACCGTCAATTGCCCTTCCACCAGTAACTACAGCTATGTATGAGCAGTCGACCCATGTCAACCCCGTCTAATTTGCAACCAAACAAGCGGCAGTTGGATCCAGCAACGACCAATCCGGTCACGTTACTTAACGAGATCATGGCACTGGTCTCAGATGATCTTTCTGCAATCAAGCGACACATTGAAAATCAGATTGAGTCTGATGTTCCGCTTATACGGGAAATCGGACGCTACATCGTTGACGCTGGCGGTAAGCGGTTACGGCCAATAACACTGTTACTGGCAACGCGATCGCTCGGTTACCAGGGAACCGCCCACATCGACCTTGGGGCAGTCATTGAATTCATCCATACGGCCACCCTCCTGCATGATGATGTCGTGGATAAGTCAGATCTGCGACGGGGACGCAAAACGACGAATGCAGTCTGGGGCAACCCTGCAAGCGTATTAGTTGGTGACTTTCTCTATTCCAGGGCCTTCGAAATGATGGTCGCTGTGGATCGAATGGCAATCATGCGGATCATGGCTGCAACCACTAACCGAATCTCAGAAGGTGAGGTGCTTCAACTCCTCAACACACACTCACCAAACGTTAGCGAGGCTGAGTACCTCGAGACGATCACCCGTAAAACAGCAAAACTGTTTGAATCAGCGGCCCAGATTGGTGCTCTACTGGCCAACGCCGCACCAGCCACGGAGTCAGCGCTTGCTGAATTTGGACTCAATATCGGCATCTCATTTCAAATTATTGACGATGCACTGGACTATCGACCTGGCACAGATAGTATTGGGAAAAACACCGGCGATGATCTCGCCGACGGCAAGATGACTTTACCTCTGATCCATGCACTGCGAGTATGTACCCCAAGCGACAAAGAACTAATCCAGGCTGCCATATCAGTAGGAGACCGATCTCAGTTTGATACCATTGTCGCCATTATTGAATCCACCGACTCCCTTGCGTACACTTCCCGCCTTGCAAGAACGTATGCTGCACAAGCACAACAAGCTCTGGAACTCCTGCCTCCATCTGACTACAGAAAGGCCCTATCTAAACTAGCAGAGTTCGCGGTATCCCGATCCTACTAAAGAGCCTACTAAATAAGCTTGGCAGCGACGTATCATTCAATTTCAACATCGGGGTGTAGCTCAGCCTGGTAGAGCACTGCCTTCGGGAGGCAGGGGCCGGAGGTTCAAATCCTCTCACCCCGACCATTTATCGCTGTAACTAAGCCATTCTGGTAGAGCACTGCCTGTTTTGGCTTTTCCGTGTGCTGAAAACGTGCTGAAAATCCAAGATTATTGACGGCATCATGCAGATGATCCGGGGCTAGATGTGCATATCGCTCTGTCATCTGAATACTCGCATGACGAAGCAGTTTGCTGACTTCAAAGAGAGGTGTACCGTTCATCACGAGCCAACTGGCAAAGGTATGGCGCAGGTCATGGATATGGAAGTTTTCAATCCCTGCGCGTCTACAGGCCGTAGAGAACGCTTTTCTCACGCTTTTGACCCTATCCCCAACCTTTGTACTAAGGGCTGGGGTTAGATGAAAGAAAACCCACGGAGTTTGAGGACACACTTCATCTCGCAGATGCATTCTTTGCACCAGAACCTGCCTTGCTTCCTCATTGATCGGGACTGTCTGCCATTCCCCACTCTTAGTCTGCTCCAGATGAAGGAGACGAGTTGAAAAATCGACATGTTCCCACTTGAGATTTAGCAGCTCTGTTTTGCGGCAACCAGTATTCAAAGCGAGCTCAATAAAATCCTGCAGTATTGGGGATTTGTACTGACTGGTGAGACGCCTACCCTGCATATCCACCGGGTTCCCAGCAACTTGTAACAAAGTTTTGGCTTCCTCATGGGTCAGCCAACGCTTCCTGCCCTTTGGCTCTTTTGGGGTTTCCGCTTTACTACAAGGA
>NTKC01000012.1 GCA_002456995.1 Candidatus Thioglobus sp. MED-G25 | reverse complement strand
GCCAACTCGATCCCAGTGTCTGGCTGTCCCCGGACGAACCGATTTTCGGACAACCAGGTGTGGCGCATATGCACCACACCAGGGATACCGGGACCAAAGGCTTGCCGATTCTTGATCATGCCACTCAACGACACACCCGCCATGTTGACGCCGTGGTAGGCCCGTTCGCGCGATACGAATCGCTGGCGCTGTCCTTCACCACGCGAATAGTGGTAGGCATAGGCAATTTTCATAGCCGTATCGACCGATTCCGAACCCGAATTGACGAAGAAAATATGATCCAGGCCAGCTGGTGTCATCTGTGACACCCGTCGGGCAAGTTCAAACGCTAAGGGCTGACTCATCTGGAAGGGGGGCACGTACGCGGCCTCTTTCAACTGAGCATAGACTGCCTCGGCGATCTCCGGCCGGCTGTGGCCAGCAGCGCAGCAGAACAGACCAGATGAGCCATCGAGTATGCGATCACCTTCATGGCTATACATGTACATCCCTTCACCGCGTACCACGAGCCGGGGGTCAGCTTTGAAGTCCCGGTTTGATGTAAACGGCATCCAGTAATTTTCAAGAAACTCAAGATCGTATTTCATGATTGGCCCTCTCTATTGACCGTACTGCTATAGTCCACAAATAGTTAGGTACTACATTAATTAATTCCGACACAAAGAGAGATTTTATGCTGATTGGAGTCCCTAAGGAAATTAAGAACCATGAATACCGTGTAGGCCTCGCACCCTCCAGTGTGCGAGAGGTGATTGCGCACGGTCATGATGTCCAAGTGCAGGCAAACGCTGGCGAGGGAATCGGCGCAACAGATGATGATTATCGTTCCGCTGGAGCAGTCGTTATTGACGATCCATCTCGGATCTTCAACGAAGTCGACATGATTGTGAAAGTGAAGGAACCGCTGGAACCAGAACGCAAACTACTTCGTGAAGGACAGGTGCTGTTCACTTACCTTCATCTCGCACCAGACCCTGAGCAGACCTCTGATCTGGTTGAGTCTGGCGCTGTATGTATAGCCTACGAAACCGTGACTTCTCCGCTAGGAGGTCTGCCGCTGCTCGCACCCATGTCGAAAGTTGCCGGGCGTATGGCCATTCAGGCAGGTGCCCATTGCCTAGAACACCCACACGGTGGACGAGGCATGCTATTGGGTGGTGTGCCCGGTGTTGATCCGGCCAAAGTCGTGATTCTGGGGGCAGGCATGGTGGGCACCCACGCGACTCACATCGCGGTGGGTATGGGTGCGGACGTTTGGGTTATTGATCGCAATCCAGATGTGCTTGAGTCGCATTGGCAACAGTTTGGCCGCTCGACAAATTCGGTTTACTCAACTCGCGACGCGGTTGAACACCACATACTGGAGGCCGATCTTGTCATCGGTGGCGTGCTGATCCCGGGTGCGACTGCCCCAAAACTGGTTACGGTAGACATGGTCCACGGCATGAAAACCGGCTCAGTGATTGTGGACGTTGCAATTGATCAGGGGGGATGTTGTGAAACATCCAAGCCCACAACCCATGCTGAACCGACTTACGTGGTCGACGGCGTTGTTCATTACTGTGTTGCCAATATGCCAGGGGGGGTGCCGCGAACCTCAACCTATGCTCTCAACAACGTCACCCTTCCTCATGTTCTAAGACTCGCCGATGCCGGTTATCGTCAGGCGCTCAGAGATGATCCGCATCTTCGAAACGGACTTAACGTCCATGGCGGGAATATTACCTGTCAGGAAGTGGCTAGTGCTCTCGGCTATGATTTCACCGATCCAATGGAAATCCTAAAGAACTGAAGATCGAACTGGCCAATAAACAAAACGGCCAACTTTACTTAATTGCTAGCAACTTGGAGACAAATATGAAGATGACTACCGAAGAAGCATTTGTGAAAGTCCTGCAGATGCATGGCATTGAACATGCCTTCGGCATCATCGGTTCGGCGATGATGCCGGTATCGGATCTGTTTCCCGCTGCCGGGATCAAGTTCTGGGACTGTGCGCATGAATGCAACGCCGGCATGAGCGCTGACGGGTATACACGGGTCACTGGCAAAATGAGCATGGCCATTGCACAAAATGGCCCCGGGATCACAAATTTTGTGACACCCATAATGACCGCGTACTGGAACCATTCTCCGTTACTGCTCGTAACACCGCAGGCTGCCAACAAGACTATAGAGCAAGGCGGTTTTCAGGAAGTCAAACAGATGGCCGCGTTCGAGAACATGGTCTGCTACCAGGAGGAAGTACGCGAACCTTCCCGTATTGCCGAAGTACTCAATCGGGTGATTGAAAAAGCACGTCGCGAATCGGCACCTGCTCAGATCAATGTACCACGAGACTACTGGACACATGTGATTGATATTGAACTGCCACAAATCATTCGTATGGAACGCTCACCGGGTGGAGAAAACGCTATAGCCGAAGCAGCAAAATTACTATCTGATGCCGAATTTCCCGTAATCCTTAATGGCGCGGGCGTGGTTCTCAGTGGTGCGATTGAGTCCTCTAGAGTTCTAGCGGAAACACTTGACGCACCAGTGTGCTGCAACTATCAGCACAACGATGCCTTCTATGGTTCGCACCCGCTTTTTGCCGGTCCACTTGGCTATAACGGCTCAAAAGCCGCTATGGAACTGATATCCAAGGCCGATGTAGTACTAGCGTTAGGGACACGCCTCAACCCCTTCTCAACACTGCCGTGCTACGGCATTGATTACTGGCCAGCCAATGCCCGCATCATTCAGGTAGACATCAACGCGGACCGTATCGGACTGACCAAGAAAGTCGACGTTGCCATCCAGGGTGACGCGCGTCGAGTTGCCGATCAGATCCATGAACAACTCTCCAACAACGCAGGGGACAAAGATCGTGATGCACGCCGTGAGCTGATTGCTCAGTCGAAATCAAGCTGGCAGGAAGAACTGGCATCCATGGTACATGAAGATGATGATCCAGGTACCGATTGGAACCAGCGTTCACGTGATCGCGAACCGAACTGCATGTCCCCCCGTGAAGCCTGGCGCGCCATCATTGCGGCACTTCCCAAAGACGCAATTATCTCTTCTGATATTGGTAATAACTGTGCGATTGGCAACGCCTATCCGACTTTCGAGCAAGGTCGAAAATACCTGGCCCCCGGCCTGTTTGGTCCCTGTGGGTATGGCTTTCCCTCGATACTCGGCGCAAAAATTGGCTGTCCGGATGTGCCTGTTGTTGGCTTTGCCGGGGATGGTGCCTTTGGTATTTCGATGAACGAAATGACTGCCTGTGGACGCAATGAATGGCCACCAATTACTATGGTCGTTTTCCGCAATTACCAGTGGGGTGCTGAAAAACGAAATACCATCCTCTGGTATAACGACAACTTCGTTGGCACCGAGTTGAACGTCGGCGTGGAGTATGCCAAGGTCGCTGAGGCATGCGGCTTGAAGGGGGTGAAGATCCGTGACATCAAAGAGTTGACGAGCGTTCTGAGAACAGCCATCCAAGAACAGATGAATAACAATATAACCACGTTTATCGAGGTCGTTCTGAACCAGGAACTGGGTGAGCCCTTCCGCCGAGACGCCATGAAAACGCCGGTTAAAATCGCCGGAATCGATATGGCTGATATGAAACCACAACAGGTCAGCTAAGCCAACCGTCGGCGACTGATCGGGCACGTGCCCGTTCAGTCGCTGTACCCTTCGTGCGCAGGTTTGCGAGACTCCCGTCCGACTCAGACCACGCGGCGATACAGTATCAGCGCGCCACCAAGAAACACCAGTGTCGGCAACGTCGCACCGACAAAGGGGTGTACACCGTAAACAAGTACGATATACCCCAATGCCTTGTTCAAAACAAAAAACCCCAACCCGAGCATGATTCCCAGGAAGAGGTTCCGTCCAAGACCACCGGCACGGGCATTGCCGAATACAAAAGGTACAGCGAGTATCAGCATTACAGCCGTAGACAGCGGCAAAACTACTTTACCCCAATAGGCCAACTCGTATGCCCTGGTATCCTGAGCGTTTAATTTCAGATGCTCGATATACTTCTTGAGTTGCAACAGGGGCAACTGCCCCGGCTGCACCAAGAAAACCGACATCATCCCTGGCGTCACTTCTGTTGCCCAGGCTGACTGATCAACATCAAGGATGTCAGCACGACCTTTCTCATCAATAATGGTCTTGCTTACACCGTTCAGTTGCCAACGATCTTGGTCGTAGTAACCACTACGCGCATAGGTCAACGACACCAGTCGATCATGGTTTTTGCGATCAAACTCAAAAATCTTGATCCGCAATAGACGAAGATCGGGCATCACCTCCGCAACGTTGACAAACGTACTCTGATCACGCATCCACAGGCCAGAGCTGTGTTTCTGCTCAATATCCTGTTCTAGTGCTTCGGCTCGACCACGCTGCGCCATCGTCTCAGTGAAAGGACTCACAAATTCTCCTATTACTAGAGACAGCAGGACGAAGATAGTCCCGACCTTAAGGACTGATCCTGTGATCTGGCCGAGTGAAATCCCACTGGCTCTCATGACGGTCAGTTCGGAATGTCGCGCCAGGACCGAAAGCCCGAGGATCGTCCCAACCAGGCTGGCCATCGGAAAAGTCTCGTGGATTATCCGCGGTGTTGTGAGCACAACAAACCGCAACACTTCAAGCAACCCATACGATCCTGAACCCAAGTCAGTCAGTTGATCGATAAAATTTAAAAAAGCAAATATTCCGGTTAGAACTGCTATTACCAGCAACGACTGTTGAACAATACAGCGCCCGATATAGATATCGATCAGTTTCACCAGATCACGACCGGGCAGGTGTTCGGTTCAGACTCAATGGAGACCTGTTGACTGTCTTACACCAGAAAAGGTAAATCGCTGCCGCGGCGAACACCAGGTGCAGTGCCCAAAGGCCAATGGCAGGGGACAACGCAGTGCTGTTGCGCATAGTAGCCACGGCAAGGCCGGCTACATTGGTATAACAGAAATAGATCACCAGCGCCCCCATGATTGCGGGCAGTCGACCCTGCCTGGGGCTGATATGGCCGAGCCCCAATGCAAACAGAATCAGCACGGGTAAAACAACAACCTTTGATAATCGCCAATGCAGTTCTGACCGAATCGATGGACTGTTGTACTCCTGCCACAGTTCCTGATTGCGCCAACCTCTCAATGGCACTGGTGGCTCTGGCACTAGGTCGGGCAACAGGCGAATCGAATAAGATTCAAATTCAATCACCCGGTACGCTGGATCGCCTGGTACACCTTCGTAGCGGACTCCGTTCTCCAGAACCAGGAAACGATCACCGGATTTGCTATCCTGCTCCTGCCGTGCAGTCGCCGCCACTACGACCCCATCCTGACTCGCATCAGACCCATATACAAATACATGCTCATACACCGACAGGTTGTTGTCTGCCCTTTCTACAAAATATACCCCCCGGCCATTCCGTGTTTCTGTAAACACACCGGCCATAATGCCGCTGACCTCTTTGCCCGTACGAAATTCGTGTTCAATTGCTCCCCCGACACGAACCGCCAGTGGCGACAGATAGAACGAAAACCCGCCTACCAAAACACCTGACACTACCAATAAAAATGCCGCTGGTTTGAGCAGATAGCCAGGACTGTACCCGGACGCTGCCATAATGATGGTTTCGTTGTCACGACTCCAGCGATCCAGAACCATCAGGATGGCAATAAAGACCATCAATGGGAGAATAGCATCCATATAAGTCATCACTTTAAGCAACAACAGCAAAAAGATGCTGCCGACAGGAATCATGCCCTCTGCTGCTTGGCGGAGGAAACCGAGTGCTCGAACAACAATAAAGATCATCAACATAGCCACCGTAACAGCAACGCTGGTCAACAATACTTCCCGGACAAATGCTCGTCTAAGTATCATTTGTACAATTGCAACCTTCTTTTGACAGAATCATGAATAAACCACCACAATACTGCTTCATTTTGTGAAAATGGCAAATGCCACTACATACTGTAACTGATCTATCACAGGGACCCCATGAAAATTAATCTCACCAGCGCTGACCCTATAAGCCTCAAAACCGACTGTCTGGTTGTTGGAATTCTAAACGGTGGAAAACTAACTGTAAGTGCCAAAAAAGCTGATAAGTCGATGGGCGGCATCATTCAGCGTCTGGTCGACGACGGCGATATCAAAGGAACCAGCGGCTCAATTCTGATGATTCCTGGCCATTCCAATGGCCCGGCTCGACGCGTGCTTACCGTAGGTTTGGGTAAAGCCCACGAATCGGGTGTTGCTGAATACAAACAAGCCGTCGACAGTGCAGCCGCTGCACTCGCTCGGTTACCCATACGCAATGCCACGGTGACCTTGGCCGAATCTGCAGTTGCTGAGCGGGATGTCAGTGAACGCCTGCGGCTCCTCGCCTACGCAGTGTGCAACGCCACTTACCAGTTTGATCAGACCAAAAGCACGAAAGAGCACAAACGCTCTCTCGCTCGTGTCACATTTTCTGTCAGTTCAAAGACGGCTTCGGTGCGAGCCCGACGAGCCATCCGCGAAAGTCAGGCGATTTCAAATGGTGTAAAACTCTCACGAGATCTCAGCAACCTGCCCGGCAATATCTGCACACCAAGTTACCTGGCGGCCCAGGCGCGAAAACTGCAGCGAAGCCATGGATTGAAGGTAACCGTTCTAGACGAGAAACGTATGGAACAGCTCAAAATGGGATCTCTGCTATCGGTCTCCCGGGGCAGTCGCCAACCCGCAAAGTTCATCATCATGGAACACCGGGGTGCCGCACAAAATCAGCGCCCAGTGGTTCTGGTTGGAAAGGGACTCACATTTGATGCTGGCGGAATTTCGCTTAAACCTGCAGGCGGTATGCAAGAAATGAAATACGACATGTGTGGCGGTGCCAGTGTTTTCGGCGCCTTAAGTGCAGCTGCCGAACTGGACCTCCCACTTAATGTAGTAGGAATCGTACCCAGTAGCGAGAATCTACCCGATGGCGCTGCAAATAAGCCTGGTGATATCGTCACCAGCATGTCCGGTAAGACCATTGAAATACTTAATACGGATGCGGAAGGCAGGCTCATATTATGTGATGCGCTTACCTACGCGGAACGCTATAAGCCCGATGCAATTGTTGACATTGCCACCCTAACCGGTGCTTGTGTGATTGCCCTGGGTCACCCGGCAAGCGGCGTATTCAGCAATGACGACACTCTCGCTGATCAACTGCTCGAAGCGGGTGAGCAAACGCGTGACCGCGCCTGGCGATTACCGCTGTGGGATGAATATCATGAACAACTTAAGAGCGGATTTGCCGACATCGCGAATGTCGGTGGTCGAGGTGCCGGTGCCGTCACTGCGGCCTGTTTTCTATCGCGATTTACTGAAAAGATGACGTGGGCCCACATGGATATCGCAGGCAGTGCCTGGAAGACGAACACCCAGACCGGGGCGACGGGTCGACCAGTGCCTCTGCTGACACAATTCTTGATTAACCGATCGACAAATTAAAACTGTGCTCTGATGGCTGCCGTGCGTATAGATTTTTATGTTCTTGAAGCAAATGCAACTGACGGGCGCTTAAGGCTCGCTTGCAAAATTATAGATCGCGCTTATCGAAGTGGTCATTCGGTCTACCTGTGGACTCGTGATGACCAAGAATCGGGGCTGCTCGATGACCTACTATGGACATTCTCACAAAGCAGCTTTATCCCGCATGTTCGGAATAATGGCAATTCCGATCTCACAGCCCCGGTGCGGATTGGTCATCACCCACCCCAATCGGGATCTGCAGAAGTCGTGGTGTCTGTCGCAGATCAGCCCGTTGAAGATTATTCCAATTTCGTGAGAATTGCCGAAGTTGTTGGTTTTGATGAAATCGAAAAACAGTCCGGTCGGTCCCGATTCAAGTTCTATCGAGACCAAGGGTTGGAACTGGAAACGCATCGGATCACTCTTTGATCGAAGATTTCGAGGCCAAAACAACATGACATCAAAAGATCGGGGAGAAGAACTGATTCGCGAGCTAAAAGAACTCGGCCGACTACTTGATCCCGAAACAGAGACAGCTCAGGACGAAACCACAACATCTGATCAGACCCAGCCGGACGCCGACGAAATTCAGACAACATCTGAATTGACAGCGCCAGTGTTCGATACGACTGAGGATTTAGAATCTCCTGAGACCGTTGATATGTTCAGCACTGAGTCACTTATTGATGATCCTGCTATGACAAGTAACCCGGAACCCGAGACTATAGAATTGTCGCACGATGCTTTAACCGGCATCGAGTCGCCCCCACCCATGGATAGGGCTCAGGAACAATCTCCGTCACCCATATCTCAGGTTCCTGTATCCACCCCGTCCCCTGATGCCGGCATGAGTCGTGAATCCATCGCTGAACTCTCGCGTGAACTTATCGATACGGTAGAGAAAACTATTTCCCGCAGATCCGGCGAACCTCTGGATGAAGCTTTGCGCGAAAAACTGTTGTCAGACGTTTCTCAACAGCTTTCTGCGTGGCTTGAGAGAGAATGACGGGCCAAGTTCGAAACTAACCCCGTTGGGCTACAGGTCTTTGCCCTATAATTCGCCGGTTTTCAAACGCGAAACCGTAAAAACGAAGATCCTGGCATGACAAACAATGTCTGACGTCGAATTAAGCAAGAACTTTGATCCCCACAGCATGGAAGCCATGCTTTACCAAGAGTGGGAAGCCGGGGGCTATTTTGAACCGACCGGTATCGGTGATGCCTATTGCATTGCGATACCACCGCCAAACGTTACCGGCAGCCTGCACATGGGTCATGCGTTTCAAGACACTATCATGGATGCTCTGATCCGCTATCACCGCATGAGTGGCAAAAGCACCCTGTGGCAAGCCGGTACCGACCATGCCGGTATCGCGACACAGATGGTGGTCGAACGACAGTTGGAGGTCGAGGGCATATCTCGACACGATCTGGGTCGTGAACAGTTTATTGACAGAGTCTGGCAGTGGAAACGTGAGTCCGGCGATACGATCAGCCGCCAACTCCGACGAATGGCCGCATCTTTGGACTGGAGTCGGGAACGATTCACCATGGACGATGCTCTGTCACACGCCGTGCGTCAGGTGTTCGTACAGCTTTACGAGGAAGATCTGATTTACCGTGGCAAACGACTGGTTAACTGGGATCCCGTGTTACATACCGCACTTTCTGATCTGGAAGTAGTCTCGGAAGAAGAACAGGGGCACTTATGGCACATTCGTTACCCCTTGTCCGACAACTCAGGGCACCTGGTGGTTGCGACCACTCGGCCCGAAACAATGCTGGGTGACACCGCTGTGGCAGTACATCCCGAAGACGAACGCTACCGCGATCTCATTGGTTCTCAGGTGCGATTACCGCTTGTGGAACGGATGATCCCAATCATTTCGGATGATTATGTGGACCCCGCTTTTGGAACCGGTTGTCTCAAAATCACACCCGGTCACGACTTCAACGACTACGAAGTCGGTCAACGTCACGATCTACCGGTGATCAGCATACTGACGCCCGATGCAGCTATCGATCTGGAAGAGTCCGAGTACCATGGCCTGGATCGTTACGATGCTCGAAAGCAGGTCGTATCAGATCTTGAAGAGCGAGGTCTGATCGAAAAAATTGAAAATCACACACTGATGGTACCGCGCGGTGATCGATCCGGAGCCGTTGTAGAACCCTATCTAACTGATCAGTGGTACGTCCGCACCAAGCCTCTGGCTGAACCGGCTATTGAAGCAGTTAAAGACGGCCGAATCCGATTTGTACCGGACAACTGGAGCAGGACCTACTACGAGTGGATGAACAACATTGAAGACTGGTGCATCTCGCGGCAGATCTGGTGGGGCCACCGTATTCCGGCGTGGTATGACGACGACAGCAACATCTTTGTCGCTCTGGACGAATCATCCGCGCTGAAAAAGGCAACGTTGTTTCACGGCAGAAAAGTCTCGCTGTACCAGGATGAGGATGTTCTGGATACCTGGTTCTCCTCGGCACTGTGGCCATTTTCTACCCTGGGCTGGCCCGAAGATACCGCAGCGATGAAAGCGTTCTATCCCACCAGTGTACTGGTCACAGGTTTCGACATCATCTTCTTCTGGGTAGCCAGAATGATCATGTTTGGCCTGAAATTTACGGGGTCCGTTCCTTTCCATGATGTGTACGTTCATGGTCTGGTACGCGATGCCGACGGTCAGAAAATGTCGAAGTCAAAAGGCAATGTGCTTGACCCACTGGATCTGATCGATGGTATTACGCTTCCGGCACTGATAGAGAAACGAATTTCAGGGCTGATGCAACCACAAATGGCCAAACGCATCACTGACGATACACGCAGACAGTTCCCCGAAGGCATTCCATCGTACGGAACCGATGCTCTACGCTTTACTTTTGCCAGCTTGGCAACCCAGGGTCGGGATATCCGCTTTGATCTAGGTCGGATAGAGGGATATCGCAACTTCTGCAATAAACTCTGGAATGCCACCCGATTCGTTTTGATAAATACCGAACCTCTGGAAACTAACCCAGGTGTGACGGGTCAGCTTGGACCAGCAGAACATTGGATCATCTCCCGATTGCAGCAGGTGGCAGGTGATGTCAGTCACTCTGTATCGCTGTACCGTTTTGACCAGGTGGCACAAACGCTCCACAGCTTTGTCTGGGACGAATTCTGCAGCTGGTACCTTGAGATAGCCAAGATTGAACTCGGCGATGACGATCTGTCAACAGATCGCAAACTCGGGGTAAGGCAGACCCTTGTCCAGATTCTGGATGCCTCCCTCCGATTGCTGCACCCTATTATGCCGTTTATCACCGACGCCCTGTGGCGCCGTATCGCACGGCGAGTCGGAACTGCCGGGCCGACAATCATGACCCAACCATACCCAATTAAACAAACAGAGCTGATAGACCAGGGATCGATCGACAGTCTGCAATGGGTACAGTCGGTGGTCTCGGCGGTACGAAATATTCGGGGTGAGATGAATATCGATCCACGTCGCTCGCTGCCTGCTTTGCTCCGGGGTGGGGACAATACCGACGCGGAACATTCGCTGACATTTAACAGGCTGATCGTGGAACTGGCACGTTTGGACTCTCTAGATTATGTCACTGAAGATTCACAGATTCCGGAATGTGCTACAGCCCTCATCGGGTCACTGACCGTTCTGGTGCCCATGGGTGCTGTTATCGATCGTGAAGCAGAGCTGGAACGACTCAGTCGTGAGATTGGAAAATTAAATGAGGATCTGGCACGCACACACAGCAAGTTGTCCAACCAGAATTTTGTAGACAAGGCACCAGTTGAAATCGTGGCTAAAGAACGAGAACGTCTAGAATCTACCCGTAGTGCAATTGCACAACTTGAAGCCCAGCAGAGCCGTGTAGAACAGTTGTCTTCCTAGACACCCAGCCTGGTTATAGCAGCGCTGACCATCGCCACAGCTGCAGTCTCGGTCCGCAATACGGTTTTGGCCAGAGTGACAGGCTCGATATCGGTGTCACTAAGTAGTTTCCATTCGCTCGGACTGAACCCTCCTTCGGGCCCAACCAGCAGAATTAACTCATCGGCCTTTAGCTTTTGAACTGCAGCGGGATACCCCCCCCGGGGATCTGCAAGCCAGACGACACGCCCAGCCCCGCCATCTGTATTAAACATCTCTGCCAATAATTTTGGCTGATGGAGACGAGGAACCCAGGGTCGCTGACTCTGCTTGCAGGCTTCGAGGCATGTTTTCTGCCAACGAGCCGCTGAGCGGATACTGAACTTCGCGACACTGCGTTCACACAATAGTGGTGTGAAATCAGTTATGCCAATCTGGGTGACCATATCCAGCATCACTGTCTGACGATCACCCTTCGGCAGAGCCGCCGCCAGATGTACACGAACACGACCCTCGATCTGGTGAGCATAAGCGGTCAACTCAAGCGCAACCCGAGCTCCCCGCCCACTGATTTCCACGATTTTCGCTTTTGCTGTCGTCCCGAGTCCGTCAAAAACAATGATTTCACCGCCAACACTCAACCGTCGCGACCGGGCTAGGTGCCTCGATTCATCTGCTACGAGCACGACAGATTCCGGCCTGGCGTCTAGGTTGGGCGCATAAAACCAAGGCAGCGGCTTCATCTTTCACTCCTAAGGTATATATCGTATCGAACCGCCTTACCGCTTACCCTCAGATCAGGAACACGCCCTATGGCAGGCGCATAGCGAGACCGCTTAACCACTACCCGTTGACGTGCATGGATGCATGCAAGGTTCCACAGTTCATCAGCATCAGGGTCATCCCCCACCAGCCCACGAAGCAGTGTTGCCTCTTTACGTGCAGTCGCAGAGTTAATGGTTCTTTGCGGGAACATGGGATCAAGATAGATTACATCGGGACGAGGTAATTTTTCGATAGCGACACGACTGTCTGCACAAATGAAGCGGATACTTTTTCGAAGTGCTTCAGCAGCAGATTGATTCAGCGCCGCGATCAAGAGTTCGGCCAGTACTGGCGATCGCTCTATACCAATCACTCGCCTATCCAGACTGGCCAGATGAAAAGCATCTCGACCGAAACCCGCAGTCGCATCGATTACTGTCTTATTGGTTCGACCTATGGCGCGCGCCAGAAGATCACGACCGCGACTGGGGCGCCGAAAATTTGAACACACCACCTGGACTGGACGTGTACGAACCTGTCTACGATCACGAATAGCCAGACGTTCTACAGAAACTTCGAGGACAAACTGCTGACCAGCATCAACCTGTGCAACTAAAGGCAGATCTAGTCGTTCGGCGATCTCGGTTGCGCGAATAATCGCTTGATTCTGCACTGGCTGTACGACGATATTACTCATTGGCTTCTGATCGGTCTGGACTTTGACAGCAGTCGGCTCTTAAGCTACAAACTCTATCAACTTGATTTCTAGAAACAGAGAATATGGACTATGGGATTCCTGAATGGCAAACGAGCACTGATTACCGGTCTCGCCAGCGACCGCTCCATAGCCTGGGGTATTGCCCAGGCTATGGACCGGGAAGGGGCAGAACTCGCTTTAACTTATCAAAATGAAAAACTCAAACCCAGAGTTGACAAATTTGCCCAGTCATTAGGCAGTACCGTGGTACTGCCTTGTGATGTCGGGACCGACAGTGCGATCGACTCTCTTTTCGATGAATTGGCGAAGCACTGGGACGCACTCGATATTCTGGTGCACTCGATCGCATTTGCTCCTAGAGAGGAACTCGAAGGGCTCTATCTTAATGCTGTTACACGGGAGGGTTTCAACACGGCCCACGAAATCAGTTCTTACAGCTTCGCTGCCTTGGCGCGTGCGGCCCAGCCTATGATGTCGGGACGCAATGGGGCCCTGCTTACGTTGACCTACATCGGCTCCCAACGTTCGATGCCGGGCTACAACGTAATGGGCTTAGCAAAAGCGAGTCTTGAAGCCAATGTGCGCTACCTCGCTCAGTCTCTGGGCAGTCAAGGAATCCGAGTTAACGGCATCTCGGCCGGACCCATCCGGACGCTGGCCGCATCAGGTATCAAAGGATTCCGTAAAATGATGGGATTCTATGACGATACAGCGCCGCTGGGTCGCGGTGTCACCATCGAGGAAGTCGGCAATGCGGCTGCCTTCCTGTGTTCAGATCTGGCCTCCGGTATCACCGGCGAAATCACCTATGTAGACGGTGGATTTAATACGGTAGGGATCAGTCCACGTCACGCTGAACTTTAGAGTAACTCGTCGTTGATCTGAACTTTTGCTACTTTACGCAGTCCCTGACGCCACCCGATCACCATTTCTCCACCCCGTCGCGACGATAAGATTTTCTCAACGCCCAATCGATCTTCTTCTGACGCGCTTGCGGGGTCTCCGAATTCGACACGCTCGAGTCGATAAATCGCATATCGTGCCGGACTAATTCGCTCTCCACCATAGGCAATCTGTCCGGATAGCGGCACAAGTGCCGCATAGACGACACGGGCAACAACTTGCTCAAGTGGTTCCAGCAGGGTCTCAGTTGTCTCGGGAAGGCGGACACGGGCCAGTTTGTGCGCTATGAGCAGTTCGTCCCAGTCTGCGCCGGATTTCAGGCGCGCCACCAGATCTTCACCGGCCTTTTCCATTTTGTCAGATGCTTCCACTGCGCGAAGCCTTTTTTCTAATCCATCTCTGGCCTCATTCAGATCAAGTTGACGACGAGCTCGATAGTCAACTTTGCGGACGGCAACGAGATTGTCTTGGTCGATTTCTATCAATTCACTGTTCAGGCCATCAATCAAAACTTCGTTACCGAATGCAGCATCCCGAACCACCTGAAATTCAGCAATGCCGGTACCAGCATCCTGGGTAAACCACTCACTGCGCATTACCTTTACGCCCAGGTGATCAGCAGCAGGTTCCAGGGAATCGGGTTGTTCGAATACTGTACTGCCAAGGATTTCGGCCAATTCATTAAACTGCTCCTCCGCACGGAGGCGGCGGACTTCGGCCTCGATTTCACTCCGAACCTGATCCAGGGGCTGAACTCTAGATTCAGTAATTCTGTCCAGTCGAATGACATGAAACCCATACTGCGTTCTCACCGGTTCACTGATCTCCCCTTCTCCCATTACAAAAACGGCATCTTCGAACGGTTTGGCCATGGTGCCTGGTCTGATCACACCAAGTTCGCCACCGCGTTTCACAGAGCCTTTATCGTCTGAATTGACTTCGGCCAGACTGGCAAATGATTCACCGCCGCGGGCGCGCGCAACGATTTCCGATGCCCTCTGGCGCACCTGATCAATCTGTGCATTCGTAGCATCTGAATCGACCTTCAGCAAAATATGGCTGGCACTGCGACTGCCGGGCTGCCTATAGCGGTCAGGATTGTCCTCGTACATCTGCAAGATATCTGCCTCATCAACATCCAATCTTGTGCCCAGATCTTCCACTGATAACTTCAGGTAGTCCACCTGAATAGAGGCTGGCTTAAAGTAACTATCTAAGTTTGCCTGATACTCTTTTTCAATTGCCGTTTCAGAAACTTGTATATCATCCAGAAAATTATCGAACTCTAGCGTGGTGTAGGATGCTATACGTCGCTGATCCAGAAGTTTCCATGCCTTATCGATCGAGTTCGTGCTGACAATGGCTGACTGCCCAAGTCCTCGAACCAGTTGGTCGACGACGCCTTGCTGCCGCTGATAACTTTCGTAACCCTGAATGGTCATTCCAGAGTTCTGAACAAGAAGTTCGTATCGGTCACGGTCAAACTGACCGTCGGTATGGAAAACTGCAGTATTCTGTATGAGTGCTGCCAGTTGTGCATCACTGATTCTGAATCCACTGGCATGAAGGGTTTCGTTCTGTAAGGTGGTGTCTATGAGTTCCTCTACGACCTGGCGTTTGAAGGCGGTACTGCTGAATAGTTCAGCGTCAACATTTCTTCCCATCATCTGGACCAGTCGTCGACGGCGATCACTCATTGCCTGCTGATACGTTTCCTGATTGATTTCGATCTTGTCAGCAGTCGCAACAATAATCTCGGATACACCTTCGAAATAGGACCCGATCCCCCACACCGCGAAGACAAGGATAATGACACCTGCGACGGTCCAGCCTATGACGCCGGAGGCTCTTTCTCGAATTGTAATCAGCATTGTTGTTGTTTCTCAGCCTTGTTCAGGCACCAAAACCAAAAGCCTTCCTGTTCCCAAGAAGCAGTTGTGTTGCCCTATTGTATTAGGTAGGCGTGACCAAAATAAATCCTCACCGGTTCGCAGTGTATGGAATCTACCAGGCGTCCACAAATATCTGCGTACGCCTGGTTTTCAAGTAAATGGCGGAGCGGACGGGACTTGAACCCGCGACCCCCGGCGTGACAGGCCGGTATTCTAACCAACTGAACTACCGCTCCGGCGTTCTAGCAAATTTTCCGTATGACAGCAAACCGCAGGCCTTGGTGGGTGCTGCGGGGTTCGAACCTGCGACCTTCGCCTTGTAAGGGCGACGCTCTGCCAGCTGAGCTAAGCACCCGGAAAGGCGAGCGAGTTTACGGCATCCTTGAGTTGTTTTCCAGCTTTGAACTTCGGTGCACGGGACGCTGAAATGGTGATGGTTTCACCGGTGCGGGGATTCCGGCCCATCCTAGCAGAGCGGTGACTGACGGAAAATGCACCAAATCCGACCAGGGAAACCGTACCCCCCTGTTGCAGTGTGTTGGTGATATTGCTGAAGACAGATTCTACGGCACTGGCCGCACCAGATTTTCCCAGGCCCGTGCTAGTTGCTACTGCATCGATCAATTCGGCTTTATTCACTGGTGTGTCCCTCATTCAAGTTGGTCGTGACCACAGCCCGAACATCGCATTGAGTTCAATCAGCCTCAGTTCGCAAATTCCGTGTAACCACCGACTGAACACGTACAGCAAACTGGTTATACCAAGGGCTGATTTTCGGTGTCAAATCGGCACGGCCCGACAAAAGCCACTCTGATGCCGAGCTAGACGTTTATAATTTACAGAAAGAATCCGCTGAAGATGACTGATTTGTAAGTCGAATCTAAAAATTTTTGTGCCTCAGAGAGGCCATAATCAAACCCGTAATTACGACTAGACTATCAGTGGGCTACCGGTCGATCCTGTGTAGTTTGACTGTCTTCATTCGCTGACTCAACGTTTGCCTCATCAGCAGCCTCATCGATTGGTTCTGGGAGTCTTTCAAGCGCAAACGCAAAAACTTCGTCTATCCAACGAACCGGTTTGATCTCCAGACCCGCCTTCACATTCTTGGGGATTTCTGCCAGGTCCTTTTCATTTTCATGAGGAATCAATACCAATTTGACCCCGCCTCGATGTGCGGCCAGTAGCTTTTCCTTAAGACCCCCTACAGGCAACACTTCACCCCGCAACGTGATCTCACCCGTCATGGCAAGATCAGAACGCACTGGGATACTTGTAATCGCAGACAATACCGCCGTACACATTCCAATCCCCGCGCTTGGCCCATCTTTAGGTGTTGCACCTTCAGGCACATGTATGTGCACATCCTGCTTCTGGTAGAAATCCAGTGGTATGCCGTACTGCTTGGATCGAGTGCGAACCACAGTCATCGCAGCCTGAATCGACTCCTGCATAACATCTCCTAACTTACCGGTATAGCTCTGCTTGCCTTTACCGGGCATCACCGCCGATTCTATTGTTAGAAGTTCTCCACCGACTTCAGTCCATGCCAGACCAGTCACCTGTCCGATCCGGTTTGTATCTTCTGCTTTGCCATAACGAAACTGACGGACACCAAGATATTTCTGTACGGACCGACTGGTGACTGTCACAGTCTGTTTTATCTCGTTGAGAAGCAGTTCCTTAGCAACTTTGCGGCAAATCTTAGCGATTTCCCGCTCGAGCGACCTCACACCAGCCTCCCGGGTATAGTAACGAACGATATCTACCAGGGCAGATTTCCGGAAAACGATCTCTTCATCGTTAAGTCCATTGTTCCGTTTCTGCTTTTCGACGAGATAACGCGTTGCAATATTGAGTTTCTCATCTTCGGTGTACCCCGAAATACGGATGATCTCCATCCGATCCCGTAATGGACTGGGTATGTTCAAGGTATTGGCCGTTGCTACAAACATGACTTCAGAAAGATCGTAATCGACCTCGAGATAATGATCGCCGAACTTGTTGTTTTGCTCTGGATCAAGCACTTCCAACAGGGCAGACGACGGATCCCCTCGAAAGTCCATCGACATTTTGTCGACTTCGTCAAGCATGAACAATGGATTCTTCGATCCGGCTTTTGCCATGTTTTGAAGAATTTTCCCCGGCAGTGACCCGATGTAGGTTTTGCGGTGCCCGCGAATTTCAGCCTCGTCGCGCATTCCACCCAGCGATATACGCACGAACTTACGATGTGTTGCTCGCGCTATTGATTCACCCAGTGATGTCTTGCCAACGCCTGGCGGTCCAACTAAGCACAGAATGGGCCCTCTGATCTTTTTGATTCGCTGTTGTACGGCCAGATATTCCAGTATCCGCTCCTTGACTTGATCCAGTCCGTAGTGATCACCCTCAAGGATCGATTCAGCCTTGGCCAGGTCCTTCGAGACCCGTGTCCTTTTCTTCCACGGTACCTGCACCAGCCAATCGATGTAATTTCGGACCACCGTCGCTTCCGCTGACATCGGTGACATCATGCGAAGTTTTTTCAGTTCTGACTCGGCCTTTTCCAGCGCCTCTTTGGACATGCCAGCTTCTTCGATCTTTTTCTGCAGTTCATCCATTTCATTGGGCGCGTCTTCCATTTCGCCGAGCTCATTCTGAATCGCTTTCATCTGCTCATTCAGGTAATACTCGCGCTGACTTTTTTCCATCTGCTTCTTGACTCGCCCACGAATTCGTTTCTCTACCTGAAGGAGATCGATCTCAGATTCCATAATGCCCAGAATATGCTCCAGCCGCTCACGTGAACTGGCATACTCAAGAATCTTTTGTTTTTCTTCGTTTCTTAACGTCAGATGAGCGGCGATCGTATCGGCCAGCCGACCAGGCTCCTCGATACCACTCAAGGATGTCAGTACTTCTGGCGGAATTTTCTGGTTGAGTTTGACATACTGTTCAAATTCAGTAACCACCGTTCGGATCAGTACTTCAGCCTCGCGCTCATCGATCAGTTCATCGTTGACATCAACAGCGTCGACTTCAAAGGTCTCTTCGGATTGAACATATCTGACGATTGCGGCTCTGGCAGTTCCCTCTACCAGAACCTTTACGGTTCCATCAGGTAGTTTTAAAAGCTGCAGAATATTGGCCACAGTGCCGATCTCATAAATGTGCTCAGGTGACGGGTCATCATCTGCCGCATCATGCTGGGCCGCGAGAAAAATCTGCTTGCCAGATTCCATAGCGTGGTCGAGTGCTTTAATAGATTTCTCCCGACCGACAAAGAGCGGTATCACCATGTGTGGAAACACCACAACATCACGTAACGGCAACATGGGATAGCGAACCTGTGGCTCCAATACTTCAATATCGTTGTCGTCAGTCATGTTTAGTTCCGTGTGTTCTGACTCCGTTTAAAGCTCGGCAAGCCAGTCGTGCACTGGTATTACACCTAATCTGGGGACTTCGCCCTCTTAATTCAAGATGAAATCGTGTCTCAACTCAAATTAAGATTGCTGTGAAATGTTTCGTGGTTCTTCTTCGAAGATATATAGCGGTTGAGAGCTGTCTTCGATTACGCTGGAGTCTACCGTCACCTTGGTCACATCGTTCATTGATGGTAATTCAAACATGGTCTCCAGCAATGCTTTCTCTAGTATTGAACGCAGTCCGCGTGCACCAGTCTTTCGATCCATAGCCTTTTTTGCAATAGCTTCTAGAGCATCCTGTCGAATTTCAAGGTCCACATTTTCAAGTTCAAATAGTTTGCCAAATTGCTTGATCAGTGCATTTTTGGGCTCAGTCAGGATGGTTATCAAAGCTGCTTCATCCAGTTCTTCGAGTGTTGCGATTACCGGCATGCGGCCGACAAACTCTGGTATCAGTCCATACTTGATCAGATCCTCGGGTTCGAGATCAGGTAAAAACTCACTCATACGAGCATCTTTTGAGATACTTTTGATGTCCGCACCAAATCCGATACCTGACTTTTCAGAGCGCTGCTGGATGACTTTCTCGAGTCCCGAAAATGCACCCCCACAAATAAACAACACGTTTCGGGTATCGACCTGTAGAAACTCCTGCTGCGGGTGTTTGCGACCACCTTGCGGAGGTACCGAGGCTACAGTGCCCTCGATCAGTTTAAGTAGCGCCTGCTGAACGCCTTCCCCAGAGACATCACGGGTAATAGATGGGTTATCCGATTTGCGCGATATCTTGTCTATTTCATCGATATACACAATTCCAATCTGGGCTTTTTCCACGTCATAATCACACTTCTGGAGCAGCTTCTGGATAATGTTTTCAACATCTTCTCCGACATAACCGGCTTCTGTGAGAGTGGTTGCATCGGCAATCGTAAACGGCACATTGAGTTCCCGAGCCAATGTTTCGGCTAGAAGGGTTTTACCTGATCCGGTCGGCCCGATCATCAGAATGTTGCTTTTCGCGATATCGACTTCGCCTACAGTTTCTGCGTTCTCAATCCGCTTATAGTGATTGTATACGGCCACTGAAAGGACTTTCTTTGCCTCTGTCTGGCCGATGACATAATCATCCAGCCGCTCACAGATTTCTTGCGGGGTCGGATAAGCTGCCTCGCGAGCATCCTCGGCTTCGACATCTTCGGCCTCTTCACGAATAATCTCGTTACAGAGCTCTACGCACTCATCACAGACAAATACCGATGGGCCAGCGATCAGTTTTCTAACTTCGTGCTGACTCTTTCCACAAAAAGAACAATAGAGAAGCTTGTCACCTTTGTTGTCGCCGTCGTTCTCGGCCATGCTACCTCCCCTATATCAATTATTAACTCTGTAATGATCCACCCAGACCAGATCTTCAGGCACGTGGGTCGTGTTCAAAATCAGCTTTGCCATCTATGTAAGATGCAGTCTTTATAGCGTGATTGCAAGGGGTACACAATTGAGGCTATTTGCGTGATAATAATTAGTCTTCGCGCTTACTAATTACTCGGTCAATAATACCGTATTCTGCAGCCTCTTCTCCACTCATAAAGTTGTCCCGCTCAGTATCATTCTGTACAACGTCCAGGTCCCGTCCGGTATGGTCGGAAAGTATCTGGTTTAACCGTTCACGTATTCTCAGAATCTCTTTGGCGTGAATATCAATATCTGTGGCCTGACCCTGAAACCCGCCCCAAGGTTGATGGATCATGATTCGTGCATGCGGCAGTGCAAATCGCTTTTCCGAAGCGCCACCAGCAAGTATCACTGCACCCATGCTCGCAGCCTGACCCGTGCAAACCGTGCTAACGTCAGGTCGTATGAATTGCATGGTATCGTAGATGGCAAGACCTGCATTCACCTCACCACCGGGACTATTGACATAAAGATGAATATCCTTGTCCGGGTTCTCTGATTCCAGATACAGTAGTTGCGCTACAACCAGGTTGGCCATATGGTCAACAATCGGGCCGACCATAAATATAACCCGCTCCTTGAGCAGCCGAGAGTAGATGTCGTAGGCACGTTCG
This sequence comes from Candidatus Thioglobus sp. MED-G25, assembly GCA_002456995.1. Lineage (GTDB taxonomy): Bacteria > Pseudomonadota > Gammaproteobacteria > Arenicellales > UBA868 > REDSEA-S09-B13. The sequence goes on along the minus strand of NTKC01000012.1, from coordinate 25,339 downwards.
CCTCTACCAGTGGTTTCGATGACCATCGGCACCAGACCGAGATTCTGGGGTGCCGTCAAGGTAGGTTGCTTGGAATAATCTGTCACAGTATCACCTCTGTCAGTATGATCGACCCGGATCACGATTGCGCAATGTCAGGTACAGTCGGGTTCATTAAGTCCTCAAAGCTCACCTCGCTATCGGTGACGTCGGCATCGGTCAGCAACGCTTCCACAACTTGGTCCTCGACGACTGCGGCCTCAACCTGCGACAAGCGACTCCTGTCTTCACTGTACCACTTAATGAACTGTTGAGGATCATCATAGCTTGACGCCATGTCCTCTAGTCGCTGGCGAACAGCATTATCGTCTGGCTTTATTTCTCGCTGTTTTACGATTGTGTGCATAACCAACCCCAGTCGTACACGTCTTTCAGCTGAATTCCTGAACTGTTCTGGATCGACTGGTGTATCTGCAGGTAGACCCTGCTGCTGCATCTGGCCCCGGGCAGCCGTAACCGCCCGCTCAGTTTCTTCTCGGATCAAGGTCTCTGGCACTTCGAAATCGTTCCCCAGGAGAAGTGCCTCCATCACCGCTTCATGAGTGTCACTCCGAACTTTTTGTGAACATTCCTTCTCCAGATTTGCTAGAATTTGGTTGCGGAATGCCTCATCGGTTCCCTCTTCCACACCAAAACTTTTTATGAAGTCCTCGTCGATCTCAGGTAGTTTCGGTTTTGCAACTTCACGAACGTCAACACTGAACTTTGCCGGTTGACCTGCAAGTTCTTCATTTGGGTAATCTTCAGGAAAGGTTAGGTCGACTGTGCCTTGGTCACCTGTCTTGAGGTCAGTTAACTGCGCCTCAAACTCCGGAAGCAATGTGCTTCCCCCCAGTATAACGGGATAGTTTTCCGCTTCCCCACCTTCGAAAGGTTCTCCATTCACAGATCCTTTGAAGTCAATCAGCAAGCGGTCACCCTCCTCAGCTGCTGATTCACCTGCCTCCCAGATCGTTCGGCGTTTGCGTAAAGTTTCGATTGTTCGAGTCACATCTTCCTCTTCCGGCTGACAGGATTTACGAACAATCGACGTGCCGGCAATGTCAGTTCGGGGGATCTGAGGAAACACCTCGAATGTAGCTACATATTCAAGATCCTCGCCGCGTGTCATCGTCTTGGGCTCAATCGATGGTGGGCCCGCGGTTTCAACAGATTCCTGCACAACGGCATCATGATAGCTTGAACTGATCAGTTCTTCGGCTGCTTCATGCAGGACTTGCTCAGAATATCTTGCTTCAACTACCTTGAGTGGAACCTTGCCCGGTCGGAAGCCTGGAAGTTTTACGGTCTTCGCCAGAGTCGCCAGCCTTGACTCAATATTTTGATCAAAATCTGCTGCAGGAATTTTAACTGTCATTTTCCTGCCGATTGCACCAGTATTTTCAACAGAGACATCCATGCGATGGTATTCCTGATTGTAGGAGGTGAACTATGATTAATTACTTGAAACGCTGGTGCGAAAGGGGAGAGTCGAACTCCCACGGGTTACCCCACTGGCACCTAAAGCCAGCGCGTCTACCAGTTCCGCCACTTTCGCATCTAATTCTGTGCAGATTTGAGAATAAGGCCAGAAGCCGAATTTAATCATTCCTGTTCTTAGCAATTTCAATTTTCACTAGTAGTGGTGGGCCGTGCAGGGATCGAACCTGCGACCCGCTGATTAAGAGTCAGCTGCTCTACCTACTGAGCTAACGGCCCTCTGTCTCCTTCACTGACAATCCCATAAATTGACGATCTTCTCTTGGTTATTGCAAATCTGGGGTGACCGATGGGACTCGAACCCACGACGGCCGGAATCACAATCCGGGGCTCTACCAACTGAGCTACGATCACCATATTCGGATAGCCAGATTGTCAATTATCCAACAATTCAGGATGTTAAAGCCAGCGAATCCAGCTATTCAAGAGATCACGTCGCTAAATTGGTACGCCCGACAGGACTCGAACCTGTAACCTACGGCTTAGAAGGCCGTTGCTCTATCCGGTTGAGCTACGGGCGCCCGGCTCTCCTGTGGTTCCCACATAATGGTCGGGGCAGAGGGATTCGAACCCCCGACTCCCTGCTCCCAAAGCAGGTGCGCTACCAGACTGCGCCATGCCCCGATTCGTTAAACAACATACGAGCCGGATTCTACCGGAAATTGACCGTGGGGCCGACTGAGGCTGACAAGTTCAAGTACTAAATAAAACGATAGGGTCAATCACCGATGACTTGATTTACTATCCCACAGCCCCCATTTTTTGCAGATAATCACAAAGATCGTTCGCAAGCCCCACATCAGTAAGGACCAATAGCCGATGACAACTGAACAAACCGTTGAAACCCGAAGTTTTCAGACCGAAGTGAATCAGCTATTACAGTTGATGATTCACTCACTCTACTCGAACAAGGAGATCTTTCTTCGAGAGTTGATCTCCAACGCCTCGGACGCGTGTGATCGATTACGATTTGCAGCACTAACAGATGAGCAACTTCTGGAAGACAGCAATGAACTGTCTGTGCATATCAACTTCAATGAGAAGGACAGAACGATCTCTGTGCGTGACAACGGAATCGGCATGGCCAAATCTGAAGTGGTCGACAACATCGGCACAATAGCCCGATCAGGCACTCGCCAGTTTCTGGATTCACTCAGTGGCGACCAATCCGCAGACGCAAGTCTGATTGGTCAATTTGGAGTCGGTTTCTATTCGGTTTTCCTGGTCGCAGAAAAAGTCGAACTCTTGACACGCAAGGCCGGCCAAGAACCTGAGGCAGGAGTCCGCTGGTCATCAGATGGCAGCGGTGAATACACGATTGAAAATACCACCCGTGTTGAACGAGGTACGGAAATAACACTACACCTTCGCAAAGAAGATAAAGAATTTGCCGAAGGGTATCGCCTCCGCAATATTATTGGAAAGTACTCCGATCATATCTCTCTGCCGATCAAGATGCTGAGTTCGGATGAAAAACGAAAAGACGAGTGGGAAACAGTCAACAAAGGTGCGGCGTTGTGGTCTAGACCAAAAACCGAAATTACGGAGGAAGAATACAAACAGTTCTATACCAATATTAGTTATGACAACGAGGCCCCGCTCGTCACGCTACATAATAGAGTTGAAGGAAATCTTGAGTATATCTCGCTACTTTTTATTCCATCAAAAGCGCCGTTTGATTTATGGGATCGTGAGCAACGCCACGGCATTAATCTCTACGTGCGTCGAATCTTTATTCTCGATGATGCCAAGTACCTGATGCCAAATTACCTTCGGTTTGTTCGGGGCGTGGTTGATGCAGCTGATCTACCGCTAAATGTCTCACGCGAGTTTCTGCAGAACAATAAAGATATAGACCGGATTCGCACAGCCTCAGTCAAAAAGATTCTCAACGAACTGAAGCGGATAGCCGAAAATAATCCAGAATCCTACGTACAGTTTTGGAGGGAATTTGGCAAAGTCCTAAAAGAAGGTATGGTCGAAGACCATGAAAACCAGAAGACCCTAGCCGAGCTATTGCGTTTCTGCACGACCCATGACGATGAAGAGGCACAGACAGTATCACTAGCGAATTACGTCAAACGGATGCCTATGAAACAGAAGGGAATCTACTTCATCACGGCAGATTCATACGCAGCAGCCAGCACATCGCCACATCTAGAGATATTCCGAAAGAACGATATTGAAGTCCTTTTACTAACGGACCCAGTTGACGAATGGCTCGTTACTTCCCTCAGTGACTATGAGGAAAAGCCGTTGAAATCGATCGCAAAGGGTACGTTGGACCTGGATGAATTTGCAACTGATGATCAGAAGAAAGCTGCCGAGGAAAAAGGTAAAGATCTCACCGGACTGGTGGAAAAGATACAAGCAGTACTTAGTGACAGGGTAAAGGAAGTCCGTGTGAGCCATCGTTTAACAGATTCACCGGCTTGCCTAGTTGCCGACGACCATGATCTCGGGGGCAACCTGGAGCGCATCCTGCAGTCCATGGGACAGGATGCGCCGGACGCTAAGCCGATTATGGAAATTAATGCTGACCACCCGCTCATCAAACAACTGGCACCAGAGCACGAGCGACTGGAAGAATGGTCTATGGTTCTTTTTGACCAAGCTGCATTGAGCGAAGGCGCGCGGCTTTCCGAACCGGCGGCCTATGTAAAACGAGTGAACGACTTGCTGACCCGGGCCAGTCTGCTAACGACCTGAGGTTGATGGCTGGTCAATCAGTACCAGTTCTCGAAGCAAAGAAGTCGCATAACAACCACGACCGAGGGTAAATATGAGCCTGGGATTACTGTCGTGAGTCCACTTCAGAGCCAGGTCATCGAAGGTGGCACGTAGTGCACGCCGTGCCGGATTTGCTCCGGTTCGGGCAACACTATCTCGCAATTCTGTTTCGCCTTCGAGCCAATAGCACTCCCGCTGCCAAGCTGTCTGACCCTGGACAGATTTTACGTCTCCCCATAAAGGGCCACTGACATGGATATCCAGACTGGCTAACCGCTCCGGTAGCATCGAGTCGCCCTTTTCGGCGGTAAAGTGGGATCGACTGCCCGCAAGCATCATGATGTCACCAGGCAGGGGTCGAGTCCATGTATTTTCGCGTAGTCTTTGTCCAAGAACGACATTGAACAACCAACTCCGCGCCGCGGAAAGCAGCATCTGATGGCTGGGTCGACGAAGTCGAATAGCATCAGTACCCAAGATCCTACGCGCTTCATCGATATTTCTGCCCTGGTGGCCAAATCGCTGGCTTCCAAAGTAGTTTGGAAAACCCCGGCGCTGAAGGTTGAGAACACGTTGTTCTAGATCTGATGCACAGCCCTTAAACTCACTCAAGCGAATGTCAAAGGAATTTCCACGATGACTGCCGCGCCGCAGCTTTCTACCATGTCTACACTGCTTTTCTACCTTCCAGCCTAGACCCCCAATGGAACTAGAAACTGCGTCCACACTTTGAGCCGGCACACTGAACCACTGCCTGGCAACAGCCTGTTTATCTTTTCGCCCGGAATAGCCAACATCTACTAATCGCAGACCAAACATTTGTGACAACTCGCGCGCAACGTCGGCGGTATTTCGGTTGATCTTAAGGATCCGAAACAGATAATGCTGCCCCGTACCATCGGGTTCAAACCCTAGAATCTCATCGACCTTGAAGTGCTCTGGACTGACTTTTATGCGTGCTGATGCTTTCGGCTGATCGGCCATAAAGGGAAAGTCCACTGGCATAGCCCAACTCGTCAGGATGTGTGCTGCCGCACCGGTATAGTGTCAGGCTGCTTTCTAAGGGCTACCACTGAATTCGCGGGCATCGCCGACCCAGTCCAAATTCCCGCTGGGGTCAGGTGTCGGGTTACCGTCCTGATCAACACAGTTCTGACCGAACACAAGAGATTCGGTTACCCGCGCACGCGAACCAAGACGACTGTATTCGAACAGTATACTTCGAGAGATTCGGGCACCACTCTCGATGTGGCACCCCTGCCCAATCCAGGTCGGGCCGATAATTTCACATCCTGGTTCGATCCGAGTTCCTGATCCGACATAGATTGGACCCTCTGCTCGGATCTCATCCCAGTCCACATTAACGTTTAGACCGGTCCATATCCTGGGTAAGCGTTCTTTACCTGGCATCCGTGCACCTTTGAGCATACCGCGCATGAGTTGCTGATTGGCTTCCCAGTAGTCACTCAGCTGGCCGATATCGATCCAGGTAAAAGGTACACTGATTGCGTGAAAAGACAATCCTTCTGCTAGGAGTCGGGGGAACAGCTGGCTACCAATATCATATTCCTCATCAACCGGAATGTGTTCAACAACCTCGGGTTCGAAAACATAAATTCCAGTGTTGACCAGATTGGAGCGTGCTTCTGACAAATCGGGTTTTTCCTGGAATGACACAATGCGTCCGACGTCATCACAGACGACTACACCGTAATTGGAAACTCGCTGTCTGGGCACCTCTTTGACAACGACACTTGCGATGGCTCCGGACTTCCAATGACTACGCAAAACCTCAGTAAGATCAAGATCGATCAAAGCGTCCCCGCAAACCACTAAAAATGTATCATCAAAAAACCGGGCAAAATCCTGGATTCGGCGGATACCCCCGGCAGAACCTATTGGCTGAGCCACCGTATTGCCATCCTGAAGATAGCCCTCAAACGAGTAACCAATCTCGACCCCCCATCGACGACCGTCGCCAAAATAGTTCTCGATGGAATGTGCGAGATGACTGACATTGACCATAATCTGATCGAAGCTGTGTCGGGCCAGCTGCTCCACCAGGTACTCCATAACCGGTTTGCCCAGAACAGGGATCATTGGTTTGGGCATCTTGTGCGTCAGTGGCCGGACCCGGGTACCCTTACCGGCAGCAAGAATCATTGCCTTCATAAACTAAACCGCTAAGCTAGAATTCCGCAGATTCTACTGCCACTGGGCAGCGCAACCAAATCGCGAATGACACGGCCGCTTCACGATTAATCGTGATTCAGGCGACCTGCGCGGTTGGCTCGGTGTAGCATTCGAGGGTAAACCCGGTACCGTCAAAGTCACTGACGATGGTATCGCCACTGTTGAACTGACCGGACAGGATCGACTGTGCGAGTGGGTTTTCTAATTCTGACCGTATTGTGCGCTTGAGTGGTCGTGCACCATAAACCGGATCGAACCCCAGGTCGGCTAAGCGTTCAATCGCTTTTTCTGTGACCTGAAAATCTAAATCCCGGTCTGCCAACCTTTGCGTCAAATGTGCAATCTGTATTCTTGCGATCTCGCTGAGCTGCAAACGGCTTAGCGGATGAAACACCACCATCTCATCAATCCGGTTGATAAATTCCGGTCGGAAATGATGCTTGACCACGTCCATTACCGCAGTCGTCATAGCCTGATAGTTGTCTTCACCAGCCAGTTGCTGAACCTGATTTGATCCCAGATTCGATGTCATGATGATGATCGTATTTCGGAAATCGACCGTCCGGCCCTGGCCATCAGTGAGACGGCCTTCGTCAATCACCTGAAGGAGAATATTGAAAACGTCAGAATGTGCCTTCTCGACCTCGTCTAAAAGGATTACTGAATAGGGCCGTCTTCGGATGGCTTCGGTCAGATAACCGCCTTCCTCATAACCAACATATCCCGGTGGGGCTCCAATAAGTCGAGCAACCGCATGCTTCTCCATAAACTCGGACATATCAATCCGAAGCATCGCGTCTTCACTATCAAACAAAAATTCAGCAAGCGCCTTGCACAGCTCTGTTTTACCGACACCTGTTGGTCCGAGAAAAAGAAAGGAACCGTAGGGTCGATTGGGATCAGACAGACCTGCGCGTGATCGTCGTACCGAATCTGAAACCACACGAATTGCCTCAGTTTGCCCTATGACCCGTTCGTGGACCTGGTCTTCCATCCGTAACAGTTTTTCACGCTCTCCTTCAAGTAACCTTGAAACAGGAATGCCGGTCCAGCGGCCAACGACTTCCGCAACTTCTTCGGCACCCACCCGATTACGTAGAAGTTGTGTGTCACTTTCTAATGAAGTAGCGCTCTCGAGTTCTTTCACCAGTTCCGGAATACGGCCATACTGTAATTCAGACATCCGTCCTAGATCACCAGCACGTCTGGCTATTTCCAGAGCCTGTCTTGTATGATCGAGTTCTTCCTTAACGTGCTGAACACCGTAGACTGCGGCCTTTTCAGCGCCCCAAATCTCTTCGAGGTCGGCATACTGTCGATCCAGATCCGAGATTTCATTGTCCAAACCCCGCGAGCGCTTCTGACTTGCCTCATCCGTATCCCGGCTAAGCGCCTCGCGTTCAATTTTCAACTGTATAAGCCGACGATCGAGCTTGTCCATAGCTTCGGGTTTGGAATCAATCTCCATACGAATTCGACTGGCCGCTTCGTCGATAAGATCAACCGCCTTATCGGGTAACTTTCTGTCAGCGATGTAACGATGTGAGAGCGTTGCGGCACTGACAATCGCGGGATCGGTAATGTCAACACCGTGATGTACTTCGTATTTTTCTTTGAGGCCTCGCAAGATTGCTACGGTATCCTCTACACTTGGTTCGCCAACCAAGATTCTCTGAAAACGTCGTTCCAGGGCGGCGTCCTTTTCCAAGTGAGCACGATATTCATCCAGAGTTGTAGCACCGATGCAGTGCAGCTCGCCACGCGCGAGCGCGGGCTTGAGCATGTTGCCGGCATCCATAGCGCCTTCAGCACGTCCGGCACCCACCATGGTGTGTAACTCATCAATGAACAATATTACCTGGCCTCCTTGATTTTCCAGATCACTCAATACCGCTTTTAGCCGTTCTTCAAATTCCCCTCGAAACTTAGCACCAGCAATCAGTGAACCCATATCAAGCGACAGCAGGCGTTTTCCACGAAGGCCCTCGGGAACCTCTCCATTGATAATGCGCTGTGCTAACCCTTCGACGATTGCTGTTTTTCCGACACCAGGCTCTCCGATCAGCACCGGATTATTCTTGGTTCGTCGCTGAAGCACCTGCACGGTACGACGAATCTCGTCATCCCGACCAATAACCGGGTCGAGCCTGCCTTGTTCGGCCCGTTCGGTAAGATCTATAGTGTATTTATCCAGTACCTGACGCTGGTCTTCCGCATTCGGTTCATCGACCTGCTGACCGCCTCGCATTGTGTCGATTGCATCATTGACAGCTTTAGGATCCGCACCATTTATCTGTAATAGCCGACTGAGTTCGTTGTTTGCATCGACTGACGCGAGTATGAACATCTCACTAGAGATGTACTGATCGCCCCGCTGCTGGGTGAACTTATCGCTCACATTTAAAAATCGTATAAGTTCGTTCGACAGCTGAACATCACCGTCACTGCCTTCAACCTTGGGCAATCGATCAATCGCCTTAACGAGTTGTGAGCGCAATTGGTGGACTTTGACACCTGCCTGCGCCAACAGATGGCGTGTACCACCGCCATCCTGATCCAGTAGCGCTATCATCAGGTGCAACGGTTCGATAAAGTGATGATCACGACCAATTGCCAGACTCTGAGCATCTGACAGAGCCGACTGTAACCTGGAAGTAAACTTGTCCATTCGCATATAAAACTCCGTGCTAAAACCTATAGAGCGCTGATATCTACATACATTTAAAATGGGGTCTGATCAGCCTCAAAACAAGCACTGTCCGGGTACTGTCTAGGGGATTGCGTATGAAGGGTACAGCCCAGCCAGACTATCCCAAACACTAACTTATTAGCTACATCAGTCGGTCTTGGCACTCTGAGGCGTAGGGTCTCGGTGTCGCGCAACCAGATCCTCTAGCTCTGCCTCTGTCACTGCGCCAAGTACAACTTCAAGGTATTCAGCCTTGGGGGAGACGAGAAACGTCGAGGGTAATCCTTTAAGTGGTTCAAATGGTGTCAGTGGCTTCTCGCCCGATCGCAGTACCAGATAGTTGATACCTAGCGAAGCAACAAACTCTTTGACATCCGGCAGTGGCCCGTCTTCAAAATTTACGCCGAGCACAACGACGTCCGATTCATGGCGCGACTGGAAACTAATCAGTTCCGGAATCTCTTTCAAACACGGACCACACCATGTCGCCCAAAAGTTGATCACTACCCATTTCCCTAAAAACTCAGATAATCGGTGGCGATTGCCGTCGAGGTCTAGCAATTCGAAATCAACCGCGTTGGTCGTCGGAGTCCAAAATAGCAGGCACAACACAATCGTAAGCCGCTCAGCCAATCTTCTTCCAGGAGATCTAATTTGTTTAAATAGCATCTCGAAAAGTAAACGTCATTTATTTAATCAGGCCAACCAAATCAGGGATGCCATCCGTCCACAGGGTGCCGATCGACGATGCGAAAACCAATTGAAAGGCGCACTGAAGGTGCACAGCCCACTTGAACCGACCGCCTCTACACCAGCACGTCTTAGACGTTGTTCAACCATTCCTGGTAAATCTGCCAGCCAGCCTGTCTCAGTTTTGGCGAATTTGCTGTCATGATCCCGACAGACCCTGAGCAGTCGCCCCCGCACATCATCTCCCACCTCGTAAACAGTCGGCCCAATCGAGGGTCCGATCCAGGTAAGAACCTCGGCCATTGGTTCGGGGATAAGGTCTAATCCGGACTCCACAATGCCCGCTTCCAGTCCACGCCATCCGACGTGGAGCAGGGCAACAAATTGACCCGACTTGTCAGTTATAAACAACGGCACACAATCGGCGCTTAGAACAGCACAGACAACCCCACGAACACGGGAGATGCTTCCGTCAGCAACACGAGAGACATCGCTGTCGTCGAGTTGAACGACCCGACTGCCGTGCACTTGTTCCAGCCAGTACGGATCAGCTGGATACCCAATGCTAGATCCTAACAGGCTACGATTCTTTTTCACACGAGCGAAATCGTCACCCACATGGTCAGCCAGATTGAGACCTCGATAATCGCCCTGGCTATACCCTCCTAAACGCAACGTTGTCAGCGCCTGCACGTGAAAAGGCGCTGACCACTGCGGGGTTACATAGTCGATTTCAGTCTTTGTCATGGATCGATCACTGCTCTGAACGAAAGGTGCTTAAGAGTTGCACCAGATCAGGCGGTACTGGGCTCTTCCAATTCAGGGATTCACCTGTCCGCGGATGGGTCAGTGTTAATGAGCGGGCATGCAACGCCTGTCGTTTAAATCCCCGGAGCGTGTCAGCAAACTTGCTACTTGCACCAGCTGGTATGCGGAGTCGTCGCCCGTAAAGCCCATCACCAACCAACGGGTAGCCAGCCCAGGAAAGGTGCACTCGAATCTGATGGGTACGACCGGTCTCCAGTTCGACTGATACTAGCGCGTGAGCACGAAATTTCTCCTCGACCCGATAATGTGTTACCGCCGGTTTGCCATTTGAATTCACTGCCATCCGCAAACGATTGCGTGGGTGACGACCAATGGGTTGATCCAGTGTCCCGCCTGAAATTGGTATTCCGTCAACCACCGCCAGGTAACACCGGGACACCGCGTGGCACTCAAGAGCGCGAATTAACTTACTGCGGGCATGTTCATTTCGAGCTACAACCAGCAAGCCGGTCGTGCCTTTATCGATGCGGTGGACCAGGCCGGCACGAGGTAATACAGCCAGTTCCGGAAAGTGGTAAAGAATAGCATTGGCCAATGTGCCATCAGGATTACCTGCCCCCGGATGAACAACCACGCCGGCTGGTTTGTCGATAACGAGAATATCGGCATCCTCATAGACCAACTCAAGTGGCAGGTCCTGAGGCTGCCAGGCCACAGGTTCTGGCTGGGGCACCTCGAGGCGAACTGCTTCCCCACCCAATACCCGTTCTCGCCCATGGGGAATCCGTCCGAGCATAGTTATCCGCCCCTGCCGGATCCACAGTTGCAGCTGAGAACGAGAGTAAGGCGGAAATACTGATGCCAGGACTTTGTCCAGTCGTTCCCCTCGCGCCCGATCGGGGATCACCGCATTCATCACTGTCGTGCCATCTTCCATGGGAGCAAGAATCGATTACCTAGTACCTTCACGTCGGCAGTATAATTTATTGAAACGACGACCGAGTCCCTCTAAGTATGCCAAAAACATATAGGTTCGCCCTGATCATCCTCCTGATGACTAGTCTGGTTGGAGGCTGTTCGCTGTTGGAGGACGAAGACGAAACTCTGAACTGGACCGCGGACATGTTTCTGCAGACCGCTCGTGAACAGGCCGAAGGGGAATATTGGGAAGAGGCAATCACCTACTATCGAAAACTACAAGGTAGATTTCCTTACGGCACATTTGCCGAGCAGGCCCAACTTGAAATCGCCTACGTATACTACAAAAGCAACCAGCCCGCATTGGCCATTGCTGAGGCCGGTCGGTTTATTCAAATGCACCCGGTCCATGCCAATGTCGACTATGCATACTATCTCAAAGGTTTAGCTGGCTTTAAGCCTGAGCACGGCCTTCTGAGTGCTATAACAGGCAGTGATCCCAGTGCCCACGATACTGGACCCATACGTGATGCCTTTGATGCCTATCGCGAACTTGTCACACGATTTCCTAACAGTACCTATGCGTCAGATGCTAACAAAAGACTGGTAGAGATCGTTAATGTTCTGGCCATGCACGACGTTCAAATTGCGCGGTATTACCATGCACGCGGTGCTCACGTCGCTGCACTCAACCGCGCTAAACAGGTATTGGAAACCTATCAGACGTCGTCGGCCGTTGAACATGCGCTCGCAGTGATGATAAAAGCCTACAAGGAAATGGGCCTAGCCGAGTTAGGCCACGATGCGGAACGGGTACTTCGTTTGAACTATCCTCACAGCAGCTACCTACCCGAAAATCACTGACACCGGGTCTAACGGAAGCCGGAAGTGATCGGGTAACGTCGGTCTCGGCCAAATGCACGTTGTGTAATTTTCACGCCTGGAGGCGCCTGCCGGCGTTTGTACTCGTTGCGATTAACCAGTCCGATGACTCGCTCCACCACTACCGCGTCATAACCAGCTGAGACGATCTGTGCGGGTGACTGATCTTTTTCAATATATGCTTCCAGGATAGGATCCAGCTCATCGTAAGGGGGCAGGCTGTCTTCATCTTTTTGATCTGGTGCCAGTTCAGCAGAAGGGGCTCGTGTGATCACCCTTTCAGGAATCACCGCAGATATTTCATTACGATAGCGTGCCAAGCGGTAGACAAACGTCTTTGGCACATCTTTGATGACCGCGAAACCGCCAGCCATGTCTCCATACAGCGTCGCATAACCTACCGCCATTTCACTCTTATTACCTGTTGTCAGCACCAGGCGGCCTGTCTTGTTAGATATTGCCATCAACAGGTTTCCGCGAATTCGTGCCTGCAGGTTTTCTTCCGTGGCATCAGGTCCATACCCTTCAAACAGTGTCGCAAGTTCGCGATCATAAGCATGAACCAGAGACTCGATTTCAATGGTGTGGTGCTCAACTCCCAAAGACATTGCCTCCTGTCTGGCATCGTGAACGCTGATCTCCCGTGTATAACGTGAGGGCATCAGGATAGCCTTCACACGCTCCGGCCCGAGCGCGTCAACAGCAATCGCCATGGTCAGTGCAGAATCGATACCTCCGGACAAACCAAGCACAACACCTTGAAATCCATTTTTCAGGACGTAATCCCTTGTTCCCGTAACCAGCGCCTGGTAGACGCTTTCTTCGGCTTCGGGCAGTTCCGCTGTGTTCTCAGATGCCACACTTTTGAGATCGCCATTGCAATAGGCCACAGATGCCAGATGCTCGGCGAAAATCGGGCTCCGCTGTACCACTTCACCAGATCGGTTAACGCTGAACGATCCACCATCGAATACAAGTTCGTCCTGGCCGCCGACAAGATTGACATAAACAATCGGCACTCGGCCGGATTTCGCGCGTTCAGTCACAACCGCGTTTTCCCGTTCAGCCCCTTTGTCTACATAAAACGGAGAAGCATTAAGATTGAGTATGATCTGCGCGCCTGCGGCGATGCTATCCTCAGCCGGTCCAGGGTGCCAGATGTCCTCACAGACAGTGATTGCAGCCGCTACTCCATCAATCAATACCACGCAGGGCGCATCACCGGGCTTGAAGTATCGTTTTTCGTCGAATACGCTGTAGTTCGGGAGCTCCCGCTTGTGATACCTGGCAATGATTTCACCACCATCAATCACCGATGCCGAATTTCGGACAAAACCTCCATCCCTGCAGGGGTGTCCGACCACCACACACACGTCATGAACTGCGTTAGCAATGGCAGCGACACCCGATTCGGCCTTCTTCAGGAAATCCTGACGGAAAAGCAGATCTTCGGGTGGATAACCCGTGACCGCAAGCTCGGGAAAAACTACAATTCTGCACCCCAACATGTCCCTTGCCTGTTCGCAGGCACTGATAATACGTTGAACATTGCTATCAATATCACCGAGGTGAAAATTAAACTGAGCAAGCCCGATGGGAAGTGTTTTCATTGATCACTGGTCAGAATAATAGTGGTTCAGAGTTCCAGGAACAGCGCCGTGGGTCCGATGATAGTTCTTCCGGGCTGACCCTCACAATACACAAGGGTCTTCAAGAGATTGACCCACACAGTTGGAACCGTGTTGTGCCACACGACGCACCCACCTTGCGTTATGAGTTTCTACACGCACTGGAGACAAGTGGCGCAGTCTGTGATGAAACCGGTTGGTCACCCTGCCACCTCACACTGGCCCAGGGTAACGATCTGGTTGGTGCCGTGCCCTGCTATCTTAAATCTCACTCCTACGGTGAATTTATCTTCGACTGGGCGTGGGCAAGAGCGTACCAGCAATCAGGGCTAGATTACTACCCAAAACTGGTGGTCGCCGTACCATTTACACCGATAACAGGACCAAGACTGCTGACTCACCCGAGACAGGACCGCGAATTACTGGCATCTACCCTAGTGCAGGGACTACGCAGCCTTGGTCAAAAACTCGAGGTTTCTTCTATTCATTGCTTATTCTTAACCGAATCAGACATTCAGTACTTTCAAACACTGGACTTCATTGATCGGACGAGTAACCAGTTTCACTGGCGTAACCAGCAATACCTGAGCCTCGAACACTTTTTACAGTCCTTATCGTCGAAAAAAAGAAAAAATATCAAGCGTGAAAGACGCCGAGTACGCGATGCGGGGATCAACCTGTGCTGGCTCCGTGGTGAAGAAATCAGCGAAGAACAGCTATCGTTCTTTTATACCTGTTATCGCCAAACTATCGCAGAACACGGCTCGTTTCTTTATCTGAACCAGGAATTTTTTGAAACATTGTGCCAAACGATGCCAGCACAGATTCGACTATTACTGGCTCAGCGTGACAATCGAAACGTCGCGGCTGCATTTTTTATATGTGCTGACAACGCCCTGTATGGCCGTTACTGGGGCTCGGTAGAACAGATTCCGGACCTTCACTTCGAGGTCTGTTATTACACCCCAATTGAGTACTGCATTGAACAGGGGTTCTCAATTTTTGAGGCCGGTGCTCAGGGAGAACACAAGCTAAGCAGAGGCCTGATGCCGACGATCACACGGTCAGCGCACTGGCTCAGCCACGCCGGCTTCCACGATGCCATAGAGCGCTATACCCTTGAGGAACAGCAGGAAATCGAACGCTATACCGACATATTGGAACAGCATTCTCCCTTTAAACGCACTTAGTGCACATAGAGTCTGCGAATTTATAGCCTAACTAGCATCAGCTCTGGACTGGCCGAGACGTCGAACACCGACTGAGTTTTTTCGCTAGAATCTAAATCACAATGTCAGGACCCGTTGAACACTATACATTCCCACCTCTCGAAGCGGCTACGCCTGAGGGCCTGCTTGCAGTGGGTGGTGACCTGAGCAGTGGACGATTACTCAGCGCCTATCGTCACGGGATATTTCCCTGGTACAGCGCCGGCCAACCCATACTGTGGTGGTCACCTGATCCGAGGACTGTACTCTACCCCGATGCCCTCAAGATCAGTCGCTCTTTGAAGAAAACGCTGCGCCACCGAGGCTACCGCGTTACAAGTGATCAACATTTCACTGGTGTGATTCAGGCCTGTGCAAAACCTAGAGACGAGAACGAAGAGAGTGGCACATGGATTACGCCAGAAATGATCAAAGCCTATACCACGCTTAACGAGTCAGGCTATGCTCATTCGCTCGAAGTCTGGGATCAGGAAACACTCGTTGGTGGATTGTATGGTGTTGCGATTGGGCGCGTATTTTTTGGTGAAAGCATGTTCAGTCACTCAACCGATGCTTCTAAAGTCGCTTTGACGGCACTGGTCAGAATTATCTCTGAAAAGAAATTTCAGCTGATTGACTGCCAGGTACCCTCAGAGCACCTTTTCTCTTTGGGTGCTAAAAACATTCCGCGTGACATATTTTCGGGCCAACTGCAGGCTGCGCTCGCCGTCGAATCGCAGCCTGACACTTGGAACTACAGTTTTGACAGTCTGGATCTACTATGACACGTCAACAGTCTGCCCCGGACCTATACAAATCAACACAGCACCGCTGTCCATACCTGTTAGATCGAACAGCGGCGAACCTCCTGGTTGACCCACGCTTCGATGTTACTCCTGCTCTGTATGACAGCCTGATAGACAATGGTTTTCGCCGAAATGGCACGCTTTACTACCGCCCCCACTGCCCGCAGTGCGACCAGTGTCGTTCAGTCCGGATTCCTGTACAAGACTTCAAAGTAAACCGCTCGCAACAGCGCGCGATGAAGCGTAACGCTTCTGTGACGACCGAGTTGCGAACGGCTAAATTTACCGAGGAACACTTCTCGCTTTACCGACGCTATCAGTCAGATCGTCATACTGGCGACAGCATGGATGACCCGGATCCAGGAAAATACAGACAGTTTTTAATCAATTCAAACATCGATACCTTCATCCTTGAACTGCGAATCGGACGTCGACTGCTGTCGGTATCGGTGATAGATCATGTAGCCAACGGCCTGTCCGCTGTCTACACATTTTATGATCCGGACGAATCTCATCGAAGCCCAGGTATTTTTACTATTCTGAAACAGATCGAACTTGCCCGAAGCGTCGAGTACGACTGGCTTTATCTCGGATACTGGATCAAAGACTGTCAGAAAATGTCTTATAAAGCGCGCTTCCAACCACTGGAAGCATTTCAGCCTGAGACCAATACCTGGGTCACTGTCGACTGACCTGGGAGGTCTCCGTCCACGTGGTCGAAATTCCTTTCGTCAAAGACCATGACTTCGCCTATGGCGCGGTTGAACAGGTGACTACAGGTCTTCGCCGTATCACCGCCAGGAACCCAAGTGCGTTTACATTTCATGGAACGGGCACCTACATACTGGGCGAAGGTGAAGTCGCTGTGATCGACCCGGGGCCGAGTGATCAAGCTCATATACAGGCGTTGCTCGACAGCGTTGCTAATGAGCAGGTTACTCATATTATTGTCACCCACTGCCACCGGGATCACTCACCGGCGGCTGAACCGTTAAAAGCAGCGACCGGTGCCCCCACTTATGCCTATGGCCCTCACGGCGGTACTGCATCCAACCCCACAGAGAATTTAGAGGAAGGGGTTGACCGTGATTTTGCTCCAGATGTATACGTCAGTGACGGCGAACAAATCACCGGTAACGGCTGGACATTGGAATGTGTTCACACACCAGGCCACACCAGCAACCACATGTGCTTTGCCTGGACGGAGGGCAACGCTCTTTTCAGCGGTGATCATGTGATGGGCTGGTCTACGACCGTCATCGTGCCCCCAGACGGCAGTATGACAGACTACCTGTCCAGCCTTGATAAACTCTTAATGCGAAATGAAGATTGCTTCTGGCCTACGCATGGTTCCCCAATTAAAGACCCTATCCCCTACCTTACTGCTCTGATTGAACACCGCTTACAACGCATCGAGACCATTCGTACATTATTAAAACCAAAGGATCTTCGAATCACCGACATGGTTCCCCAGATGTATCCTGATCTTCAGCCCGAGCTGCATGGCGCAGCGGGCCTGTCGACCCTGGCATCGATCCAGCACCTCGAGCGACTGGGTGAAGTCCAACCAATAGCTGGTAGCGGCTCCGACACCTATTTCAGGTTTATGAAGTAACCCTCAACGCCAGGCAACACGGCGGCTGCCGCGCCAACGAAAAATAGGCGTAGGCCTTTCTTCGACCTCCCCACGCACAAGCCCGACGGCACGATCCAACATAAACCGGGTGACTCCACGCATCGGCAGATCGTCAAGAGTCGCAACGTTCCACCAGCCTACTTCAACCAGCTCACCGTCACCCTGAATTTCACCGCTAAGATGGTGAGCATCGACGGTAAAGAACCTGGCGTGAAAACGAATCTTGCTGAATGATGGCGTTATGGCACGACCCACATACCCAAGGTGCTGGAGATCGGGAACCCGATTAAGCGACCGAATCGCCTCCCATGACGGTGCCCGACTACCCTTGAGCTGGCCGGCAACACCGACAACTAATCCAGTTTCTTCCCAGGTTTCCCGAATTGCTGCCATCGCCAAAGCGCGTGCTCGGCTTTGTGATTGGCCAACCCCCATCAACGTGCCATAGGTGGGATCGAGTTCGGTAGCAGGCAACACGCGACCGTCACCGGACGAAACGGCGCCACCAGGAAAAACAAAAACGCCAGGCATGAACCGCGCCGTCGGACTTCGCCGACCCATCAGCACAAATATCTTTTGTCGTTCCCGCTGAGTTACGATGAGAGAACTCGCATCTCTGGGTCTAACCACAGGCTCGCCGGATACCCGCTTCGGTGGATTACTGGCAGACAAAACTTCCTGGGACACAGCGTGCTCCTAAATCAGACCCTAGATGTCAATGAAACGTTGGCAGCACGCTGACAGCTCACGGATTAATGATTCCAGCCAAAGAGATTTGGCCCCTATCCTAGGACGTGCCCTTACTATCGACGCGCATTGTATGCGCTTGAGACCCTGTGCCGCCAGATGTCATCGAACTAACCAATAAGCCTCACCTTGATCTTGCAACCAACCATTATTTCGATAATACTCGACATATGGACGAGACACATGCGGTCAATGCCCTATCTGCACTTGCGCAGACCAGTCGCCTGCAAGTGTTCAGGCTCCTTGTCCGAAATAGTCCCGCTGGTCTTGCAGCTGGAGAGATCGCCCTGAAACTGGCGATCCCTCACAACACACTGTCTACACATCTGGCCATCCTGACCCGCGCTGGCTTATTGAGTTCGACACGATTTGGACGCTCGATTGTCTACCGTATTGATCCCGACGGGATTCAACAACTACTCAGCCACCTCGTTCAGGATTGTTGCAACGGAAAACCCGAGCTGTGTGGGCCACTGCTCTCATCTCCACCGGCTCGACGGCGTACAGCAGCCGCCTAGTTGTATGATTTTCCGTAGCGAGTGACGATATGATTTTTACAAGCTGCAATGTACTGTTTCTCTGTACCGGCAATTCTGCGCGCAGCATCCTCGCCGAAGCGATACTCGAACGTATGGGAAATGATCAATTTACAGCCTACAGTGCCGGCAGCTTTCCCCGTGGCGAGATTCACCCCGCAGCGTTGAACCTGCTAAAAAACCTGGGCCACCGCACTGAACACCTGCGCTCAAAGAGTTGGGACGAATTCACCGGAGCATCTGCACCCCAAATCAATTTTATATTCACAGTCTGCGATAACGCCGCGGCTGAAACCTGTCCCATCTGGTCGGGTCAACCAGCGACGGTACACTGGGGACTTCCAGATCCTGCTGCTGTTGAAGGATCGGATGATGATGTTACGCAGGCGTTCACTGCTACCTACCAACAGCTAAGCAAACGGATAAGCACTTTTATTCAGTTAGCTAACGATTCATCCGACAATACTGAACTACGGTCACGACTTGTAGTGACTGAACCAAGTATTGTTCAATCAACACCGGAAACTTTTTAAGTCATGTTGCAGTTTGATCTACCACGACGGCTAGTCGCAGAAACATTGGGCACAGCCCTGCTTCTCGCCACCGTAGTGGGCTCTGGGATCATGGCGGAGAACCTTGCGGGTGGTAACGTAGCCATTGCACTTTTGGGAAATACCATTCCCACCGGTGCCATCCTGGTCGTACTGATCACCATCTTTGGACCTGTATCCGGTGCCCATTTCAACCCTGCGGTCACCCTGTCGTTTCTCATCCGTCGGGAAATCACTATCGGTGCAGCCATCGCCTACGTTGTAGTACAGGTGATAGGCGGAATAATTGGTACCTGGTCCGCACACCTGATGTTTGCACAGGAGATTTTTCAGCTATCCAGTCACGTACGAACGGGCGGTGCTCAATGGTTTTCTGAAGGCGTAGCAACGTTCGGGCTGGTCGCTACCATCCTGGGCACCTTACGCTGGCGACCCGAAGCGGTCGCTTACATGGTTGGCCTGTACATCACAGCTGCTTACTGGTTTACAGCTTCAACATCGTTCGCCAATCCGGCCGTCACTATCGCCCGTAGCCTTACCGATACTTTTAGTGGCATCTATCCGGCACATGCACCCGGTTTCATACTGGCTCAGCTTGTTGGTGCACTAGTGGCGACACTCACCATAGGCTGGCTCGTGTCACGACAACAATCAAAATAGACTAAATCATTCCAACTTGATGCAGGTCGCAGTTAACTACCTACTTAGTTCGCCATCAATAAACGCAAGCGATTACCGACCCGCTCAGATAGATCGGCCAGGTTTGCAATCCAGAGAATAATCTGGTGCCAAAAGACCGTCGCGACACCCAATTCTTCCTCCATCGCAAAAAGTGCCCGTGCAGCACGGTCCAATTCCGCATCCGTTTGACTCTCTAGACGACCCAGTTCCCTCACCATTTCGTCAACGCGAGCGACCTCCCCTTCACCAAATCCCGTTTCAACTAATTCATCCAGTTCATCGACGATTCGTTGACCTTGTTCACAGGCAGACATAACACTCTGGGCCAGAGTCAGAACAGGTTCCTTAAGCGATTCCGGTAAATGCATACTGCGTTGATCAGCCAACTCAGCGATATCCTGCGTGACATCCGCTATCGAATCCTGACAGTCCAGAATCTCCAACATCGTTCGGCGGTCTATTGCCATCATAAATCGCCTGGGCATATGACTGCGAATCTCGTGCTTGAGTTCATCCGCTTCATGCTCCAACCGATCAATCTCTGCTCGGCGCTCACGAATCGCTTTATCGTCACCCGCTGCCATTGCTTCGAGCAGCGGTATCACCTCTTGCGCACAGAGTACGGCCACTTGCATGTGTTGCTGCATTGGGCCGATTGGCGATTTTCCGACTAGCTTGTCAATCCACGCCATAGTTAGCTCCTACCCCCCTAAGAGGCCTTTGAAAAAGAAATAGAAAAACATAGACAGTCCTGCCGCTATGGGCAGTGTAGCAACCCACGATGCAATAATTTTTCCGACGACACGCATGTCCAGTGCACTGATACCCCGAGCGAGCCCCACACCCAGCACCGCGCCGACCAAAGTGTGCGTTGTCGATATAGGTATACCCATGCGAGACGCAACTACGATCGTGGTCGCAGCCGCAAGTTCAGCTGCAAAACCTCGACTGGGTGTGAGTTCTGTAATGCGCTTACCCACGGTCTCCATCACCCGATAACCCCAGGTGGCAAGACCGATTACAATTCCAATGCCCCCAATTGCCAACATCCAGGGTGAAACGGTCGCTTTTCCACCTAGGTCGGCCCCACTGATTGCACTGCTGATCGCTGCCAAGGGGCCAATCGCGTTGGCCACATCGTTAGAGCCGTGTGCAAATGCGATAGCACAAGCCGTCAGGATTTGGAGCACCACAAAGATCTTTTCAACACGACTGAATCGATGTTTTGGATCTTCCTCACCCAGTTGTACTCGCCGTATCAACAATATGCCGAGGCCGGCCCCAGTCAAGCCCAATAGCGTTGATCCAATCAGTGCTTGTGTCAGATTGAGATCGAGTTTCAAGGGCTTTAAGCCCTTGAATAATGTCACTAACCCTATGATAAAAAACACAAAGAAAAAGAAAACGGGGCCTAGTTTTCGAATTTGCGCCACAGGATCTTTTGTGTCTAGAACCTTGGCTCGGGTGAATTGAAAAATGCCAAAAGCAATTACGCCTGCCAGCAAAGGCGATGTCAGCCACGACAACACAATCTGACCAATCTTTCCCCAATTGACGACTTCCGGTCCGATACTGACCACCCCAAAGCCAACAATTGCACCCACAATTGAGTGAGTTGTCGAGATTGGTAACCCGAAACGCGTGGCCCCCACTAACAGTGTTCCAGCCGCCGCGAGC
Source organism: Candidatus Thioglobus sp. MED-G25 (assembly GCA_002456995.1). GTDB lineage: Bacteria > Pseudomonadota > Gammaproteobacteria > Arenicellales > UBA868 > REDSEA-S09-B13. Next base: position 3,481 of record NTKC01000012.1, on the reverse strand, counting down.
GAACCCAACATCCCATAAATCATCTGGTCACGGCCTATTAAAGATATATCCAACATACCTTTGCGTACCGTATCGGTCACATGCCCACCAGCTAAGAATGCACCAGCAAACTCAAAAATTGCGGCGACAACAATTGCTGCGCCAACTGTAAGAGCGCCCGATCCCACACTGGTACCCATTGCATTAGCAACATCATTGGCACCAATCGCCCAGGCCATATAAAGGGCCAGGACACCAGCGATCCAGAGTGCTAAAGGTATCTGAGAGATGAATTCCATTCCAAACAATCCTCGCGTCCTGCCAAAAATGACTTTAACGCGGGTTAACAGTTATTCCCATAATGCGATAGGTTAAAGGTAGTTTGTTACAGGTTAATTACAGTCTCTATGACAAGGCTTTGATGTTCAAGCCACACGACGTTGAATTAGGTGAATTGGGAAATAACAAGTAAATGTACTTCCGCTACCTAGAGTACTGTGCACCATCAGATCTCCCTGCATTCGAGCCAAAACATGCTTGACGATTGCCAAACCTAGACCCGTGCCACCCGACTCCCGAGATCTGGCAACATCGACTCGATAAAATCGCTCTGTAATTCGAGATATATGACTGGGGTCAATGCCTATACCAGTATCTTCAACCGAGAAATAGGCACCCTTATCCTCCACCCACCAACGTATCTTTATATCACCACCCGGTGGCGTATACCGAACTGCGTTAACCGTTAGATTAGATAACACACTACGAATTTCCTCAACACTCCATTCAATGACGTAAGCAGACTCAGCATCAACAGATATCTGATGATTCTTTTCGCCACTAAGCGCTTCGGCTTCATTTTTCACTTGTTCCAGGACGCGATCGACGTCAACCGGTTGAGTTGGTCGTTCAGTTTCCTGTTCAAGATGGGAAAGCGTCAACATATCTTCCACAATCCCTTTAATTCGTGTTGTTTGCTGATACATCTGATTCAAGACTGTGGTTAGTTGGACTTGATCCTTAACTGAACTATCTATTAAAGATTCTAGATACCCGTGTATTACGGTTAGTGGTGTTCGTAATTCGTGTGACGCGTTGGCTACGAAATCTTGACGCACACTCTCAAGTTGACGAACTAATGTGACGTCTCGAGCCTGTAACAAACGCTGCCCATCACCGTACTGTGTAATTTGTATAGATAAAATTTTGTCTGAAGTAATTGGTGACTGAACTTCAAGTTGTTGGTTTGATGTAACTAGCCTTGTAAATTCCTGGAACTCGCGAGAAGAAATGATTACTTCAATACGCTTGCCTTGGTCCGATGACGCAGACAAGCCAAGTAACTCGGTCGCAGCCTTGTTCCACCATTCAATCCGATTGTTTCGGTCAAGCGCTACGATCGCATCAGGTAATGCAGACAGCGAATCACGAAATCCGCGAACGGCACTCGCGATTTTATCTTTTCTCTTTTCTGCTCTTAATGTAAGTCGCTCTACCTCCAACACCAATGATTCAATCTCATCATTCTGCTCCTCCATAGTGGCATACAACACCCGACCTATCGGAGTAAGATAATTGCTTGATAGAAAAGTTTTGGCGTTCGCGCTGAAGTTGATTGTTATAAGGTGATATTGCAGTAGATAGAGAATCACTACAAAGCTTGCGACCAGAGCAAGCATTGGGAATAGCACTTCGTAGAAATAGCCTATAGCCCCCCCAATCCCGAACGGTACAACGAGCACTAACAACTCCAACGACCATGGATAGTCTATTTTTTTCATGTTTAAGTACTGGAAAATCGATAGCCGAAACCACGGACAGTCTGCACAAGATTGTCACAGCCGTGTGGTTCCAATGCGTGACGCAAACGCCTCACACTTACATCAACTGTTCTTTCCTCAACAAAAGTATTTACTCCCCACACTAAATCCAATAACTGACCACGTTCATAGACCCGTCCTTCGTGCGTTATAAAGAAATGCAGCAGTTTGAATTCAGTAGGTCCTAAATCTACAACTTTCCCATCAGCGACAACCTGACGTACTATTGGATTAAGTGTTAGTCCACCAGATTCCACGACTTCATTACTTTCATGGGGCGAACTACGACGGAGCACTGCTCTAATTCGAGCAACTAGTTCTCGCGTAGAAAACGGTTTCGTGACGTAGTCATCGGCCCCGCTTTCTAAGCCTTTTACCTTATCAGTCTCCTCTCCTCGGGCGGTAATCAAAACAATCGGAATATTACGAGTCCGTGCTCCTCTTTTTAATCGACGGGCAAACTCTACTCCGCTTATTCCAGGAAGCATCCAGTCCAATAGAATTAGACTAGGATGGATTAAGTCAATTTGGGCTTGAGCGTACTCAGCATCCTCAGCTTCCACAATATCAAAATTCTCTTGCTGTAAAACGAAGCGGAGCATCTCACGAATTGCAACGTCGTCTTCTACGATTAGAATCGTAGGTGCCGGCATAACCTACTTCCTATTAAACTAGTCAAAAGCCAAGATTAAATCGACTTATTGTTACCATTTTATGACAGTCCGGCCAATCAAGGATTGGACATTTTCTGACTGTGCTGCCACCACTTAGTCCGAATTCTTCTGCTCCAGAGCTACCAGTCGCTTGACCAAGTCATCTAGCTGTCTGAACCGAACCGCACTGCGCCGCCACTCCCGATTCGGCATTAAACCAGTCCCAGATGAATACGTGCCAGCTTCGGATATGGAGCCGGTCACCATAGCCATACCAGTCAGGTGTACGTCGTCGGCGATAGTCACGTGGTCTGCGACACCAACGACACCCGCTAAAGTACAGCGACTACCGATCACGGTACTGCCCGCAATCGCCACACAAGCCGCGATCGCCGTATGCTCACCAATGACCACGTTATGTGCGATGTGAACCAGATTATCGATTACAACCCCATTTCCAATCTTGGTATCACCCAAGGCTCCCCGGTCTATGGCTGTGCCGGCACCGATCTGGACATCGTCTCCAACAATTAAACCTCCCAGCTGTGGAATGCGCGTCCATCGACCCTCCTCATGGGTGTTGCCGAACCCGTCGCTGCCCAATACAGTGCCACTCTGCACGACACATCGCTTACCGATATGCACACCGTGACAGACAGTCACATTGGCGGTCAATCGACTATCCTCACCGAGTTTTGCTCCTTGACCGATGACACATCCTGGTCCAAGGACAACACCGCTACCGATATCACAACCCGCCTCGACAACACAGTTAGCCCCGATAGAGGCCAACTCACCGATGATCGCATCATCAGAAACAACTGCAGATGAATGGATACCGGGCTCCTGTCTGGGAGAGCTGTCCAGAATCCTTGCAATCTGAGCGTAGGCTGCGTGGGGATCGTCACAAACAATTGCTGCACCATCCCAGGCTGAACAGTCCTCTTGACGCAGGATCACGGCAGCCGCGGTACAGCCTTGTAGCTCAGACTTGAGTTTTGAACCCGAAAGAAACGTGATCTCACCTGC
>NTKC01000011.1 GCA_002456995.1 Candidatus Thioglobus sp. MED-G25 | reverse complement strand
CTTCAGGTAAGTGGGCATCTGTCATACGAACTCCTTTCTGGCTGAGTTCGTTTAGTGCGGCCTCTACTGATTCAACAATTCCAGGGTCGCATTCCTCCCACAGTACCGAGTCTCCCCGGCCAATTACAAAATCGCCGGTTGTGCAGTGACTCGCCTGATCAATAAATTCTAGTGCGTGTCCTTGGTGTTCAGGGTCCATGGCTGCAAAGCCAAAAACCGCATCTGCAACGGTGCGCGTCAGAATGCCCGCGGTATCAAGGGTCGGGCTCAGCGGAAAAATGCCCTCCAGTGACCATCGTCCAAAGCTGGTTTTGAGCCCGACGTTGCCGGTCATGCTGGCTGGTATCCGAACCGATCCCGCAGTGTCTGATCCCAGCGCAAGCAGGGCAGTGCCCTCCTGTAGGCTGACACCCGCACCGCTGCTTGAGCCGCCTGGCACACGGTGTTCTGCTGAATCCCACGGGTTTCTTGGCGTCCCCCAGTGGCTGTTAACTCCTAAGCCGCCATAAGCGAATTCGACCGTATGGGTCTTCCCAATAAAGACAGCTTGTTGCCTGTTAAGACCGGTGACAACCGGTCCTTGTGTCATCATGCTGTCCGGAATGGAAGCCGGTGATCCGGCGAAGGTCTGTAGGCCGTCGACGTTGTAAAGGTCTTTGACCGATACGGGTATACCTTGGAGAAGTCCATGGTCTTCTCCAGCGGAAAATGATGCATCTGTCCTGGCAGCTGCGTTGCGGGCGTCCTGCGGTTGCCAGTATTTATAAGCACCAAGCGCCGTGTTGTGTTGTTCTATGGCCTGTTCAGTAAGGTCTCCCGCCGTCATGTTGCCACTGCGAAAAGCGGTGTAGAGCTCAAACAAAGACAGGTGCAATGGGTTGCTGGCCACGTTTCCTTACTCCTCGGCAATGCGGTTATGTGGACTGTTCAGCGGTGCTGAAACGGCTGACGCCACCAAATGGGTCAAACTCAAGTCGAGCTGGTTTGTGCCCGGTGTATTGTGCAAACTGTATCAGATCTTGCACAGATATCGTGGTGGTATGGTGATTGTCCAGTGGATGCAGATGGATCACTTCGTGATCAAGCAGCGAGATATCAATAGCGAATTGAACTAAATGGCCAGTGTCATTGATCAGAGCCAGTGGTGAGACAGCACCTGGCGATACACCGAGATGCCGGCCCAGCCTGTCTTCGGACGCGAAAGAAAATCGACCGTTTGAGCCCGTGTACCCCATCGCTGCGGCGAGAGCCTTGAGATTGATCTGGCGGTCTTCATTACAGGTGATGAGCCACATCACGCCTTTCTTGTTGCGCAAAAACAGGTTTTTGGTATAGCCGCCGTGAGGATCGGTTTCGCGCAGGCTTTTGCTCTGGGCCACCGTAAACATGGCCTCATGACGCACCGTTTTGTGCTCTATTTTTAGCGCTGAAAGAAGTTCAAGCAGCGTAATGTAAGAGCATGGCTTGGAACCATCATCAAGCGTCATCGATTTGTGATTGATATTCATTACCGTGAGCTCTGAACCAACAGGTGAGCGCTATAATGGCCAGGCGATGGTTGACTGTATGCGTAGCCTCAATTCTGCCACAGACAATGGAGTTTTCTTGCACGATGCCTCAACGAACCACCCGCAGTTCATCAAAGCACAAACCTAGTAAGCCGATTCCGCCCGCGCGAGATCTCGAACGAGTCTTGCTCTCAGACTTCATGGAACGGTCATACCTTAACTATTCGATGTATGTGATCCTGGATAGGGCCTTACCACGTTTGTCCGATGGCTTAAAACCCGTTCAACGCAGAATCATTTACGCAATGTCTGAATTGAGCCTTAATGCCAGCAATAAACACAAGAAGTCTGCAAGAACCGTGGGCGATGTACTCGGAAAATTTCATCCACACGGCGATTCAGCATGCTATGAGGCGATGGTGCTGATGGCTCAGTCGTTCAGTTTTCGCTATCCCTTGATCGATGGGCAGGGGAACTGGGGTTCACAGGATGATCCAAAGTCCTTTGCTGCAATGCGCTACACCGAGGCCAGGTTGTCACGGTTTGCCGATGTGCTGCTGTCGGAACTTGGCCAGGGTACGGTCGACTGGGGTCCAAACTTTGATGGCACGCTGTCAGAGCCCAGAAACTTGCCATCGAGGTTGCCGACCATTCTGATGAATGGTGCTTCCGGAATTGCAGTCGGTATGGCAACCGACATCCTCCCACATAACCTTCGCGAGGTTGTGTCGGCGTGCGTGCGCTTGCTCGAAAACAGTCGGGTCAGTATCGAAGGGCTGACAGAGCATATTCGAGGACCGGACTTTCCGACCGAAGCAGAGATCATCACACCAGTCGAGGAAGTGCTTGAGATTTATAAATCTGGCACAGGATCTATTCGCCAACGCGCCGTGTGGGTGGGGGAAGAGGGTAATATCATTGTGACTGCGCTGCCTTATCAGGTATCAGGAGAACGAATAGTCGAACAGGTTGCCGCACAGATGTCGGCTAAAAAACTGCCTATGGTTGACGACATTCGTGATGAATCAGATCATGAAAATCCGACTCGCCTGGTGATTGAGCCACGGTCGAACAGAGTGGATCATTCAACGTTGATGGCACATCTGTTTGCGACGACTTCGCTGGAGCAGAGTCACCGTGTCAATATGAATATTATCGGCCTTGATGGGAGGCCTAAGGTCTACAATCTCAAGGAGTTGTTGCGTGAGTGGCTTGATTTCCGTCTGGTCACTGTCAAACGTCGACTTCAGTTTCGTTTAGACAGAGTTGTCAAACGATTGCATATCCTTGAAGGGCTGCTCGTAGCGTTTCTGAATCTGGACACGGTCATAATAATCATACGCAAGGAGGATAAACCAAAACCTGTGCTGATGCGGCGCTTCAAACTGTCGGAAATTCAGGCAGATGCCATTCTCGATCTTCGCCTACGCCAGCTCGCTCGACTGGAAGAGATCAAGATTAAAGGAGAAGAAGAAGAACTCGCACGTGAAAAAGATGATCTTCAGAAGATTCTTAAGTCCCGGGAAAATCTGAAACGGGTTGTCCGGGATGAACTGCTTGCAGATGCAGAAGAATTTGGAGATGAACGCCGGTCACCTTTGGTACAGCGAGAAGCTGCCCAGGCGCTGAGTGAAACAGATTTGATTCCATCAGAACCAATCACGGTCGTCCTTTCCGAGAAAGGGTGGATTCGTGCTGCCAAGGGCGCGGATGTTAATCCGCGAGAGTTGAATTACCGTGGTGATGACGGATACCTTCATTCTGCTGTAGGGCGCAGCAATCAGATGCTTCTCTCGATAGACTCGACGGGCAGAACCTATACCATGCCGGCACACACGCTGCCCTCCGCCCGGGGGATGGGCGAACCGGTCAGCAAGCAGTTGAAGCCGCCACAGGGTGCGATTTTCAAAGGTGTCATGATGGGATCTCCTGAGACACAGTATTTGCTGGCGACTGATTCTGGCTATGGATTCGTGGCGCCGCTAGGAGAATTGGTAAGCCGCAATAAATCAGGCAAAGCTGTGTTACGTGTCCGTGATGTTGGCGTTCTGTCGCCTCAACTGGTACATGATTACGAGGATGACTGGCTTGCAGCAGTGACCAGTGTAGGCAGGTTGCTGGTATTTGCGTTGGCCGATCTGCCAGTGATGACCAAGGGTAAGGGAGTCAAGATCATCAATGTTCCGACTGCCCGGTACAAATCGGGTGAAGAGAGGCTGGTTGCTGTAGTCGTTTTCCGTGAGGGTGACAAGTTACGGTTGTACAGTGGTAAGCAGTATATGAAGCTTAAGCCAGCCGATATTGACGTTTACCTAGGATCTCGGGCACAGCGTGGCGGAAATCTGCCGCGAGGTTATCGTCAACCTACTGCGCTGGAAATTGACCGAGGAGACACCTAAGACGGTCAGTTCTGTTTGCCGGGTTCTGACACGAGAACAACCAGACCACTGCCGACCACCAGCAAAGCACCTGCGATCACCGTGGCTGTGGGCAGGTCGTGAAAAATTACCCAGCCGTAAAATGCAGCCCAGCCCAGTGTGCTGTATTCCAGTGCACCAACCACGTAGACCGGCGCATACTTAAAACCGTTGGTCAGGAAATACTGGCCCCCCAGGCCTATCAAGCCCAACAAGAGCATTAAGGCAAATTCGTTGGCCGATGGTTGAATCCACAGAAAGGGCGCCGCCAAGGCTGAAACAAGCAGAATCAGCGATGAGCCTGTCAGTAGCATTAACTCGGTCGATTCTGAGACCGACATTCGGCGGGTTTGTATAGCGAGTGCCGCAAACATCAAGGAGCCGAACAGCGCTGCGCCAGCGCCTAACCAGTCGACTTCACTGTTGCCGGGCTGCACAATAAATATCACACCAATAAACCCAGTAATGACGGCCAGTATTTGTCGTCCGTTGGGGTGTTCTGCAAGCACGAGACCAGACAGCAGTGTCAAGAAGATAGGGTAGGAGGCAAGGATCGATACTGCGTCGACCAATGGCATTCTTGAGATAGCGAAGTAGTAGCTTAAGAACGCGATCAGATTAAAGAACGCACGAAGTATGTGCGCTGCCGGTTTTGTGGTGATTAAACCTTGCCAGCCATGTCGGGCACGAACAGCAAGAAGCATCAAGGGTACGCTGAGAGCACTGCGAATCAACAGCAGCTGTAACAGCGTATAGTCGTCAGACAGCCATTTGATCAGTGCATCCTGGGTCGAAAAGAGCAGGCAGGCCAGTAGCGTATACAGTGCACCACGCCAGTAGCGATTGTCGGGTCTTGCTTGAAGTCCAGCCACTGTCTATGGTGCCCCGTTCTAGTCGGTCGCTGAGGTCAGCGGTCGACAGTGGGTCGGCTATGCACCACTAAAAGGGCAGTTTCAGCTCAGGCTGAAGTGCCAGAAGCTGGGCGCGGAATTGTTCTTGGATATCGATCAGCTGTTGTTGGTTGTCAGCTTCAAATCGCAGGATCACCGTGGGCGTGGTGTTAGAGGCTCTGGCGAGGCCGAAACCGGTCTCAAAGTCCACACGTATGCCGTCAATGGTGCAGATCTCTCCGGTTGGAAACCACGCGTTCCTGACCAATTGCTCGACCAGTGCGTGGTGTTTCCCTTCTTCCATTTCAAGGCGTAATTCGGGCGTACTGACGAGTTCCGGGATGCTTTTGAATACCGCTGTGGGGGTTTCGTCCTGTGCGGACAGTAATTCGCACAGTCGGGCTGCAGCATAGATACCGTCATCGAATCCATACCAGCGTTCCTTGAAAAAGATATGCCCGCTCATTTCCCCCGCGAGTACTGCACCAGATTCTTTGAGCTTTGCTTTGATAAACGAATGTCCGGTTTTCCACATAGTAGGTAGTCCACCGGCTTCTCGGATCGCATCGGGTAGGACCTTGGAGCATTTCACATCGTAGATGATCTCAGCACCGGGATTTCGGGACAGCACATCCCGGGCAAATAGTAGCAGTTGGCGATCGGCAAAAATAATATCACCGGTGCCTGATACAACGCCCAGTCGGTCGCCATCCCCGTCCAAAGCCATACCGAAATCTGCTTTAGTTGCAATAACTGTTTCAATCAGGTCATTGAGGTTTTCGGGTTGGCTGGGATCCGGGTGGTGATTGGGAAACGTACCGTCTACTTCAGAGAAAAGTTCAGTGACGTCGCACCCGATTTCCTGTAACAACCGGGGCGCGATACTGCCCCCGACACCGTTACCGCAGTCAAGGACCACCTTGAGCGGGCGTTGGAGTGTGATATCGCCAGTGATCCGCGCAGCGTAAGCTTCAATGACTGATTCATAATGATGGGACCCGTTTCCACTGAGCAGGTCTTGTTCTTCAATACGTTTACGTAGCATTTGAATTCGGTCGCCGGCCAAGGTTTCGCCGGCGATCATGACTTTCAGGCCATTGTATTCGGGCGGGTTATGACTTCCGGTGATGGAAACAGCGGAACCTGTCTCCAGATGGTGCGTTGCGAAGTAAGTTACGGGTGTAGGAACCATGCCGATATCAATTACGTCGCAGCCGGTAGAGCGAATTCCCTCTGACAGTGCGGTTGCCAGTGACGGACCGGACAGGCGGCCATCACGGCCGATCACAACGCTTCGATCACCCGCCAGCGTGGCCTCAGTGCCAATGGCTTGGCCGATCTGGTTGGTGACAGTTTCTGTCAGGGATTTATCGACAACACCGCGTATATCGTAGGCTTTGAAGATTTCTTGAGGCAGTTTTGTCATAGGCAGAACAACTGTGGCATGAATTGGCGCCACGCAGTCTAAATCACGATGAGGTGAATGGGGCGTTTATATCACAATGATTTGATGGAAACCTTGAATCTAGAGTTGTTTGTTTGTGCGGCTCGCACAATCGTTCTTCAGCACAGGAAATTCAGGGTGAGAACTACCACCGGTGGATCCTGTGATGGTTGCGATGGGATATGGAAAGTATTCTGTTGCTCTCAGAGTAAGTCTGACCTCAGTTCTGTTGAAAAATATGTTGAGCGTATCCACATACTTCCCGTAGACTGATTCAATTCAGCACAGCGCGCCAGTAGCATGAGAAAAGGATCCAATGCTTGAAACTCGTCGGAATGGTCGGATGCTTGCACCCTGGACCTACACTAGCGAGGAGTTGTGTGAACTCGAGATTGATCATATTTTCCGGCATCAGTGGATATTGGCTGGACATATATCTGAACTGACCCAAACGGGAGATTATCTAACTTTTGATCTCGCCAAAGAGCGGGCTGTACTGGTCAGGGATGAAAGTGGTGAGATTCATGCTTTTCACAATGTCTGTCGCCACAGGGGATCTCGTGTGGCTCCGGATCGACAGGGTAACTGCGGTCATGTGCTTCGTTGCCCTTTTCATGGTTGGACATATCAGCTGAATGGAACGCTGAAGAGCGTGCCCAGGCCTCAGGGCTTTCCTGAATTGAAAAAAGATCATAATGCGCTGGTGCCTATAGATTTGGAAATATGGAATGGCTTCATATTTATCTGTTTTGAAGGCGCACAAGGCCGGTCTGTAGCCAATCAATTTGGTGTTATCAGCGGAAAAATCACGCCATACCAATTAGAAGAAATGGTGCCCTGGGGGGCCGAGTATGATGAAGTGGTGGATTACAACTGGAAATTCTTTCACGACGTAGACAACGAGGGTTACCACGTGCCAGTTGCGCATCCAGCGCTGCAGGAACTCTATGGGCGAGACTACTGTGACAGTTATCTGGGGAATATTCCGATGACCACGGGTGTCGTAGATGATCATCCGGCAAGCAGTTGGAGTGTCGCACGTTATAAGTCACTGCTTCCCAGACAGGCGCATCTGCCTGAGGAAAATCAGCGTTTGTGGCTTTATTTTGGTCTTTTCCCCAATACCGTGATCTACTTCTATCCGGAAAAAGCGGGCTTTTACATGTCACTGCCGCAGGGGGCGGCGACTACCCGGGTCATCAGCCGTGAGTACCGGCTCCCCGGCGAAAACCGCGAGCTGGCGGCGGTACGATATCTCAGTGGGCGCATCGATCAAATCACCGGGCGTGAAGATCACGACCTGGTGCGTCGGCTGCAGGAGGCAGCCCACACCAGCGTATTCCCGATGAATAACTTGTCGGACCTGGAAGACGGTGTCCTTCAGTTTCACCAGCAGTTAAAGGCCTTGGTTCCTGTAATGTCGCTTGAGGCCTCCCCGGCACCGGGCACCCTTGCCGACGTTAATACCACCCTGCTCAACAGTAGTAGCTAACGACTTTGCGATTGAGCACAATGCGGAGATCCCGATGACTAATTCAGATTTTGTCCCTACTGATGACCTATCGACCATTCGTGAAATGGATGAACATGTTGTACATCCCTGGGAGTCTTTTGATCGACCAAATACAAGTCGTACGATTATTGATTCAGGTGCAGGAGTGTACGTTTACGATGATCAGGGAAATCGATTGCTGGACGGACCAGGCGGTATGTGGTGTGTCAATGTGGGTCACGGCCGCCAGGAGATTGCCGATGCAATCGCTGATCAGGCCGCTCAATTGTCTTATACCAGCCCATGGAGTCATCCAACAGCACCGGCGGCACGATTAGCTGATCGGCTGTCAAGCGTCGCACCTGGCGATCTTGATCATGTTTTCTATACCACAGGAGGTTCTACAGCAATCGATTCTGCACTTCGGTTTTGCCTGTTCTACAACAACGTACTTGGTCGCCCTGAGAAAAAACAGTTTATTACCCGTCATGATGCCTATCATGGCAGCACTTATCTTTCTGCTGCTGTGTGCGGTAAGTCGCGTGACAAGAACTGGCTGGACACGCAGCTCGACCAGGTTCATTTCGTATCTTCTCCAAACAGCTACCGCAGTGCCGGGGGTCTGGATGAGGCTGCTTTCTGCCGGAAACTTATCGCTGAACTGGAAGCAAAAATTCTTGAAGTTAAACCGGAACGTGTCGCCGCATTTATTGCAGAGCCCATACTGGCATCAGGCGGCGTGATCGTGCCCCCGACGGGCTACCATGCTGCCTGTCTGGAGGTTTGTCGCCGACACGACGTGATCTATATCTCTGACGAGGTTGTGACGGGTTTTGGGCGTCTCGGTGACTGGTTTGCATCGGAATCGGTATTTGATATCACGCCCGATATCATCACTTGTGCCAAAGGGCTAACCTCAGGTTACGTGCCTTTGGGTGCTGTGCTGATCTCAGATCGCCTCATTTCAAACGTAGGAGGTGATGGTGAGCGAGGTGCGGTGTTTTCTAATGGATTTACCTACTCAGGTCATCCCGTATCCTGCGCTGCCGCACTGGCAAACATGGATATTATTGAAGGAGAGGGGTTGCTCGAACATGCCCGCGAAGTCGGACCTTACCTGCAGCAACAGCTGTCGACGCTGATAGACCTGCCGATCGTAGGGAATGTTCGGGGCCTCGGTCTGATGGGGTGTGTTGAGTGTGTCGTCGATCATGAGTCACACCAACCACTTATGCTGGATTATGAAGTCGGCAATCGAATTGATGTGCACTGCCAGAAGCTTGGTTTGTTAGTCCGGCCGCTGATCAATATGTGTGTGATGTCGCCGCCCATCATCATCGATCATGAACAGATCGATGAGCTGGTCCGAGTCTTACGATTGGGCATTGAACGCACTATCGATGATCTCGAAAAGGAGGGTGTCGCCGGTGGTTTGTGATACGGGGCTGGTCACTCTAACCGAGCGAAGTGATCAGGTGAAAGAAACGTCGAAAAATGCCAGTTGCCTGCAGTTGATTGCTCGGTCCAGCAGGGGCAGGTTAGACGCCTTTTGAATGCTGGATTAATCAGCAAAGGGAGTCTTAATGCTGCCTAGGCTCACCACTGTGATCAGTGGTAACCAGGGGAAAATAGATATGGTCGCAGCTCGAGATGCCCTTGCTAGTGTCTTATAATCGCCCCACCTTGTTTTCGATCCCAGCCCATCTTTGCCAACATTACTGTCGCTGGACGACCCCCAATTGGGATGGGTGGATCGATTCGAACCTATTCGAGATGTTACCGGAGTTTGTGCGCGAGAACCCCGAGGAGATTGTCGTTCTGCCGGAGTCTTCGGTAGTTCGTGACGCGCGAAATCTGCTCAACCGTGTCAGCGTTGGAGAGGCCGACGTCTGGTTGAAACGCTTTCGCGCGGCTCATGCCGTGGATGCGGCAGTGTATGCCTTTCGGGCGGGAAAGTGTGTCCAAAGTTGGAATAAATCATTTGCACTGATAGCGTGCGGTTTCGACGTTCCCAAACCTTTGTTGGGATTACGTCGACGCGGCGTAGGTCAGGGCGCAGTGGGGTTATACGGATCACAGCATGTCGAATCCACGCCCCTTCGCAGCTTTCTGTCTGAGAGCCATCCAGAAGAAGATATGATGACGCTCATGCGACAACTGGGAGTGTTCGTGGCCCGGCTTCACGATCACGGTTTCCGCCACCGGGACCTACGCCGTGGAAACGTGTTGGTCCAAAAAAGCAGTGACGACTCATACAGATTCTTCCTGGTCGACGTAAACCGACTACAGCGCTATGAGTCACTCAACTGGATTCAGAGGATTCGGGAGTTGGAACGGCTTTTCCTGGTTGGGCCAGAGGCTGAGTGGTTCTTTGAGGGCTATGGGACTGATCAGAGCATAGGGCAGGCAGCCATCGACTATCGTCGTCGAGTGCGTTACGCAGAAGCTCTCGAGAATCGTAGGTTGGGCAGGCTTCGCAAGAAGCTGTGGTACTATTTCTGGGAGCTGCGTGCCTACCCGCCTGGTGTGCGGGGTTCCCGTCCTTTGTCCGCGTGGCTTGACGGAGTTTGTTCGTCGCGCGGAACCAATGTTCTCAGGTAATGAGCCATGATGGACGCTGATCGTGCGGCCTATCTAAAGAAACGTTATCGGCGGTCGCAGTCGATTCTCAACCGCCGTGAGCAAAGGTTCGTCGATGCCATGTTGGCTCAGGTCGATGGCCCTCTGGAACAGATTATTGATCTGCCCTGCGGGCATGGTCGTTTTACTCCACAGTTGCGACGGGCTGCCAGTCAGCGTCTGGTGTGCGCGGACCTGCGGCTCGAACACATCAATGCGCTTGTCGGAGCCGAGGATGCGGTCGGTACGCCGATAGAAACGTCACAGGTAGATCTGTACCAGCGGTTACCATTTGCCGACAAGGAGTTTAATCTGGTATTCAATTTTCGATTTTTTCACCACATTCGCGACGACAATCACCGCCAGCATGTCATCGCCGAACTGTCTCGAATATCGGGGCGTTATCTCATCGTATCTTATTACGCAAATTCGGCGGTACATGCGTTGCAGAAGAGGCTGTGGCGACGGACGGGCCACACAAGAGATCTGCCGATGATAAGTACTTCGGAACTTCACCGGTGCTTCCGTCAGCACGGGTGCGAGATTGTTGAAGATCGGGCAGTGCTACCAGGGATACACGCTCATCACATCGCCTTGATGCGTCGTACCTAGGACGGGTCATAATTGCCGACCGCTTTACTGGAGGCTAGGAATCGATCGGATGTCGTGCCCTTAATAAAAATTTTGGTGCTTCCAGTGGCCGTTCCAAGGGACGTAGTCGATCTCCTTGAGTTTCGGGAACACTCGTTTCTGGAGATGGTAGAAGCGGCTTGCGACAACCCTACATGACAGAAAACCTGCCGGCCTGATAGTGATTCAGTTAACTATTACGGCTCTTCCCATAGCCGTTGTTACTGTTGTCGTTCATCGCTGGCAACAGTAGCCAGATGATTGATCAGATCTATAAGTTCGTTGTGACCACCTGCCAGAGAGACTTTGCTTCTATACTTGCCATCGATAATGATGGTGGGTACGCCGTCAGTTTCGTAACGTGGTGTCATATCCAGCGCGTGCGAAACCATTGAGTCAACACCAAAAGACGTAAAAGTATCGAGCACAGAATTTCTGTCTACACCGTGTTCTGCAGCCCAGTTGGCGAACTGTTCAACGTTAACAATTCTTTTCCTTTCTTTATGGATGGCATCAAAATAGGGTTCGTGTAGCTTATCTACAAGATCCAGGGCAACCAGTGTGTAGTACACGCGGGCATCAAAGGACCAGGTTCGGTTTAATATCGCTGGCATACGGACAAACTCAACGAATTCTGGTTTATTCTTGAGCCATTGTTTGAGGTAGGGTTCTAGATGATAGCAGTGCGGGCAGCGGTACCAGAACAGTTCCAGTACCTCGATATTGTCGCCTGTATGTACTGGTTGAGCGGTGTTCAAGCGATGGTAGTTGACCCCCGACTCGATCTCCTGGGCCGCGGTCTGTGCCCCGACCAACAACGACAGGATCAGAATTAACCATTTTGTTCGCATCTTTTCTCTCCGTTATAAGAAGAACGTTCTGCTTGACCGTTAGGCTTTGACACGATTGCGTAGTCGGTTCAGCAGTTGTGTTCTCAAGCCGCCAAAACTGCCGTTACTCATTGTCACAATCGTGTCCTTGGGGAGGATCTGGTCCATCACCGTCTCGGTAATGTCAGAAACCTTGTCGCATACTTGTAGTGTAGTGTGCTCTACGTGGGGTGCAAGTGAACCTGGATCCCAGCCTAGGTGTGCTGCCCGTAAAATAATAGCGATGTCAGCAGCTTTAATGGCATGGCACAGTGTTGCTAGGGGGTGACCCTGTTTCATGGTGTTCGACCTGGGCTCGATGATAGCAATCAACCGGTTTCGACCTGCTCGGACTCTCAACGCATCCAGAGTCACTCTAATTGCGGTGGGGTGATGTGCAAAGTCGTCATATAGCTGCACACCATCTGGGGTTTGTATCACCAGTTCAAGGCGCCGTTCGGGTAGCTTGAATGATGTGAGCGTCGCACAGGCCGACGCACCGGAGACACCCAGGGCGTTTGCGGCTGCAATTGCGGCCAGTGCATTGGTTTGATTGTGTGTGCCGATGGGGCGCCAGTTAACGGTGCCATGTTCTTCACCACGGTACATAATTCGGAATTGCTCATGCCTTCCATCATGGACGAGGTGCCACTCACAGTTGGATTGGGTATCACAGCTAAAACGTTCAATGGGCGTCCAGTATCCTGCCGAGAGAGTATGTTCCAGGCTGGGATCGTCACCGTTCGTGATAAGAAGACCGTCAGGCGGTACCAGTCGAATCAGATGATGAAATTGCTTTTCGATGTCCTCGATTGAGTTGAAGATATCGGCATGGTCGAATTCCAGAT
The DNA here is from genome assembly GCA_002456995.1 of Candidatus Thioglobus sp. MED-G25. GTDB lineage: Bacteria > Pseudomonadota > Gammaproteobacteria > Arenicellales > UBA868 > REDSEA-S09-B13. The sequence goes on along the minus strand of NTKC01000011.1, from coordinate 37,806 downwards.
TGTTGAATACTGCAACATCGGGATGATAGTGGACAAATTTAGAACGCTTATCAAAAAAAGCGGTGTCGTATTCATCCGCTTCGACTACAAAAATGTCTCCACTGCCGTGCCGGGCTGATACGCCAAAGTTTCCCGGTACACCGCCTATAAGAAATCCTGGCGTAAGGCCGCATTGGTCTAGGATATGTGCCAGCATGGCACTGGTTGTCGTTTTACCATGCGTGCCGGCAACAGCCACTACCTTTCGTTTTTTTAGAATGTTTGCGTACAGCCATTCTGGTCCGGAGGTGTATGGCAGGCGTTTCTCCAACATCGCCTCGACCTCTTCATTTCCCCGTGAAAGTGCATTACCCACCACAACCAGGTCTGGTCGTGGTGACAGATGAGTTGCTCGGTAGCCAGTAGAGACTTCAACATTGTGTTCAGCCAGGAGCGTGCTCATGGGCGGGTAGGTATTGCTGTCAGAACCACTAACCTTATGCCCCATGTTGCGGGCCAATAACGCTAATCCGCCCATGAATGTGCCGCAGATACCCAGAACGTGGAGGTGCACGGTGTTTAAGGTGAAGGAGAGCCTATCAGCATTGATATGATAAAAAGAACCGTCGCCTGACAGAGGATTACCAGTAGGATTGCACCTCCGATTCTGATCTCCAATGCCTGGCGTAGAATTGATGCCATGACGGTTAGTGACCAAATTGCTATGGCAGCGACAATGATCAGTGGCAGGGTCACCACCAGTTGTCCCGTATCCGGGGACACTAGGGACTCCTGCCAGCCAAAAAGCGGCAGTGTGAGCAGTTGCAGTACAGTGGTTGCGCCGAATATTCCTGTGAGAGTCTGTACCCAACGTTCTGATTTTTTCTTGAAATTGAGTGCCAGCCAAATCATGCCGCTGAAAAGAATGATCTGACAGCCTGACAGTAGAAGCCCTCTTATCAAACCTTCTTCTGGTGCTGCGTTGGCAGCTGCACTGAGAACAGCTGCCAGGCCGGTGACAAGGAGCAGTGCTTCAGATCTCGGAATGTTTTCCGCCTGCTGCCTGAAAAGACAAAGATCGATAAACAGGCGCAGGTAATTGATCATATCTGGATAAAAAAACGTGGAGGCGTATATGTCATACCGACTACAGTAATGCTAATGATATCATTTCTTCATGACAGAGCAGTTTCTTTTAGATCTCTAATTCGACACTGGTTCATTTATTGGATCTAAATTCAGCCACTAGATCAGCTGGCAACAACATATTTAGAGCTGAAAGTATTTAACCGATGACAGAACTTATTCAGACATCCGGCGCACTAGACCAGTTCTGTGAGGAGATGTCTCGTTCGCCCTGGGTTGGTGTTGATACCGAGTTCGAGAGAATTCGAACGTACCATCCCAGACTTTGCCTGATTCAGATTTCGACGCCGCATCAAACCGTCTGTATCGACCCACTCGTGGGCCTTGATCTCACACCTGTCGCCCGACTCCTGGGTTGTGATGGGCCGTTGAAAATTATTCATTCGGCACGGCAAGACCTCGAAGTGATCAACCATGAAATTGGTGTGGTTCCATCGCCCTTGTTTGATACGCAGATTGCAGCTGCGTTTTGTGGTTTTGGTGAACAGGTGGGTTACGCCGCACTTGTCGAAGCAATCTGTGATATTAAATTGGCCAAGGGCTATACGCGGACAGCCTGGTGCAAACGCCCACTCAGTACAAACCAGATTGCTTATGCGCTGGACGATGCAAGGTTTCTTGGCAGATTGTATGAATATTTGGAGCGCTATCTGCAGAGTTCACAACGCCTGTCCTGGGCGCAAGAAGAATTCAACATCTTATCGGGCACAGATATGCTGGAAGCATCCAAGTCAGCGGCGATCGAGAAAATCTCCAACGCAGCACGGGGTTTGACCCAGGTAGGCCAGAGTATCGCTACCGAGTTGGCGAAGTGGCGTGAACAGGCAGCAATGCATTGCGACCAACCCAGGCAGTGGTTGTTATCGAATGATCAGTTACTGACCATTGCAGCAGCAGACCCGTATTCTGTTATCGAACTTGCGCAGATTGATAATGTGGCGGCGGAGTTCTGCAAACGCTGGGGCGAGCCAGTCATTGCTGTTGTTGAGTGTGGTCGTGACAAAGCTGTTCAATTTCCGGTTCGAGACCGTCCGGGGAGATTACCACCCAGGCAGAAAGCGCTGGATAAGGTGCTGTGGAAAGAGTTACAAAAGATCAGCGATGTCGCCGGTCTGCCGCCGTCACTCATTGCCAGACGAGATGATATTCGGGCGCTGGCTACCGGTAAAAGGGATCTTCTGCTGTTAAGAGGATGGCGCAGCGAGATTGCGGGTAAAGCCTTATTGCACTGTATTGATAGATATATCAATTAAGGGTCTACACGGGCCCGACGCTTGGGTACAATTAATTTGCTAAGTACCGAGAACTGGGTAACCCAAGGAGGCTGCAAATGATGCGTCACTATACAATTCTTTTGCCGTTCAACAATGCGCAACCAACAGCAACAGTATTGGATGCTGCCCGGCAGATGGCCGGACCCCAGGGCTACGTTGAAGGGGCGTTTTGCCGCCAGATGCTGCCGATTATCGCTGGAGAAGGTATCACCCTACCGGGGGATTATCTGGCCGAATTTGAGGAAGAAGGCCGTCAGCAGGCTGAAGCCGGGCGGCTCAAGTATTTGGAGCTACTGGAGGCGAAGGACATTCCGCTTGGCGACCTCGAGGCTTCGGGCTTGCGCGCGGGTTGGACCGAGCTGGTTGGGTCGGGGCCTGAGGGGATTGGAGAATACTCCAGACTGTTTGACTTAGTGATTCTGGGTCGGTCCATCGGAGACTCGGCTGTCGATTGGAAGACGACTGCCGAAGCCGTGATGTTTGACAGCGGTCGGCCACTTTTGATTGTAAGCGACGAGATTCCTGCAACTATTGGCCGAAAGATATTGCTGGCCTGGAATGGCAGTACCGAAACCGCCAGGACACTGACGGGTGCGATGTCTATTCTCACAGACATCGATGAGGTACTCGTGGTTACAGTCGAGGGCGCTTCGGTGTCGGGTCCTGCTGGTGAAGACGTTTGTCGGCATCTAAATGCCAGTGGAATTTCATCGACAGCTCGGACCATTGACCACAGTGGATGCAGCGTTGGCCAGGCATTGATTGAGGCGGCCGACAAATTTTCAGCCGACTTAATAATCAAGGGTGCATTTACGCATTCGCGCCTGAGACAACTGATTTTTGGGGGGCCAACAAGTGAGTTGATCAACACCTCTACCGTGCCCATTCTGCTGTCCCACTGACTGATAGGGATATTGGTATCGGTTCGGAGTCTAGGTGATTTAACAGGTGGGCCCTACGTGGATGGCCACTTGTTGGGTTGGGAACGCGTGAACTAGGCGTTAGAATTCGGGTTGTACCCACAGCCGGTCAATTCCAGTCTGAATTCTGTTTTTGATACACCACCACGTTCTCGGAGCCTCTGTATGAAACCACCCGTTCGAGTTGCAGTAACCGGTGCAGCCGGTCAGATCAGTTATGCCCTATTGTTCAGGATCGCTTCGGGTGACATGCTCGGGCAAGATCAGCCGGTCATACTGCAACTGCTGGAAATACCACCAGCCATGGAGGCTTTGCAGGGAACAGTCATGGAAATAGAAGACGGTGCGTTTCCGTTGGTGCATGACATTGTTGCCAGTGATGAACCGGAGGTCGCGTTCGGTGATGCAGATTTTGCAATGCTCGTCGGCGCCAGACCGCGCGGTCCCGGTATGGAAAGAAAGGATCTTTTGACAGCAAATGCGCGTATCTTTTCTGTTCAGGGGGCTGCAATCGATGCGGTTGCAAGACGGGATATTCGCGTACTGGTTGTCGGTAATCCCGCCAATACGAATGCACTCATAGCAGCTTCCAATGCACCCAGCCTCGACCGGCGTCAGTTTACCGCGATGACGCGGCTGGACCACAACCGAGCCATCAGTCAGCTCGCCACGCAGACAGGTAAGCCGTCAACCACAATTACCCGTATGTCGATCTGGGGTAATCACTCCGCAACCCAATACCCTGATATTCGACACGCTTTGATCTTAGGATCACCGGCGACTGAGTTGGTTGATCATACCTGGGTAGTAGATCACTTTATCCCGACAGTTCAACAGCGTGGCGCTGCGATCATCAAGGCGAGGGGTGCATCCAGTGCAGCATCAGCTGCCGCTGCTGCTGTTGATCATGTGCGGACTTGGGTTCATGGCACACCGGAGAATGACTGGGTAAGCATGGCCATTCCATCTGACGGAAGCTATGGAATTAATGACGAACTGATTTACTCCTATCCCGTAACCTGTTCAGACGGGCACTACGAAATAGTCCAGGCATTGGAAATTGATGAGTTCAGTCAGGAAAGGATGTCGGAAACTGAACAAGAACTGCTTGAAGAACGCGACGGTGTGCGTGATCTTATTTAATGGGGCTATCATCGGCTAGTCTCTCAGGTTCAGCACGAGGAGCAACGACATGATCCAGTTGGCTATAGCAGGTGCTGCCGGAAGAATGGGGCGGACCCTGATCGAAGCAGCATACGAAAACCCGCGAACACAGGTTGTGCATGGGTTTGAACAGCCCGGTAGCAGCAACATCGATCGAGATTCCGGGGAACTGGCCGGAATTGGCAACAATGGCGTCAGCATAACGGACCATATCGGCAGCACAGACTTCGATACCTTGGTGGAATTCACATCGCCTGCTGCTACGGTCGAACACATCGAATATTGTCGAGTGAACCACCGACAGATTGTGATTGGAACTACTGGTTTCAGTAAGCAAGATCAAGAAAAGATTGAACAGGCAGCTCAGGATATCGCGATAGTTCTGGCACCAAATATGAGTGTTGGCGTTAATCTGTGTTTAAAATTGTTAGAAGTAGCGGCTGAAGTACTCGGTGACACCGTGGATATAGAAGTAGTTGAGGCGCATCATCGTAATAAAGTCGATGCGCCGTCGGGTACAGCTTTACGGATGGGAGAAGTTATCGCCGCAGCGCTTAATCGAACATTGGCGGACACCGGGGTGTTTTCTCGTCATGGACAGACTGGTGTGCGGGGTGACAAGGACATCGGATTTGCAACGATTCGCGCCGGAGATATCGTCGGGGAGCACAACGTGATGTTTGTCGGCAGCGGAGAGCGTATAGAAATTTCGCATAAAGCAACCAGTCGTATGGTGTTCGCCCATGGCGCGTTGCGGGCTGCAGTCTGGCTGTCACAGCAGAAGCCGGGTCTATATAATATGGAGAACGTGCTGGGCCTGGATTAGAAGACGGGTTGTACCGTGTGAGCGCTTTCACTATAATACTGATCCCAACATGAGGTATTACCTTAAGTTGAGAAAAAGAGGAAGCCGGTGCTTCCTCTTTTTTTTGTGCCTTCAATCAGGAGGTAGTGCTGGCTGATACAGCGCTATTGGTTCTCGAGGACGGAACGGTCTTCGAGGGCATTTCAATTGGAGCTGTGGGCGAGACGTCAGGAGAGGTTGTTTTCAACACCTCCATGACCGGTTATCAGGAAATTCTCTCTGACCCCTCTTACGCTCGACAGATTGTCACACTGACTTATCCCCATGTGGGTAACACCGGTGTAAATCAGGAGGATAATGAATCGGCTCACCTGTGGCTGTCCGGGCTGGTCATTCGGTCGTTGCCACAGGCCATAAGCAACTATAGATCAGAAGGGTCGCTCTCTGAATACCTTATAAAACACGGTGTGGTCGGAATCTGTGGGATCGATACCCGGAAACTGACTCGTTTGTTGCGCATGAAAGGTAGCCAGAATGCCTGCCTGCAGGCTGGTGAGATCGATCAGGCAAAAGCTCTTACCCGGGCGAGGGAATTTCCGGGTCTTAAGGGGATGGACCTTGCCCGCGAGGTCAGCACAGATTCAGCTTATCACTGGCATCAGGGGGCCTGGCAGTCCGTTAACGGCAATCGGGCGCCTCCACACGAACCATACCGTGTGACAGCTTATGATTTCGGGGTTAAACACAATATTCTGAGACTTTTAGTCGATAGGGGTTGTGAAGTGACTGTGGTCCCAGCTGATACCGCGGCAGAAGATGTACTCAGTTCTGAGCCAGACGGTGTATTTCTGTCCAATGGCCCTGGTGACCCGGAACCTTGTGTCTATGCGATCGAGGCTATCAGAGAGATACTGCGTTCGGGGACACCCGTGTTTGGTATCTGCCTGGGTCACCAGTTATTGGCCTTGGCGGCTGGTGCCCGTACGTTGAAGATGAAGTTTGGCCATCATGGTGCCAATCACCCGGTGATCGACCTGGACAGCGAGCGGGTCTTCATTACCAGCCAGAATCATGGTTTTGCGGTAGACCCGAGCATGCTTCCCCAAACAATCCGGGTGACTCATCGTTCACTGTTTGATCAGTCAATTCAAGGGATCGAACTGATCAACCACAGGGCTTTCTCATTTCAGGGGCATCCTGAAGCAAGTCCAGGCCCGCAGGACATCTGTGTCCTGTTTGATCGCTTTGTCGCTATGATGGCTTCCCAGTCGGAACTGGCCTGTGCCTAGAAGAAACGATCTCGAATCTATCCTGATTATCGGTGCGGGTCCGATTGTGATAGGTCAAGGCTGTGAGTTCGACTACTCAGGCGTCCAAGCTTGTAAAGCATTGCGGGAAGAGGGGTACAGGATTGTACTGGTTAATTCAAACCCGGCCACGATCATGACAGACCCCGAATTTGCCGACGCGACCTATATCGAGCCAATTGATTGGCAGTCGATCGCGGCGGTAATTCAGAAGGAACGCCCCGATGCCCTGTTGCCGACAATGGGTGGACAAACCGGGCTGAACTGTTCGTTAGACTTGGCTCGAGAGGGTATTTTGGACCGGTACAGTGTCGAGATGATCGGGGCCAACCGTCAGGCAATCGACAAGGCTGAAGACCGGCAGGCTTTCCGCGATGCGATGGCAACAATTGGCCTCGACACTGTTCCCGGACAACTTGCGCACTCGATGGTTGAAGCACTTTCGGCTCTGGAGCAGACCGGGTTCCCGGCGATCATCAGACCGTGCTTTACCCTCGGTGGCAGCGGGGGTGGCATAGCCTACGATGAAAACGAATTCCGAGTTATTTGTGAGAGAGGCTTGGATGCTTCACCCACGAATGAGCTTTTGATCGAAAAGTCGATCATTGGATGGAAGGAATACGAGATGGAAGTTGTTCGTGATCGTCGCGATAACTGTATCGTGGTCTGTTCGATTGAAAATATTGATGCGATGGGTGTGCATACCGGCGATTCGATCACCGTTGCCCCAGCACAGACGCTGACCGATAAAGAATATCAACTGATGAGGAATGCCAGTATCTCGGTGTTGCGGGAAATTGGCGTCGATACCGGGGGTTCGAACGTCCAATTCGCTGTAAATCCTGAGGATGGGCGTATGGTGGTTGTGGAAATGAATCCCAGGGTCTCCAGGTCATCAGCTCTGGCTTCAAAGGCTACGGGATTTCCGATTGCTAAGATCGCGGCAAAACTCGCAGTTGGCTACACCCTGGACGAATTAGCCAATGACATTACCGGTGGTGCAACACCGGCATCGTTTGAACCCACCATCGACTATGTCGTCACCAAGATTCCACGATTTGATTTTGAAAAGTTTCCCCAGGCTGATACTTCTCTGACTGTTCAAATGAAATCGGTTGGCGAGGTGATGGCCATCGGTCGGACGTTTCAGGAATCTTTTCAGAAAGCACTGCGCGGCCTTGAAATCGGCCGACCAGGACTCTATCCCGTGGCACTGCCCGACTCGAGTGACAGTGCCGAGACGGCATGTTTTGAACAGACGCTCTCTGTTCCGGATCCTCATCGAATCTGGCGCATAGGCGATGCGTTCCGATCGGGCATGACCATCGATCAGGTTTACGACCTCAGTCGGATTGATCCTTGGTTTCTAGCCGAGATCAAGGACTTGATTGAAACTGAAAAACTTATCGAGCTCGCACCTGTCGGGAAGATTGATTCGAAACAGTTGCGGCTGTGGAAGTCCAAAGGATTTTCCGACATTCGTTTGGCAGCATTGCTGGGTATGACAGAAGGTCGGATAAGGCAGTTGCGCCATGATTTGAACGTCCATCCGGTCTACAAGCGGGTGGATTCGTGTGGCGGTGAGTTCGCTACACCGACGGCTTACATGTACTCCACTTATGAAGTTGAATGTGAGGCCGAACCTATTGATACCGATAAGATCATGATCCTGGGTGGAGGACCTAACCGAATCGGTCAAGGTATTGAGTTTGATTACTGTTGTGTGCATGCGGCAATGGCACTTAGCGCGAGCGGTTACCAAACGATCATGGTCAACTGTAATCCGGAAACGGTATCTACCGACTACGACACATCCGATCGACTTTATTTTGAGCCGCTTGCTCTGGAAGATGTATTGGAGATAGTCCACGTCGAAAACCCGACTGGTGTGATTGTGCAGTATGGTGGCCAGACACCGCTCAATCTGGCGAAGGATCTTAAGGCTGCGGGTGTGCCTATCATCGGCACTTCGCCTGAATCGATCCACCAGGCTGAAGACCGTGCATACTTTCAGACATTGTTAGATGATCTCAACCTTACACAGCCTCCCAATCGTACAGCTTCGGATGAAAAAACAGGACTGGAAAAAGCAGACGACCTCAGTTATCCGATTATTGTGCGCCCCTCTTATGTTTTGGGTGGACGGGCGATGGAAATTGTCTACAGTCGTGATGAACTTAAACGCTACTTCAGCCATGCGATCAAGGTGTCGAATGAATCTCCGGTTCTGTTAGATCGATTTCTCAGTGATGCTATCGAGGTAGATGTCGATGTCGTCTGTGATGGGAGAGAAGTCATGATTGGAGGCGTGATGGAGCATATAGAGGAGGCCGGAGTCCATTCTGGAGACTCTGCGTGTGCACTGCCGCCATTCAGTCTTTCCAGTGACACTCAGACCGAGATTCGCAGGCAGTCTCGCGAATTGGCACTGGCGCTGGGGGTTGTGGGCCTGATGAATGCCCAGTTTGCAGTGAAAAATGGCGATATCTATGTTCTGGAGGTCAATCCTCGAGCGTCACGTACGGTACCTTTTGTGTCCAAGGCGACATCCAGACCATTGGCCAAGATAGCGGCTCGGTGCATGATCGGCGAGTCGCTTGCCGAGCAAGGTGTAGTGTCTACAGTCACACCACCGTACTTTTCACTCAAGGAAGCGGTGTTTCCATTCGTCAAGTTTCCGGGGGTAGATCCTCTGTTAGGTCCGGAAATGAAAAGTACCGGGGAGGTGATGGGTGTCGGCGCCACGTTGGGCGACGCTTTTGATAAAGCTCAACGGGCGTCTGGTATGTTTATTCCGGCAACAGGTACTGTGTTAATCAGTGTAAAAACTGTTGATCAGTTGGCTGTGATCGATGTTGCTCGGTATCTGTCCATCAATGGATTCAGACTGGTGGCGACAGAAGGGACGGCGGAATCCTTGGAGGTTGCAGGTATTACGGCCAGCGTGATCAGGAAGGTGAGCGAAGCCCACCCTAATGTTGCAGACAGTATTCGAGACGATGAATTCGACTTAATCATTAACACGACAGCCAGTCGATACAGCCGTCGGGATTCCCAAACCATTCGCCGGCTCGCACTGATATACAAGATTCCCTATTACACGACGTTGGCCTCGGCACGCGCGGCATGCGAAGCTCATAGAAGCGGTAGTCAAATGTTAGTAAACAGGCTACAGTCTCTCCACGAGGCATGTGTATATGACACGGATACTTTTAACGACTGACGGCGAGATACGACTGCAGAACGAATTGCAGCAACTCAAGCGTGTAGATCGTCCCAATGTTATCTTGGCTATCGCCGAGGCCCGGGCCCATGGTGATTTATCGGAGAATGCCGAGTACCATGCGGCGAAGGAGCAACAAGGATTTATCGAAGGCAGGATTGCGGAACTCGAGTCTAAACTTGCCAGTGCTGAGGTGGTTGACCCCAGCAAGCTGAATTTTCAGGGAAAGGTTGTGTTCGGGGCATTGGTAGATTTGTGGGAAGAAGCTGGGGACCGGGAAGTGAGCTACCAAATCGTGGGTGAGTTGGAGGCTGACATTGATCAGGGACTGATTTCTCACAATTCACCCATCGCAAAGGCAATCATCGGCAAATCTGCCGGCGATGAGATCGAATTCACGGCACCTGATGGTGCCCGCCGGTACGAAATTCTCGCCGTTCGCATGACGCCCGCTGACACAGGCAGCCCAGACAGCTAAATTCTGCCGACCAGAAAGCGCTCAACTGTCTTGTGGCTTCTCACGAGCATCATCTCCGGATATCACTGTCTCATCAGTCTGCGACAGGAGATCAGGTGCCTTAATAGTAATCTCCTGTCGTTCGTCTTTCGCGTGATCGGTTGATTCGGTGCTTTCAGCGGAATTCGAAAATGGGATTATGTCCGGCCCTTCGTCATAGTAGTCGCCTACCTCTGCCCGCGGATCGAGTTCACTAACAACACCCGGGGCCTGTGCTTCTGGCTGTAGAACGTAAGGTTCTTTTCCAGCAATGGGCACCCACTGACGGATCTGAATGCGCCAGATGATAAATATTCCCAGAGCAACGCTTGCTGTAATAATGAAAACAAACAAACCTCGGGCGCCGCTCACTCTCATGGCTAATGAACTGATCAATGGCCCGCTGACCGCACCCATGGCATAGAAAAGCACAAATCCCCCACTAGCAGAAACAACATCGGCAGAGTCAAGGTGGTCGTTTGCATAGGCCACGCAGAGCGGGTAGATGGTTGACGACAGGCCAAAGAAGATGCCGACAGCAATTATAATTAGCCAGAAATTCAAAATCGAACCCAGCAGCAGTACCGCCGCCGGGATGAGAACTAATATCGTTATCCAGAAAAGAACGGTACGACGGTCGAACCGATCTGACAATCGGCCTACGGGTAGTTGCAGCAGCAATCCACCTACCAGTGCCGCTGTCATCACACTGGCGATATGATTGACGCTCAATCCGATTTCCTGGGCATAGATCGGGCCCAGACCCCACCAGGAACTGCCAATCATCCCTGCGACAAGGCAGCCAATGACGGCTGTTGGAGAAACTCCAAACAGTTTTCGGAGGTCGATATTGGGCTTCTCGACGGGGTCAGGATGCGTGGCACTGGTCAGAGCGACAGGAATCAGTGACAGGGCTAGCAGCATGCCGACCAGCAGAAAAAGCTCCGACCCGCCGGGATCACCCAGTTGCAGCGTTTGTTGCCCTAATGATGATGCTGCATAACCGATCGTGATATAGATCGCCATGACGGCACCGCGGCCCTGGTTTGTTGACCGGTTATTCAGCCAGCTTTCGACCACCACGAAGAGTCCGGCGATGGCTATGCCCATGGCAACTCGTAAGATTACCCAAACCCACGGATTTGGAATAAGTAACACCAGCAGTGTGCAGATCGACGCGATAGCAGCCATGGCGGAAAAAGCCCGGATGTGGCCGACCCGGTTAATCAGTAATCCCGAACGGAAAGTGCCGATTGCAAATCCAAGGAAGTAGGCTGACATCATCAAGCCAACCAGTTCGTTTGGGTAACCTTCTATTTTTGCCCGCAACGCCAGCAGCGTCGTAAAGATGCTGTTACCGAACATCAGGAAGGCAACGGACAGCATTAGCGAAGATAGGCTTCGCAATAAAGTGAGGGCGTAGCGCACGCGTTCGGTCCAGCAAGGGTCGGTGGGGTCGCGAAGTGTACGCTTCACGTATCCAGATCGGAAGAGGGTATATCGAAAAAACTTTTGCCGCACCTATTTAGGACTTGGCCACGAAATAGCCGGTTCCTGATTGCGTTGTTTGGACAGGTGCTTTTGCGGGTGACCCTCATAAATTGCAGGCAAAGTTATAGGCATTCGAAACGCAATCGAGCAATTAAAGAGAAGTGTAGGGATTGGAGGTCAAACACTTCGTGTTAGCACCTGCCACCCGCGGTGTCGAACCTGGCGGCGGGCTGGGCTAAAGGCAACCGGGCGTCTGGGGTTGGAATAGGTAGTGTGTGGTCCAGTCTGACGGTGCTCACACGAATTGGGACAAAACCCAGGAGAATGATTGTATTTCGGAATATCAGGGTGTGACTAATTGTTTTATGAGATAAAAATCTTATTTATGTCGCTAATATGCGGTGTATACAATTGGGACAAAGCCCAAAACATGGTCATAAAAAGATTTTGGGCAGATTTAGTGACAATTTTGCCCAAAATCAGTTAACCTCGCGCGCCTTGGCTGAATAACACGAGGCTGAACAAACCGATGGTATCTGAGAAAAGTGCGTTACTGGAGCAGATTGAGGATTATTGCCAGACCGCAAATATTGCGGAATCGACCTTCGGATTTTTAGCGGTGAACGACGGCAAACTCTGCGGTCGCTTACGCGGTGGCAAGGATGTCACCCTGGCAACGGCCCAGAAAATCCAGTCGTACATCAACCAGCATACGCCCGACGGCGTGGTTTCAGTCCTCGGTAAATCTGTCAATGGGCAAAATGTATCTACTTTTACCCGACCGACGGTCCAACCAGAGTCGCGCGGGGTGTCAAGGAAGCACCGTCCGTTTCGTTTTTACGATAACCGACAGAAATACCTCGCATTTATTAACACCTGCAATGAGAAATGGAAAATTGCTGAGCGCGCTGTTGCGGAACTGGCACATGTTCAACCCACACCACCTGCTTTTCGACTTTTTGATGCCGGTTCGGGTGATGGCACTCTAATGAGTCATTTGATGCGAGCAATGCATCGCCGGTTCCCGACCATGCCGTTCTTTGTAGTGGGCAAGGAAATCAGCTTGGAAGATGTTCGGCTGTGCCTTGAAAAACTTCCGGACAGATTTGTAGAACATCCCGCCAGCGTCGTGATTCTGACTAATCTGTATTACTCCGAAGCGCCGTGGCTGATGCCAAGAGATGTGGCAAAGGCCGCGGCCTTGAATTGGCAGGAGATAGAACTGGAGGGCAGTTCGGCTTACGAATATGGCGAGCAACTGAGAGCGCTCGACAGCCTTTTAGTGGACGGTTGGCAAACAAAAGCCAGTGAAAAAACGGGAAACCCGACTTACGTGCGACCGTCAGTTCTGGTGCTCTACCGGGCTGACAACCGGTTTCTACTGGACAGTGTTATTCCGCAGCGAGGTCAGGTGCGGGGTGATTATGACCTCCTGTTGGCCTCACAGCCCTGGCGTAACCGAATGAGCCTTGATTTTAAGATTGGCAAGATACTCGCACCATTGGTCCGTAGCCTGCGCTCGGGTGGCCGTCTGCTGGCGGTTCAGTCTTATGGCCATGATCCGGGTTCGGAATTGATTAACCAGATCTGGCCCGAGGAACAGATAAACGGCCAGAATCGGCATGAACTCATTGCAGCTCTGAAAGAAGAATTAGCACGGGATGCCCGTTTGTTTAATTTTAATGCAGGCTCCGATGCACGATCGGTATTCAGTTACCGGATGCATACCCTACCGGATGAGATATCAAGCAGTATTGGCACTTCGACCCTGTTTGCAGCTTGGAATGCAGCAATTTATGCGGCGCAGATAGATGATGAGCGCCTGGAGTCTGTGGTCTCAACGGGCAAATATTTGGAGGTAACCGCAAAAGCGCTTCAGGAGCACAACGGTCTTTGGTTTAATGACGAGTCCTTTGTTGTATCCCGCCGACGTACGTAAGACTTAAAGCCAGTCGAAGGTGTACTGACTATCCCGAATACCATTGCGCTCCCCGAAGGATGCTGAGTCGGTTAAGATCGCCAGTCCACAGTTGCCCACACAACGGGTGTTGTTCGTCGCAAGTTTACCGGGTCGGATATTAGTTATGTCTCTCGTACGAATGGATGCAGTCAGTCTTGATTTTGGTGCGCATAAATTATTGCGTGAGACGGACTTCTCCATAGATGCGGGTGAGCGCGTGTGTCTGGTCGGGCGCAACGGTGCAGGTAAAACATCTATGCTGAAACTGGTGACAGGTCAGCTTGAACCTGATCGCGGTAAAGTCGTACGACAGGCCGAACTGTGTATCAGCCAGTTGGAACAGGGCTTAATCATCGATATGACTGCCACCGTATCTGAGTTTGTTGCTCAGGGTCTATCAGAGCTAGAACAGTTGTGTCGCGACTATCGTGAAAAGTCGCAAGTGACGCTTGATGCCCAAGGACTTAAAGAACTCGAAGCACTGCATGACCATATAGAAACACATGGTGGATGGAACTCGGGTCAGCGGGTTGCAGCAGTGTGCTCGGAAATGAAATTGCCAGCTGACAAGCCAATGCGGGAGCTTTCGGGTGGTTGGAGTCGTCGTGTCGCCTTGGCTCGTGCGCTGGTGACTAGTCCTGATCTTCTGCTCCTGGATGAACCAACAAACCATCTCGATTTTGCAACCATAGACTGGTTGGAACGACGTGTGTTGTCATTTCCTGGGGCGGTACTGTTTATTACACACGACAGGGCGTTGCTTCAAAAGCTCGCCAGCCGGATTGTCGAAATAGACCGGGGAAAGCTGGTCAGCTATCCCGGTGACTACCGGCGTTTTGTACAGGCTAAGCAGCAGGTTATAGCAACTGAGGATCGTACGAACCACGAATTTGATCGTAAACTCGCACAGGAGGAAGCCTGGATTCGAGAAGGGATCAAAGCCCGACGAACCCGTAACGAAGGCCGTGTCAGGTCGCTGTACACCATGCGCGAACAGCGTGCGCAGCGTGTCACCCGCGAGCACGACCCCCGTATCCATATCGAGGAGGCGGAACTTTCAGGTCGCAAAGTTATGGAAGCACATAAGATTTCATTCCGCCATGACGATCAACGGTTGATCGAAAATTTCACATTCAGGCTGATGCGCGGTGACCGCATTGGCCTTGTCGGGAACAACGGCGTAGGCAAAAGCACTTTGTTGAACCTGTTTATGGGTGAACTGTCACCAGACAGCGGCACCATCAAGTGGGGCGCTAATCTGGAGATCGGATATTTTGGTCAGCACCGGCGAGAGGTCGGGCTCGATCTGAATAAGACCGTGTCGCAGGTCGTCGGTGATGGCAAGGACTATGTGCTAATCAATGGTCGAGCCCGCCATGTCGTCGGGTACCTGCGAGGATTTTTGTTTACCGCGAAAAGAGCCCTTACGCCCGTACGGGCATTGTCAGGTGGTGAGCGTAATCGAGTGCTGCTGGCTCGATTATTTACCAGACCCTCTAATCTTTTGGTGCTTGATGAACCCACAAACGACCTCGATGTAGAGACCCTAGAGGTGCTTGAAAAGAAGCTGACTGAATTCAGCGGTACGTTGATTGTTGTCAGTCACGATCGCGAATTTTTAGATAAAGTGGTCGAAAGCGTACTGGTGTTTGAGAAGGATAGGCAGATTAAAAAATATGCCGGCGGCTACAGTGATTGGATTCGTCGGAATCGGGAACTGGCCTCTACGGATGATCCGAAGGGGGAGTCTCGGTTCGCAGTGTCGGAGTCTGCCAGAACGCGGCCTGTGGCGCGCAAGTTGACCTATAAACTCCAACTCGAACTTGATGAACTGCCTGGGCGGATTGAGCACCTGGAACAGCAGGTAGAGGAACTTCAGGCCCAAACCAGTGGCAACGACTTTTATTCACAGCCTTATGCGCAGACTCAACCCGTGCTCGATACACTGCAAGCGCTGGAGGCTGAGATAGAAGAAGCGATCATGAGATGGTCTGAGCTTGAAGATATGCGGGATACCTTAGAGCACCAAACTTGATATTTGGTATTCTCAGTGTTACCAGCGGGCTCAGCAAATCTTGAGTAAGACCATGAATTTATTGCAATCCCTATGGGATAGGCATGTTGTACTGGTAATACTGACAGCTTTGTTCTGGGCCGGGAATGCGATTGCCGGACAAATTGCACTTGATGATGTGTCACCGTTTTTACTGAGCTTCTTGCGCTGGTTCATTTTGCTGATTTTGTTGTGGACGCTTTACTGGAAGGACATAAAAGTGGCCTGGCCGGATTTGAAGGGCCGCTGGCTCTACCTCACTTTGATGGGTGGGCTGGGACTCGCCGGCTTTAACTTGGTTTTCTATAAAGCAGCGCATTACACGACCGCCGTAAATATTGGCATTTTGCAGGGATCGATCCCACTGATTGTACTGTTGGCTGCCTACTTGATTTACCAGAGCCGTATTACCATTGTTCAACTCGTTGGGGTGTTGGTAGGTTTGGTCGGTGTGATCATGGTGGCTACAGGCGGTGTGCCCAGCACGGTTAAGGATATCCAGTTCAATAGAGGGGATCTTATGATGGCCGCAGCGTGTGTACTTTATGCTGGTTATACTGTGGGTCTTAAGAGTCGACCAGCGGTTACCGGGCTGGTGGTATTTTCCGTTCTGTGCCTACCGGCGGCACTTTTTTCATTGCCGTTCGCAATATTCGAGATCTTATCGGGAGATGTATTGATGCCGACTGAGACGGGCTGGTATGTCATCGCTTATGTAGTGTTTTTGCCGTCATTTCTTGCCCAGCTGTTTTACCTGCGCAGTGTTGATCTTGTGGGTCCAGGCAGGACTGGAATGTTCGTGAACCTGACACCGGTATTCGCGGCATGCCTGGCTGTGTTGTTGCTGAATGAATCATTTCAGCTCTATCACAGTGTCGCCTTGCTTCTTGTGCTCGGGGGCTTATGGCTGTCTAAAGAGCCCGCAACTCGTCGAATGGAATCGGCGTCGAACTAGAGAATACCAATACGACCTGGATGGACATTTTGACTACGGATCGAAAACACTATCACTTGGGTATTCTGCTGCTGGTTGGATCAGCGCTTTTCCTTAGCACTTCTGGCATCGCCCTTCGTTCAATTGAGCAAGCCAACGGCTGGCAGATACTTTTTTATAGATCCATTGCCCTAAGCATCACTGTGTTCCTGTTCTTGACTTACCAGAAGCGTAGAGCCGTTCTGGATGAGTTTCGCGGACTGGGTTGGAATGACGTTGTGATGATAATATTTTTTGGTACTGGAATGGTGGCTTATGTGTTTGCACTGCTCTACATCACTGTTGCCAATGCTCTGTTTATTCTTAGTTCTACGCCATTTATCGCCGGAATCCTTGGCTGGATCGTGTTACGTGAGCGGGTGACAGCACGGACCTGGTTTGCCATCGTAGTATCTATGATCGGGCTCGTAATTATGGTCGGCAGCGGTATGGCCAGTGGCCATATCCTGGGAAACCTGATCGCTATGTATATACCGATAGCTTATGCTGCGATGATCGTCGCGGTTCGGCGTTCCAAACGCGAGAGCATGCTAAGTGCTGTGTGTCTGGGAGGCATTGTCGCTGCTAGCTTGTCTGCTTTATTTGTTGCTGATTACGTACTGACGCCTAGAGATCTTTGGATATCCGTTTATCTCGGAGTATTCCAGGTGGGTGTGGGCTTTACTCTGATGGTCCTAGGGACACGATTTGTGCCTGCGGCTCAGGTTGGTTTGCTGGCTCTCGTTGAACCGGTGCTGGCACCTCTGTGGGTCTGGTTAGGATTCGGCGAGACTCCTACAGCTGCAACGCTTTTGGGAGGCGCAATCATATTCTCAGCTATCGTTGCTTACAGCATACTGAATATACTAAAGCCGCAGAGTTCGAACTATTAGGTTGTCAGTGATCAGCTTTTTCGATGATTAATTTTATTCAATGGCCTGGTAGGCGGCAGACTGCATATCGTTACGCATCGGTGATACGATTCCAAGGTTTTGTGTCATGACAATACCTACAAAATCCTCACTCCGATCGACCCAGTAGTAAGTGCCTGCGGCACCTGCCCAACCACCTTCCCCATGGCCAGTTAGGTGTATGGCATCGCCCGGATTGACCATGACCCGACCGAGAAGGTTCCATCCGTATCCAGGACTTGGGAAGGGTCCGACGGCAATGGGTATCAAATTTGATGGCAAACGGTTGTGCCAGGCAAACTCGAGCATCTTGCGCGAGATGAGGGTTCGCCCAGATCGGGATTTCCCGTAGTGAGTCATCAAGGCGAACTCGAGATAGTCCTTGGCGGTAGAGAACAAACCATGGCCCCCGCGCGCTGTTGCGGTAGCCGGGTTTGAAGGGTAAGCTGCTTCACAATCTCTTCTTTTAAGCGGTGGATTCGAAAAAGGATCACCCAAGATCTCATCGAGGGATTGTCCATGCATTGGCATCAGCCGGCTCAGGTTGTTATTTGCAACAAAAAAACCAGTCTCGTGCATGCCCAAGGGCTCAAATAGATAGCGCTGTAGCACCTGGTCGAGTGATTCATTCATAACGATTTCAATTATTCGGGCGAGTACATCGGTCGAACAGCTGTAGTGCCACCGACTGCCAGGCTCAAAGGCAATGGGCAGTGTGGATAGAATATCGACATACTCGGCCAGTGACCGACTACCGTCCTCTGCCAGATTGTGTTTCCGGTAAAGTTCACCAACCGGGCAACCGGGCATAAACCCGTAGGAAAGACCTGAACGATGGGTAAACAGATGTTCTACGGTAATGGGACCGTGAGCAGGGGCACGGATTCCATGTGTATTTAAAATATCCGGTCGTTTGAATCCAGGTATGAATTTCGCGACGGGATCAAAAAGATGCAGTCGACCTTGCTCCATCAGTATTAGACCCATGGCCGATACGATTGGTTTGGTCATCGAATAAATTCGATAGATGGGCGTATCCGGTACAGGCGTTTTTTCTTCACGGCAGGCATATCCAACGTTACCAGCATCGAGTATTGAGCCTCGCTGATAGATCAGCCATTCGATACTGCTGAATGCAGCAGCGTCAGTGTAGTGTTGTGCCACCTGTTCTATTCGACTGATGCGTTGGTGTGTCGTTGTCATGAGCAGCTAATGGTTGGTTTCGATGGCGGAACTATGGTTTGGCCAAGCAGCCACCGTCAACTGCGAGTTCCGTACCAGTGATAAAAGATGCTTCGTCAGACAAAAGAAAAAGACAAGCGTTAGCGATATCTTGGGTCTGACCGACGCGTCCTAAAGGTATATGTTGTTCGAGGGCACTGATCGCTGCGGGATCCTTCTCCCACCGGGACTGCATGGGCGAGAAAATCGGACCGGGCAGAATACTGTTTGACCGTATTCCATCTTTTGCGAACTGGATTGCAAGTGATTTAGACAGGCGAATCACTCCAGCCTTCGAGGCCCCATAGGCATCCTGAGGTTTTTCATCGCCACGCAGTGCATCAATCGAAGCGATATGAACCAGGGCACCACCACCCGATTTTCGTATGGCTGGGATTGCGTAACGGCTGGTCAGGGCGAATGACTTCAGGTTGATATCCATCACCCGGTCCCAGGTGTCGATGTCAATATCGACAACAGACTTGTCCTTTCCAAACCATAGAACACCGGTTGCATTGACCAGATAGTCCAGGTGTCCGAACTTGGATACAGTCTGGTGGGTGAATTCCTTCACGAATGTCTCATCCGTGACATCGCCTTGAAAATACTGTGCCCGGCCAATGCCCTCGTTCAATGAATCCGGCTGCGGTTTGAGATCCACCATCGAGACATTTACCTCTCGATCGAGCAAGTCAATTGCAATATTCAAACCGATGCCCCCACCGGCACCACAGACAATTGCACTTTTCCCTTTAAATGACATTGGTCGTTAAACGAACTCGGTTCAGCAGTAATGGAATTGCAGACGTGCACTCCTCCGCACTAAATGGGTTATTTATTATATGATGTCTGCGTTCGAAAGGTGTTTGTGCTGGACATAGCACATACGAGTGGAAGATGGATTGCGGCAGTCACTTGATGGAACTGTGCATGAGGAGATAGTCACGTGAAAGAATTTTTTGGATCGACGGGGTTTCTATTTGTTGTGGTGGGTGTCGTTATTCTCATATTGCTCAACGAGTTGCGGAAAGCACGCAGTACCGGCCGAAAGAGCATGATGTATGCCTTGCTGCTGACATTGGTCGCATTTGTCGTCGCGACGGCAGTAGTGCTGTATTCATTCGAGATTTGAGATGGAACCACTCGCTAAGGTGAGGGAGGGTTATGACCGCTGGGCGATGGTCTACGATGATGACCAGAACCCGCTTCAGGCACTGGAAGGTCCTTTGATGCAACAAGCCTGCGGTAACGTCGAAGGACTTCGGGTTTTGGATATCGGATGTGGCACAGGGCGTCATACGCTGTGGCTGGCGCAGGCTGGTGCCGAAGTGACTGGAATCGATTTTTCGGAGGCTATGCTTGCAAAAGCACATGAGAAAACTAAGGGCTATTCGATTGATCTGATCGTGCACGATCTTCATCAACGGCTGCCGTTTGAGGCAGGTCAGTTTGATATGGTAGTCAGTGGACTGGTGCTGGAACACATTGTCGATCTCGCTTATTATTTTTCCGAGATTGCACGGGTGTTGGGCAATTCAGGGCGGACTGTTGTCTCCGCGATGCACCCGGCCATGTTCCTCCGGGATTCGCAGGCGCAGTTCACGGACCCAATTTCAGGTGAGAAGGTCCGTCCCGGTAGTCTGCCTCATCAACTCTCTGATATGGTGATGGGTGCAGTTTCGGCATCGCTCGAACTGGTACACTTTTCAGAGTACTCTGGGGATACACAACTGGCAGCAGTTTTTCCGCGTTCAAAAAAATACGTTGGCTGGCCGATGCTGGTCTTGCTTCAGTTTCATACCCAGCGTCGTTGATCAAATTTGGGGGGGCAGCCTTGAATCTAATCGGTATCTATCCTGATCACTACCCGATCAGTCACGTGGTCAGTAGACGAATTTTCAATTTTATCCAATGCTGCGGGGGGAACGTTGTTGAAAAATAAAAAGCACGAGAAACCATAATGTCACGCAGGGTCAAAGTTTTGAAGACACCGTATAGCGCGTATCAGAGAGCGCATACCGATGCATTTGACGAGGAACTCTGTCGAGTAGGGCGTGGTACACCCTGCGGGGAGTATCTACGCCGGTTCTGGCAGCCGGTATTCGTCGAGTCAGAGTTAAATGATACGCCCACGGCGATCCGAATCCTGGGTGAAGATTTGGTGATATTTCGAGATGGACGGGGAGATATCGGACTACTGGAACGACGATGTGTGCACCGAGGCACGTCACTCGAGTTTGGAAAGATTGTCGAGAGGGGAATTCGTTGTTGTTACCACGGTTGGCAGTTTGATGTAGACGGCACCATTCTCGACACACCTGGAGAGCCGCCTGACAGCCCTATCCGACAGAAGATCTGTCAGGGTGCTTATCCGGTGCAGAGCTGGCGCGGTGTTGTTTTTGCGTATATGGGTCCACCGGATAAGAGACCTGAGTTTCCTGTATTCGATGCATTTGAACATGAAGCTGCAATCGGTCGACTGCGTGTGAATCACTCCGCATGCAACTGGCTCCAGGTCAACGAAAACGAAACAGATCCAATTCACCTGACCTTCCTGCACACGCGACTATTCGGTGTTCAGTTCGAGCCTGTTTATGGTGAGATTCCGACGATGGAATGGATCGAAACGCCAGTCGGTACGCTGTACATCACTGTACGGCGCTGGAAAGACCATCTCTATCTACGCACTAACGATATGCTGATGCCAAATGCAGTACGCGTCGCTGGTATTGACGATGCGGAAGGAGAAACGTTGTTTGATCGGCGGGGCAGCTCTTTGAGTTGGGTGGTGCCGGTTGATGATACAAATTGTTTTAGCATTGGTTGGAGTGACATCGACAAAACATTGATCCTTCCTGATCGCTCTGGATATGTCGACCGCCGGGCCGAAAAGCATGAACATGTGGTTGGGGCCGGGGATGTTGGTCAGACGGGTGAGCCAAGTTATGAAGACCGGCAACGGGCACCAGGTGATTGGGATGCTTGGTCTTCCCAGGGGCAGATTACATTACACAGCCGCGAACATTTGGGTACAACTGATCGCGGTGTTACTTTGTACCGGAAATTGCTCAGACGGGGAATCCGGGCAGTGGCGCGTGGGAAAACCCCGAAGGGATTAAAATTTAACGGATCAGAACAAAGGCCGACTTATTGCCACAACACCGTTGCACGTATTCCTAAAGCCGGCAGTAAAACTAAAGACGAGGCGCTTAAGTTGGCGTTTGGCCGAGAAGTAACACGTCGAATTATCGGCAACGAATATTCCAAAGACACGCTTGGATGTGCCGATCCAAAAAGACTTGCGGAAGTTCGACGTGCGCTGGGTGTGGAATAGGTATGTTCAAGCCTCTGACGGGTTTTGACAAGAACATTTTACCGATAGTCAGCTATCTCAACCGTTGCCCCTCGGGGTTGGCCGCTACTGATATTTCCAATTAGTGAAGGACATGCAGAACACACCAGCACAAGGTCTACTTCTGCACTCAACTCCAGGTAGTCTCCTGTCATCGCTAGCGACGGTTCATCCTTTAATGTCCCATCGGGAAGGACGATGGCTCGTTCAAAAAGATTCCAGGGGCAAGGTGTGGTCTGGAGCGACACCTCTCGCGAGTGCATAATTGTTTTGAGATTGTCCTGACAATTCGGATACTGATGTTCTGCACCGTAGTACCGGTTACTCTCTGCTGAACAAGCCGCGTGAAGGGTATCGTGATAGCCGGGTGAAGTGTCTTTGTTAATCGTCAGCATCGGTCGAAAGCGGTTGCTCACCAGTGTATCACCAGGTTCGAAATAAAGACGGTAAAGCGCAGATCGACTATGCGCCATTGAAAGAAACTCACTTGGGGATGAACTGTTAAATGCCCAGGTATCCACAACCTGATTGCCTTCAGAATTTATGATTCGGATAAGACCACCCTTTGGAATCGAAAAAGCTCTGGCTTCACCAGGTGGAATAAATGTCAATATTGGTGGCATTGGGTTTTCGGTTAGTAAGTTGAGATTATTTCAGGAACTGAATTATTCTTTGAGTAGCAATTCGATTGAAATTCTTCAGTCCTCGTGCCGCAGTTCACACATAAACTGGTAAATTCCAAGTTCTAGATCTGGGCAGGTAAGTTGCAGCGTTCCGTTGATGGACTCGGCTGTAGAGCTATTCAGTGCATGAGCAACGATGCACCATTCGATACGGGAATCACGACCACGTATCTGTTCCTCGTGCCTGGGCTTGTCGTCT
Source organism: Candidatus Thioglobus sp. MED-G25 (assembly GCA_002456995.1). Taxonomy (GTDB): domain Bacteria; phylum Pseudomonadota; class Gammaproteobacteria; order Arenicellales; family UBA868; genus REDSEA-S09-B13. Next base: position 14,649 of record NTKC01000011.1, on the reverse strand, counting down.
ACGGGGCCTGAGTCGGGTGAGAAGCGAACCCACACGTCGGAACGCAGGCATCCGGAAATGCCATTCAGATGTTCAGCGATAGCCTTGAGGTTATCTTCATTTGTTGGCGTGCCTGAACGGGCTGTGATGACGTGACTGCCTTGCATTTCACCCACGCGGTGGATGCACCTGCAAACCGTGCGGGATACGTTGATAAAAACACCGCGCATCACTTCGCGAGTCAGTATGGATGGGTTATCCAGCTGGTACAGGTAGGCCTCTGAAAATAGCACCTCAGCCGATGTGGTCTCATAGTAGGTGAAGTATTTGGGGGCTCTGTCGACAGATTTATGACGACGGCCTAGCTTGAAGCCTGGAATACTCACACGATCATGAAGGTGCTCACCCTGATACCACTTTTCATACAAGAATTCTTCGCCGATCTTACAGTCGTTCCAGATTGCAAGAACACCTGAGGAGCTCTCTGTGCTCGTATCTCCCATGATTGGATCGCTTCTTGATGGTGAAAATGAATAAATCGTGGATGGTGTGTAGTCAGGTTTAGTAACCCTGGTTAGCACTTAGGGTTGATTGGTGCGTATCGCGTTTAGAGCTCTGTGATTGTTTTCTGATTGTTTGAATCCAGTGGGGTATTGCACATTTCCAGATGCAGTCGACCGCCACCGCTATAGGGGTGGTTTAAGATCGTTTCCACATTGAGTTCTATGCCCAGGCCCGGTTCTGTCGGTGGCAGCATATAGCCCCTGTCCCAGGTCAGTGATCGGGTCAGCAGTTTGTCATGAAATTCAGTTTGAATCGTTTCAAGAATTAGGAAGCTGGGACTGCTGAATGCCACGTGCGCAGCCGCGGCATGGGCAATCGGGCCACAATAAATGTGTGGCGCGACCTGAGCATTGAATAATTCGCTCAGGACAAAAATCTTCTTGGTCTCCCAGATGCCACCACTGCGTCCAATATCCGGTTGCAGGATGGACACACCGGCTTTCAAACATTCGTGGAATTCCTGTTTAGTCGTCAGCCGCTCGCCAGTGGCAACCGGGATAGTGGTGGCACTTGCTACTTTGCCGATAGCCTGGATTTGGTCCGGAGGGCAAGGCTCTTCAAACCATAATGGATCATAAGGTTCTAAACGCTTGGCCAATCGAATCGCCGATGAGGTGGTCATCTGTCCATGTGTGCCGAACAGGATGTCAGCGCGGTCACCAACCGCTTCCCGAATTCGTTTTACGCTGTATTCCGAACGGGCGAGTTCGTGTAGCGAGAGTTCTCTGCCACCTTGAAAGCTGTATGGCCCAGCGGGGTCTTGTTTGATCGCGGTAAAGCCCATCTCGAGATAGTCGAGTGCACGTTCCGCTGCAGCATCACCGTCGTGATAAACATCATCGGCCTTGTTTTGGAGGTTACCCTCATCCCCAGAGGTTTTAGGATACAGATAGGTATAGGTTCGAAGGCGATCGTGGAATTGTCCGCCGATGAGGTTGTAGATGGGTTGGTTTAGCGCCTTACCCAGAATATCCCACACAGCGATTTCCATGCCGCTGAACACACCCATCATTGAAATATCGGGCCGCTGTGTGAACCCGGCCGAATAGACGCGGCGAAAGAGTGTTTCCACATTAAATGGGCTTTCCCCGGCGATATAGCGCTCGAATGTATCTTCTACCATTTGACAGGCAATATCTCCGGATACCGGTATGCCGTAACATTCGCCGATTCCCTGTATGCCGTTATCGGTGGTGAGTCTAACGATGACCCAGAATGCGCCGCCGATGCCGGTCGGTGGTACAGTGGCCCACGTTTCAATCTGTTGCAGTTTCATGGAAAATATTGGCCGATTTATCTACGGGTGATGAATGTTGATGGTGGTTACTCAAAAATACTTGCAAGACCAGAATAGAAACTCTTCTCGATTCTGTGAATTCGTAAAGATCTCGCCACATTATATTTAATTCTCTCAGATTGGGTTTTGAATTTACCGTAAACCAAGAATAATCGGGAATCGTTTGGTTGACTTTATCGAGTGATTTAAACAAGGTGAAAATATGACGAGTCTCTCTCCTACGCAGTATGCGCAATATCAGCGTGAAGGTGTCATCTTTCCTCTTAGGATTTTGGACGCAGAAAAAGCTGGAATACTGGCAGACCACTGTGGCGTGTTGCAATCCCGAATGGGTCATTGGGTGGCTAGTCCACAAATATCTAAACCCAATCTGGTCAGTTGCGCGATGGCAGATGTCATTCGAAATGAGACACTCCTCGATGCGGTGGAGTCAGTTATCGGGCCCGATATCCTCTGCTGGACAGCAACGTTGTTTGCAAAACCCCCTAAATCCGGTGGTTACGTTGGCTGGCACCAAGACAGGACTTACTGGGGTCTTTCGCCTGAAGAACAAGTGGTCACTGCCTGGCTGGCACTGACCGACGCGTACTATGACAACGGCTGTATGAGTGTGCTTAGGGGGAGTCACTTGCAAGGCAATCGTGATCATGAGATTGTTCCAGGCACTGAAAATATCCTATTTTCAGGTCAGGAAGTAACTATCAAACCACATGAAAGAGAGCAACTCGTGCACGTGGAACTTGACCCCGGAGAGGCTTCGATTCATCACTCAAAAGCCCTCCACGGTTCAAACCCCAATACATCAGACCGGCCGCGTATAGGTTTATCGATACAGTACATCAGTGCTAATGTGGTACAGCGCAACAACGGTGGTGTCGATTCAGCATCTGCGGTGCGGGGCAACACGGCGCACAGCAAATTCGAACTCGAACCTTCGCCGGAGAAGGACTTCGATGCCCAAGGTATCAAGAACTGGAATCGGTTTATCGCCAATCCCAGTGGTTTGGGCGCTACCGCTGATGCGATTCAGATTGAAGCATGTGACGTTGAATAAACAGAAGACCCGATGCTTAAGCAAATAGATTGCAAGCTCTAGCGTTACATGGATTCCTGATTGTCGTAGATCGAATCGGTGCCGGGTTCCTGTGGTAGGTGGATCCGGAACGGTAACGCCGCCATGCGACCCTCATGCACCGGTGCCCCACGCAATATTCGCGAATCGTATTCCTGCAGATCATAGCTTGAGAAAATGGGGAAGGCGTCGACTGCTGTATAGCTGAATAGCAGCAGTGGCCGTAGGGTGTTTGTGCTGCTATTGCCCGAAGCGTGTAGGGTGCGGACATGGTGAATCGTCAGTGAGCCGGCCGGTGCTATTAACGCTACAGCCTTGTCTGCCAGGTCGCCGATGGCATCAGTATGGACACCACCGGCAAAAATACCATTGTGGTGATGATCGAACACCGGGCCTTTGTGGCTGCCTGGGATCACCATTAGTGGGCCGCACTCGGGTGTACAGTCTTCGATGAGAACACCCACGGCGAGGATATCATCGTTGGTATGGGGATAAAACGCCCAGTCCTGGTGCCAGTTGATCCCAGCATTCGTCCCGGGGTGCTTGAAGTTCAGTTTTGAGTGATCGAACCGAACCGTACCCCCCAGCAGCTCGCACACGGGATCAATAATCGTGCTGCATTCTGCGATCCGCTTGAATAGCGGATCCCGGAGGTGGGGGTCTTTGAGTCGTCTGACACGGGGATTATCTGCTGAGTGCGACTGATCGAGGTCATAAATACGATTACTGGCCTCGACTGCACGCGACGCCTCGATAAAACGATCCACCGTTTCACGCAGACTCGTAAGCACCCTGCTGGGAATAGCCTGTTCGAGCAGCAGGTAACCGTTGTCTTGGTAAAACCTAATCTGATCGGCGGTTAATGCCATGTGCGACCTGTATGGCGTTTTAAGTGAACTTTATTCTACAAACTTTAGACCCGTGGGTCATAGGGAGTTTCTGCTCTGGCTTATTTATTGATCACCCATTATCAGAGTCCGATGTCGAATCCGAGTTCCAATAATCACAAGCAGCTTGCCATGCTTTGGGCAATGCCGCGCAAAACATTTAGATAGAAGTCAGGACCCAGAGTGAACTGGGTTCCGAGTGGGTCAATCACACGAGTCTTAACTGAGACCCTATCCGAGACGGTTCTGACCAGTTCCGAGTTGAACTGGGGTTCAGAAAATACACAAGTAATGCCTAATTCTTCAACTATTTTTCGAACTTCTGCGATGCGTGCTGGACTCGGATCTGAGACGTCTCCCAGTGAAATCGATCCAGCTGCTAAGACATCAAATCGTTTCTCAAAATATTGATAGGCATCATGGTAGACAATGAAATTGGTGCCACGAAATTCTGCCAGTGTTTCTTCTAGTTCAGAAATGACGGTGTCGATATCGGCTTTAGCCTGAGTGGCATTGGCAAAGTAGATATCACTATTTGTTGGATCAATCTTCGATAACGCGGTCGCAATCACGTCCAGCCAGATTCTCCCGTTATAGGGATCGAGCCAGCCGTGGGGGTCAACGTTTCCAGTGGCGTGCTCATCTTCGTCATGCCCATCTTCGTCATGTTTATCTTCGCCATGTTTATCTTCGTCATGCCCATCTTCGTCATGTTTGTGCTGGTGACTGTGGGTTTCGAAGGTTGCACCTTCACGGAAGGAGAGCACAGTGGCACCCTTTGCATCCATGAGTTCAATGACTTTAGCGTTTCTAGCCAGCGTGTTTAGAGCGTCATCGAGCCAGGGTGTCAGCCCATTGCTGATCCAGAAGACGAGATCGGCTGCTTCCAGCGATGCCGCGTTGGATGGACGCAGCGAATACTCATGTGGTGATGCACCTCGGTCGACAATCAGATCGGGCATACCAATTCCCGCCATCACTCGGGTGACCAGCGAATGGGTTATCGGAATGTCGGTTACGACCTTTGGTATATTTGCCGATGCCGTGCCGGATAGTAATAGTCCAAAAATAGCTGAAAAAAGGGTTCCTTTGACTGTTAGGTGCATGACGATGTTAATTAGATCTCAAATAAATGTTATGATATAACATAACATAAACTGTGTTAGATTAGCTACCCGGATGTTCCTTGCCGGAAAAGGAGTGCATATGGATGCAATTGGTTTTGGGCAGCACAACCATGCTGAATGCATCAGCAAAGGCTTGCATTTGGTTGATGCCGAGTGTCGAGCAGCTGGATTGAAGTTCACGCCAGTACGTCGACGGGTATTGGAAATGCTCTTGGCAGAACACCGCGCCCATGGTGCTTATGAAATTCTGGATAATCTTCGCGCCGAGGGTCTAGGGTCACAGCCTCCAGTATCCTATCGAGCGCTAGAGTTTTTAGTCAAGAATGGTTTTGCGCATAAGATCGAGCGGCTCAATGCTTTTATTGCCTGTGCCCACTTGGCAGAAAATCATGCGCCCGTTTTCTTAATTTGTCGGACCTGCGATTCAGTTGCAGAAATCTACACCGATCTTACTCGCGGTGTGTTGGGTCGTGCTGCAAAAACAGCTGGCTTTCAGATTGAACGAACTGCGGTCGAGGTCGAGGGAATCTGTACTACCTGCCAGCAAGGAGGCGCAGCATGAGTCTCGTCGAGATTGGCAATCTCGGTATACGTCTCGGTGGCAATACTGTTCTGAATGATGTTGACATGCATGTCGGATCTGGAGAGATAATCACCATCGTCGGACCTAATGGGTCCGGGAAAACTACTCTACTAAGAGCAATTATCGGTGCGATTAAACCCAGCATGGGTTGGGTCAAGAAAAGCGCCGGGCTACGCATCGGTTATGTCCCCCAGCGCCTGCATATAGACGAAACACTTCCTATAACCGTACGGCGTTTCCTCAGCCTGCCACGCTCAGTTTCTGATTCTGTTGCGCAGGACGCGTTGGCCACTGCGGGGGTCGAAGATTTGGGCATGCAACAAATGACAGGGCTTTCGGGCGGGCAATTTCAACGTGTGCTGTTGGCTCGCGCGCTGCTTGGTCGGCCTCAGCTTTTGCTCCTTGACGAAGCCACACAAGGTTTAGATCAGCCCGGATCAGCTGCTTTTTACCGGCAAATTGAAACGGTCCGTCAACACATAGGCTGCGCGGTACTAATGGTCAGCCACGAGTTGCATGTGGTGATGGCTGCTTCAGATCGGGTCATCTGTCTGAACGGTCATATTTGTTGTCATGGTGCACCTGGTCAGGTGGCTACAGCACCGGAATACCGGGCTTTGTTTGGTACTGGAACACAGGGTGCGCTGGCTTTGTACCAGCACGAACATACCCATTCACACGATCATGAGACTACCGCATGACTGGGCTGGACAGTTTCCTTGTGCGCGCATTATTGGCGGGCGTGGGCGTTGCTATCGCCGCGGCACCACTGGGTTGCTTTGTGGTGTGGCGTCGCATGGCCTATTTTGGTGACGCTACCGCCCAGGCTGCGATCCTGGGTGTTGCACTGGCGCTGGCCTTTTCGACATCAATCTTTCTGGGTGTTCTGGTTGTGTCACTGCTTATGGCTATTGCGGTTTTCGGTCTCACTGGGCGAGGATATACGATGGACACGTTGCTAGGTGTCCTTTCTCATTGTGCGCTGGCATTTGGCCTTGTGGCGGCCTCTTTCCTGTCTGGCGTGCGGATCGACCTGATGGCCTACCTCTTTGGCGATATCCTGGCTGTTGGAAAGAATGACCTGGTTGTGATTTGGGGTGGTGTGGGATTGGTTTTGCTATTGATGTGGTGGCGATGGTCGGCGCTCTTAACTTCAACGTTGAATCCCGATCTGGCCTACGCGGCGGGCATGGATCCTCGACGCGAACAGTTAATTCTGACGGTGGCGCTGGCGGTAGTGGTAGCGGTTGCGGTTAAAGTCATAGGGGCTTTGCTGATTGTGGCACTGCTGATTATCCCAGCGGCCACCGCAAGACCCTTTTCGAAAACGCCGGAACAGATGGTGCTGATTGCCACAGTTATTGGTGGTTTGTCCGCGGCAGGTGGATTGCAAGTCGCATACCGTTTCGATACCCCGACTGGACCGACTATTGTTTGTCTTGCGGCTGTGTTTTTTGCGGTGTCAACAGTGGGAAGTTTGATCCGTGGCCGGGCTATGAACTGAGGAACTGAACAATTGACATTTGAAAGTTTTATAACGAATAGGAGTTAGTGATCATATTTACACGTGCGATCACCCGCCGGCCCTGCGAAGCTATGATCGACGGTATCAGTACCGCCGGACTTGGGCTACCTGATTATGAGTTAGCTTGTAGCCAGCACGCAGACTATGTTGCAGCACTCGAGAGCTGCGGACTGATCGTTACTGTACTGCCTGCCGATCAACAATATCCTGACTCGACCTTTGTCGAGGATGTTGCCGTTATGCTACCAAATGCTGCAATTCTGACTCGGCCAGGTGCTGTATCTAGACGTGGTGAAGTTCTAGAAATTCGACCCACACTGGAAGCGCTTGTCGGCAATATTTCAATTATCCAGTCGCCAGGGACATTGGAAGGTGGGGATGTCATGATGGTCGGCACACATTTTTATATCGGTTTGTCAGAACGAACCAACGAGGCTGGTGCCCGACAGATGATTGTAATTCTCGAGAAATGCGGACTGACCGGGTCGATGGTTGCGCTTGACGAGATGTTGCATCTCAAGAGTGGGGTCAGCTACATAGAATCTGATAACCTCCTTGCTTATGGCGAATTTATTGGCAAACCAGAATTCGAGCAGTTCGACACACTGAAAATTAGTGAGAGTGAAGCTTACGCTGCTAATAGCCTGTGGCTGAACGGCACAGTGCTCGTCCCACAAGGTTATCCAGACACGGCGATCGCTATTCAGTCACGGGGTTACACTGTGATGATGCTGAATGTCTCCGAGTTTCAGAAACTCGATGGCGGATTGAGTTGCTTGTCGCTTCGGTTCTGAGTCCGATTGTTAGTGATTCAATAAGAGATTGGTTCTTGGTGTTAGGCGAGTCCTGATTTAACGGCGCTCAGGATGAGACTCCAACTCCCAAACCACCTAGTGTGAAGCTATCGACCGCCCATAAATGTAGTGCCCCAACACCATGGTGTTGGGGCACTGAGCAAGCGTATTAATTCAGTTTACGCGGGATCTGGCCAGACAAAATCGGGATGTAGCCCTTCATGGACAGGACGGCCGTCGTCAGGGGTTGGGACGCCAGCAGACGGATCAAAAAAAGCGTGGTATGTCGCAGGCAAGCTTTCTGAATCATATCCCATCAGATTCGGGACAATTACCCTGATTCGTCGCTGTTTGTCATTAAGCATAATAGGTGTGCCGCAGGTTGAGCACGTACATAATTCTAGTGGTCCATCGGGGTTCTGGTCGTTGAACGGTTGACTGTCCAAGCCATCCAGATTGTCGACTTCCAGGTCTCCGTGGTTAAACATGACAACATGAGTTGTGTCCTGCCCAGTAACGCGTTTACAGATTGAGCAGTGGCAGGTATGACTGTCTATGGGTCCATTATCTGAATAAGTATGAATATGATCACATCCTCCAGCATGTTTATGTGACATAACTCGTTACCTCTTTTCGTTGGTGTGAATTGTTGTCGGAAAGTAGACGACGCGATGAGCTTATCAGGGCCTACTATTACAAACTCAACAACATTTTGCCAGAACGAGAGATTCGGAGATAAAAATTTATCCACAAAACCAATAACGTTGTTGTAACGCCTTGATTTTGTGGTGATTTTGGAGGGATTCTATCCCCCCCACGACCGGGCTCGAAGCCGGATACTCAAAAGGTGTTTAGGTTTATAAAAATAGAAATTAGCGTACTACGGCTGTCCCAAATAATTCGAAGTTTCAGCCGTTTTCTGGCTAATTTGGCAGAGTTCTCTAATTCTTTTGGGGCAATGGTGTTACAGCGGTAGGTTTCAATCTCTAGTACTTAGCAGCAGTTAAAGTATCGGCGAAAAGGCTTAACTCAGTTCAATCTTCCCAACATTTGATCGGTGGAAATGTACATTCTTCCAACCATCTCCGGTTTTGTGCCAGATACGAGTTTCTTCAAAGGCAGTAGTACTGTGCTGACCATCACTCGTAGTGCTTTGAACCAGTCTTACATAGGCGACCACAGCAGTATCCCCTAGCAGTCGTATATGCGGCGCTCGGACACTTGACTTACGTTTGCCTGAGGCAGGACCACCAAAGTAGGTTTCATGGAAACCCAAACCTTCTACTAAGTTACCGAGTGCTTCTGGCTCGAAAGCTGTTAAGGATGGATCACATAACTCTCTGTAAGTTTCCAAGTCGCCACTATCAATGGCATAAAGTAACCGCTCGTTTAGCGTTTCAACTGTATTAGAAGTCATGGCTTGATGTTTATATTCCAGTTGTTGATTAATTATAGGTAGGATTAAATATTCGCCAGACGTTCGTGCCATTCAGCGATCGACTCGTCGGGATATTCACTAAAACAAAGATCGTCTGCTGTGGCGAAGGTCTCGACCCAGTCAGGCTTATATTTCAGCATGATATGCGTGTGGCAGGGGGTTTTGGGTAAAGCCGAATCAACAGAACTGGCCACAGGATGTAGTAGTTCCGGCCACGTATTGTTCCAGGCCCAGAGGTGGCTGCCGCAGTGCCGGCAGAATCGACGGTGATGGTTACTCTGCCTTGCATCGGGCGACAGCAAGGCTCGATAGGTTTCAAGGTGTTCTTCCCCATCAATCTTCAGTGTCTTAGAATCTGCTGAGAGATTGATTGTATAGCCTTCTCCACCGCTCGTTTTTCGACAGATTGAGCAGTAACACTTTTGATATGGATAGGGTTCATTGGACTCGACCTCATACCTGACGGCCTGGCAATGACAACTTCCATGAATCTTCATGGTGATGCATTTATCGGTGTAGTCAAGACCATTCCAATATAACGCTTCATGGTTATTTTCCTTTAGTCAGGTCTAAAAGCATCGAGCAATCTAGACAGGTGAAAAGTTATTCATGACCACCCATTCGGGTCGGGATGAACCTTGATGTTTGTTCTCCACAGAGTTCAGGGTTAGCGAAATTAGGACGCGGTCCCATGGCGACACATTCGACGCCGAGCCATGAATGATATTTGTATTGGCAAATATGACCGAGCCGGCGGGTCCTTTGGGTGCAACTATGCCATTCACTTCGACTGCACTTGCAACTTGGCTATTGTCCAGTGCGCGAATTGGGTAGGAGGTGGTGGCGTCATCCACATCGTTCTTTATGGCTTCACCTCGATGCGAACCCGGCACAAGCATCAGTGGTCCATTGAACTCGTTGACCTCATCCATAAAGATCAGCACGTTGACCAATCGATTAGCCGGCATACCGTCGTCAATAAGGTAGGTTGAGAAGTCTTGGTGCCACTGCCATATATCACCGGTAAATGCTCTTTTCAGATTCAAGACACACTGAAACACATAAACATCGCTGCCCAGGATCTGCTTCACTGGATCGATGATTAATGGATTTCGGATCAGTTTGTCCGCTGCCGTACTGTAGGTATGTACATTCATCAAGGACCTGACAGTTTGGGAGTCATTCTCGAATATCACTTCGGGTCTTTGAAGCGCACATAGTTCAGGTAGCTCGGCGATCACTGCTCTGATGTCACCAACAGGCAACAGTTCAGGAACGAAGACGTAACCCTCATCTGAATAGTCGTCCATCTGGGAGGTGCTTAACATCTTCTTTCTCTTTGCCAGAATTGTTAGATCCAATAATATTATAGAAGCCAGTGAGGGTATTGGTTGGATATCTTTTCGTAGGTTTATTGCGAACTAAACGAGTCGTTTTCCGTTTTGGTAGTACATGCTACTGTTGCATGGTCATTCATCCTAAGGAGGTAATTAATGTTAGAAATGAAGAATGAATGCTTAGATTGCAATTGCACGCTATCAAATACCTCTGAGGCACATGTCTGTTCCTATGAATGTACCTATTGTTCTAAATGCGCTGAACAAAGAGGGTTCATATGCAAGAACTGTGATGGCGATTTACAGCAACGACCGCAACGAACTGAAACTTAATCGCTCATTACGGGTCGAGCCACAGCCATTGTGAGAAGGCATGCGTGCTATTTTCCAGTAGTAAGGTTGAGTAAAGTAAATTGGATAACTCATGAAATATGCTATCAATATAATTAACTTTGGTGATTGTGGGGATGCCGCGACGCTTGCTGAATTGGCCCGAACTGCGGAGGACGTGGGCTGGGACGGATTCTTTGTCTGGGACCATATTGCTTGGGACGGACGCATTATGCCAATGGTCGATCCATGGGTCGCTTTGACAGCGATTGCTACCAGTACCAATCGAATCCGCATTGGCGCTATGGTCACGCCGCTACCTCGTCGTCGGCCTTGGAAGTTTGCACGCGAAACGGTTTCGCTTGATTGCCTATCGTCTGGCCGAATGATCGTAGGCGTGGGTATAGGAGATGCTTTGGCTGAATTCAAAAACCTAGGCGAGGTGGCTGACCCAAAAACACGGGGCGCTATGTTGGATGAGGGGCTCCAGGTGGTCAACGGGTTGTGGAGTGGCAAACCATTTAGCTTCGTAGGAGAACATTACACAGTCAAAGATGCTCAATTTCTTCCCGCGACACTACAGCAACCTCGCATTCCAATCTGGGTGGGGGGCAAATGGCCTAACAGGGCACCCTTTCGACGGGCAGCTCAGTGGGATGGAGTCTTCCCTATTTTCAGCGGCACCGATCCCGAATCTTACCCAGCGCAGATTCGAGAGATGATACTTTTTGTCCTCGATCATCGGGAAAGTGATGATCCGTTTGATGTCACAGTGCAGGGTACTACACCCGGTAACGATTTGATGCGTGCCGCTGATGTCGCCGCCGAGTATGCCGAAGCGGGTGTTACTTGGTGGCAGGAAGCTATTAATGAGCGTCGTCCTGACCTGATTAAGCGAGCGGGAAGAGCATCCTGGCTAGACGCCGTTCGCTGGCGCATTCAGCAGGGACCGCCGCGTATGTAAAAGCAATCCAGCACATTCTTGATTTGTGCTTTATTCGTGATTACTACGCATCTAACTCAGCTAGAGATGGACTCGTTGGTTTTGGTAGCCGAGCTTGGGCGTATCGAAATACGGCGTTTGCAACTCCTGTGAAAAGGAATAAGGTTGCAGCAAACACAATTGGCCAATAAGCGATGCCAGTTGTATCGAATAGCCAGCCAGCAATCCCGGGTGCGGGCGTCGTGATGAGAAAGTAACTACTGAAGAAAACCCCAATTCCAAATGCGCGCCGATGAGGAGCCATTGCTTGTGTTGTTAATGCCATAATGATTCCTGCGGGAGCTACACCGATTAGGCCAAATAACAGACTCAGTCCTACTGCGAACTGCGTCCACGGCAGCAGAAGCAGCGACGCGATACCACCGGCTAGGCAAATATATAGAATTGTGTCCGGCTTCTTAAATCTATCGGATATCTGACCACAAATAGCTCCCGAGAACAGCATAACCCAGCTGGCCAGACTGATGATTGTTGCCGCTCCAGTTGGTCCGTAACCCCCGCTAATCAATACGTTTGCACCGAAACTTAAAAAAACTATGTAACCGGCATTAAACAATGCCCAGACAAGTGAGGCAAGCAATGTGAGAGTCAGTTCGTTGCTGGGTAGTCCCAACTGAGGTGGGTGCGCATGGTCGTTGGCATGTGTAGGCATTCGATATACGGTAAATACGCCCAACGCACCCAAACCACAGTATATCGATGCTGCAACAAATGCCATCCGCCAATCAAAGAGAGCAGCCAACCAAACGTGTCCTACCTGACCCATAGCAATTCCAAACGGCCAACTCATCACAATCACTGACATAGCAGTAGCTAACTCCTTACCATCAAACCAATCAGCCACCATCTTCGTGCAATAGATAGTAGTGACTACAAAACCAATACCACAGATAATTCTTGCAAGGGCAAACATATTGAAGCTGGTTGCAATTACTGCAACAGCACCACCCAGTGCCAAGAATACTAATCCGATTGTGACGAGTAGCCGGTCACTGGTATAACGTCCCGCAAATCCGCAGGGCAACGCAAGCACCACTCCAGGCAGAAGAAACGCACCAATTAGCATTCCTATTTCGGCATAGTTGAAGTGGAAAATATTGACCAAGTGGTCGGATACAGAGCCGAGTGTCTGGAACTGAAAACCAAGCCCGGTACGACAGGCGAACAATACAGCCAAGATAATCCATCGGTGAGATATTTTTTTCACGTGGACTCGGTCTAGCTTTTATTCTGGGCTGGATATCATCATTCGTTGTTCTTAGGACGAAACTCCATTCGACCAAAAGCGAACCGTTTGCATTCCTGGGAAATTGTTTCAGGTGTCACGATTATGTGGTCATCAAAGAATTCGACTTTGATATGCCCATCAATTCCATTGACCCAGACTGGTAGTTGTTTTCCCATTTGCTCATGAGTAGCTCGCGATGGGTGAGCCGAAATAGCCACTGGGGATGGTAATGCCTAGTCCAGGGCCGGGTGGCACCGCGATGGTGCCATTTACAATACGCGGCCCGTGCTTTTCGTCGTAGTGTGCAACCTGGTACGGATCCGATATCCAGGCACCACGACTAAGGTTGGGATTAAGGGTGGCCCCAACGTGGACACAGGCTGCTGCGATGATGTCACCGCCCCATGAATCGTCACAGCTCGTCGGTGTGTTCGTTGCCTCACACAGGTCGCGAATTGCGCGCATCGCGCTGATGCCACCGACTCTCGTGAGCTTCATACCGAAACCATCAGCCACGCCAGTACCGATGGCTGTGGCGATTGTTGCCAAGCTATCCGCGCACTCATCTAGCAGCAATGGATGCCGCAGATGCGGTCGCGCGATGGCGCACTCGGCGTACGTCGCGCAGGGCTGCTCGATGGCCAGCTTCAGATGTGCGCATGCTTGCGATACCTGAATCGCCTCGCCAACGGTCCAGCCTCGGTTGCAGTCGACGAACAGGTCGACGCCTGGTCGAATGGTCTCGGTCACCGCTTGGATTACTGCGATGTCTTGATCGATGTGACGTCCGCCGGCTTTCAGCTGGAGCTTCGTGTGGCCTGCGTTCTGCAGGTTCTGAGCAAGTGTCGCCGAGTCGTCAGGCGTACCAATCGGGACGACGTAATAGGTCGAGACAGGATCCATACGAGCTCCGCCGAGCAGATCGCATATCCGCTCGCCGTAGGCCTTACCCATTAGATCCCAGCAGGCAATGTCAACGGCGGACTTAGCACCATGGCCACCATCCATTGTCGAAGTCGTTGCGTCGTGAACTAAACCTAGTCGACGTGGATCAAGACCTATCAAAGCTGGCCCCAATAAGGCGAGATCAGCTTGTATGCTTCCGGCATGTTCGGATTGAGGTAGCGGACCGGTGGGGCAGATCTCACCCCACCCGATGTGAGCGGTGTTAGTCACAATTTGTACGATGGTTGTTTCGGGATCACCTACAGCTGCGCTCGACATGTTGTAGCCAGATGCCATAGGCAGTTGCTTACTGTAAACACGCACCTCGGTGATCTTCATGAGTCCGCTCCGTTGAGAACCAGGTTAGTTAGCCTATAGGGCACTTAGAGAAATTTTCTTCTTAACTTTAACAATCTCGGTTTGTATTATGAAGAATCAACACCGCATTTCGACTGTTCCAAGGGTAGCATTCGGAAAATTGAAACCTCCGTAACTCCTTGATTTAATCGTGCGCCAGAGAGATTTGAAGTCTCGACCACT
>NTKC01000010.1 GCA_002456995.1 Candidatus Thioglobus sp. MED-G25 | reverse complement strand
CGGAGTTTCAGTCCCTCAATCAGTCCTATACCCAACAATTTGGTTTTCCTTTTATTCTTGCGGTACGCGGTCGTAATAGACAGCAGGTGCTGGAGAATTTCCGCAAACGAATCGACAGTGGCCGGGACGATGAATTTGCCGAAGCGCTCAGACAGGTGCATCGTATAGCCTGGCTCAGGCTGCAGGAGATCGAATGCTACAACTGACAGTAGATGCTGAGCACAGCTCTGGGCTGTCTAATAGGTCAAGTGGTGACTGCTGGGGGAGTTCGCTTAAAATGTATGGTGCTGCAGCTGTATTTTCAGAGTATTTCTGAACACAGCTTATGTTTCAACCTGCTCGGGGTTCTGCGATAGCAATCGATCCTGGCCCAGGGTTTAACGGCAGTTAACACCGCGATCTGCACAGTAACTTTGAATCAGCGAGGAAGCACAACTATGGTATTGACGCCGGACTTTGGCCCACGAGACATCTATGCACAGGTAGAAAAAACCTCGATCAAAGGTCGCCACCTGACTTTTATCGACGACCTGTCTTCAGATGAACTCGACAACGTTTTTCTAACCGCGGAAATGTTCGAGCCTTACTGGCGTAGCGGTCTGGAACTGCTTCGACACAGGATCTTGTGTACTTTGTTTTTTCAGCCCAGTACCCGAACTCGGTTCAGTCATGAGACGGCCATGTACCGCCTTGGCGGCAACGTTCTGACGGAGTCAAACCCGCTGGTCAGTTCGTCTGCAGCAAAAAATGAGTCCCTGTACGATTCGATCCGGGTGATCTCGCAATATGCCGATGTGCTTGTACTCAGACACCCCGATGATGAAAGGGTGCTGGCAGATATAGAACTTCTGGCGGGTGACACAATACCGATTATCAGTGGGGGTTACGGCAATGTGACGCATCCCACACAGGGCCTCCTCGACATGTACACCGCGTGGCGGGTGTTGGGCGGTGATTTTTCGACCATGAGTGTGATGATCGCCACGCCTGACCTGTCGCGCGCTCGTTCCGGGCAGTCCTTTGCCCTGGGCCTGGCTCGGATGGGTGCCAGGATTGTGTATTCCGGTACGACCGGCCTACGTACACCGGATGTCATCCGTGAAAAACTCGACGGGATGGATGCGACGTATGTGGAACACAATGACCTGACGATTCGGCAACAGGAGGATCTGATTGCCGACGAAGGTATAGATCTGTTGTATCTGCCAGGTTGTTCAGTCAAGAAAGGTGATCCAGGGCGGGATGACTTTATGAAAAAGATGGAGGAATACTATTTCACCGTTGACGGGCTAGAAAAAATCCGCGAGCAAAGTGGAAAGACGGTGGGTGTTATGCACTCGTTGCCACGTAATGAAGGAGAGTTCGACTTTGGAATCGACCAGACGGCACACGAACTGTATTTCAAGCAGATCGGTTTCTCAGTGCCATTGCGTATGTCATTGATCGCCAATATCGTCGGATTAAACTGACCCTAAATCTTTGGGCGTTGAGCAAATGCCGTCAGAACCTAAGGTCGTCATCGTCGGTACCGGCGGAACCATCGCTGGCCGCGCCGATTCGGCTACGAACCTCGCATACACTGCCGGTCAATTGTCGGTCGCTGATCTGCTGGAGGTCATTCCCGATCTGGCGAACGTCGCGCAGATCAGTGGGCAGAACCTGTTTTCTTTGAATTCCAAGGATATGGGCCCTGCCCAGTGGCAGTTGCTCGCCAGGACGATCAGCGAGGAAGCCAGCAGAAAAGACGTGGCCGGTGTGGTGGTTACTCATGGTACCGATACACTTGAGGAAGCAGCACTGTTTCTGCATCTTACGCTCAGCATCGATAAACCAATCGTGTTGACCGGCAGCATGCGCCCCGCAACAGCACTGAGCCCGGATGGGCCTGCCAATCTTTTTCATGCGGTGCAGGTGTGTGCGTCGGCAAATGCCAGTGGCCGGGGTGTCATGGTGGTGATGAACGGTGAGATCCTGCCCGCACTGCATGTTGTCAAGCGCCATTCCATCGCCACAAATGCATTCACTTCATCGCCCGCCAGGCCGCTGGGGCGGGTCTATTCCGGCCGCACCTTATTTTTTTCTGACTCGACTAAAGCAGCGCTGGCTGGAGCATTTGGTGGTGCGCTGTCCAACGACGTGGCGTTGCCGGCTGTAGATATCCATTATGTTGCCGCTGGCAATTCGCACGCGGACCTGTTGTCCCGTGACTGGACAGAACGCAGCGGTCTGGTGATAGCTGGTTTTGGATGCGGAGAGATTCCTGACGGTCTGGTGCCGGAGATTAACCGGCTGGCGGACGACGGCATAACCATTGTTGTATCGTCCCGTGTCGCTGACGTTGTGGTGTTGCCTGAAACCATGACCCTGACAGAGGGGCACCACATCGTCGCTTCGCGCCACCTAAACCCGCACAAATCTGCACTACTGCTTTCATTGGCATTGTCGGCTGAAAAAGATGTAGCGGCTACTTTTACGCGCACCGATGCAGACGGTTAAATCGCAATGACTTCACTTACCCGCTCACGGGAACTTCCTCCTCGGTTGTTGATCGCAGTGGGGGGGAACGCGATTCATCCTCAGGGCATTAAAGGCACGCCTGAAGAGCAAATGGATACAGCCGCCAGTGCAGCCCAGACGCTGTTGCCCATTCTAGAACTGGAACGTGAACTAATCGTTACGCACGGTAATGGTCCAGGCGTCGGTAAAACAATGATGCGTCAGGTTCTGGCAAGACATCGGGTTACCCCCATGTCGATTGATATCTGTGTTGCCAATACACAGGGGGTAACTGCTTACCTGTTGATGCAGGCTTTCGAGAATGCGCTGCGTGGTGCGGGTAACCCAAGACACGCTATCGGCTTGGTCACACAGGTTGAGGTTGATCCGGCAGATCCTGCATTCGGACACCCAAGCAAGCCCGTAGGATATTTTTTCTCCGAGCAGGAGGCGAAGGAACTTGAAACTGAGCTCGGTTGGGTTATGCACGAAGATGCCGGCCGTGGATGGCGCCAGGTCGTGCACTCACCTGAACCCAAACACATCTGCGACATCTCGCTGATCGATGGACTGGCCAGTCGGGGTACGATTGTGATTGCTGGCGGTGGCGGCGGTATACCTGTTGTTAGAGATGCCCACGGCATACGCCGGGGGATAGAAGCGGTGATCGATAAAGATCTGACTTCACAGCACATGGCCAATGTACTGGGTATCGAACACATGTTGATCCTGACCGGGGTGCCGCGGGTGGCGCTGGATTTCGGCGGGCCGAATGAAAAGGAGATTGCCCAATGTTCGGTCTCACAGATGAGGCAGCACCAGGAGGATGGGCACTTTGCCCCGGGCAGCATGGGACCCAAGGTCGAAGCCGCAATACGATTTATTGAGCGGGGCGGCAGACGTGCGATCATTGCGCACCTCGAGCAAGCACTGCCCGCATTGATGGGAGATGCCGGCACCCACGTCGTTGCTGACGACTGATAACCTAAAAGATCTGGAAAACAATCATGAGTGACAGCGCACATCCGGGGTCGAGCACCCTGTTTGAAGAACTTGATCCAGAACCAAGACTGCTGATGGGACCCGGTCCCGTCGATGTCTATCCACGGGTTCTACAAGCAATGTCCAGAGCTATGCTTGGGCAATTTGATCCACAGTTCACCACCTATATGAATCAGGTGATGGCGCTGTACCGACGGGTGTTTCGTACTGAAAATCAGTGGACCCTGCTGGTTAACGGGACAGCCCGCTCAGGGATCGAGGCTTGTCTTACTTCGCTGATCTCGCCCGGGGACAAAGTGCTGGTACCGATATTTGGCCGTTTTGGACACCTGCTGACCGAGATCGTACGGCGGGCCGGTGGTGATCTGGTTAACATAGAAACTGAGTGGGGTACGGTATTCGACCCCGAGCAGATCACTGACGCGATTCGCGCGCATCAACCCAAGTTGGTTGCGATGGTCCATGGTGATACGTCAACGACGATGCTGCAACCGCTGGGAGATGTCGGACGCTTCTGTCGTGAGGCCGGCATTCTGGTTTATGCCGACACCACCGCGACACTCGGCGGTAGCCCGGTGGAAACTGACGCCTGGTGCCTGGATGCGGTGTCGTCGGGACTGCAGAAATGCATGTCGGGACCACCTGGCACATCACCCGTTACTTTGAGTGAACACGCTGTGGATCGGATCAACGCCCGCAAGCATGTCGAGGCCGGTATTCGAGTCGCGGAAAGCGTCGACGCTGAAGGTGCGATCATTCAATCCAACTACCTCGACCTTGCCATGCTGATGGATTACTGGAGTCCTTTGCGTCTGAATCATCACACCGAGTCGACTTCTATGCTGTACGCTGCGCGGGAATGTGCTCGAGTAGTCCTCGGGGAAGGGTTGGAAGCCGGTTTCGAGCGCCATAGACTGACTTCGCAGGCGCTGCGAGCGGGGTTGGTTGCGATGGGGCTTGACCTGTTTGGTGATGCCGAGCATCGAATGGCCAATGTGACCGGTGTCTACATACCCGAGTCGATCGAGAATGGCGACGCTGCTCGTGCCGCGCTACTGGACGATTTTGGCATCGAGATAGGGACATCATTTGGTCCATTGCATGGCAAGATCTGGCGAATTGGCACGATGGGTTACGGCTGTCGTAAAACGAATGTTCTGCGGTGTTTAAGTGCGTTGGAAACTGTACTGCGGCGAAATGGCTATGTGGCCACTCCCGGGGCGGCTGTCGATGCGGCTTATGAGGTCTACAGTGGTGTCTGACGAGAACGACTCACCGGCCATCGGTCGGGTATGTGCTGAACTGCTGCAGTCACGCCCCCGGGTCATCAACGTAGGGCTTGCTGTTTTTGCAATCGACTTGGATGCTCAGGATGTCGACGTTGTTCACGTTGATTGGCGCCCCCCGGCGGGTGGGGACGAAGACCTGGCACGCTTGCTCTCAATGCTGGCAGATTAATGGTGGACACTGCGGCGCTCGCCCCTGCGATTCGGCGGGCCAACTCAAAAGCGCTGGAGATTCTGTTACAGGGTGACCCGGTACTGATCGATGTGGTGCCGGCCAAGGATCTCATCCCGGAATTGAAAGAGCACACGATTTTGCACGCTGGCCCACCCATCGAGTGGGACAGGATGTGCGGTCCCATGCGGGGTGCTGTCGCAGGGGTGGCGGTATTCGAAGGCTGGGCTCGAGATCTTGACGAAGCCGGCGTTCAGGCGTCAAAAGGGTGCTTCGACTTTCATCCAAACCATCACTTTTCTGCAGTAGGCCCGATGACTGGACTGACAACCTGCAGCCAACCCTTGCTGGTGGTCGAGAATCGCGCAGCGGGCAACCGAGCCTATTGCACTGTCAACGAGGGCTTGGGCAAAGTGATGCGGTTCGGTGGTAATGACGAGTCGGTACGGGACAGACTGGCCTGGATTCGCGATTCGCTGGGACCGGCCCTGGGCAGCGCGCTGCAGTGCTGCGGCGGTATTCCACTGAGGCCGCTGGTTGCCCGCGGGCTGACGATGGGAGACGAAATGCACCAGCGCAATGTAGCCTGTTCAAGCTTGCTCCTGCGCGAACTGGCACCTGCTCTGGCGTCGGCAGTGGCAGACCACAGTGATCTGTCTGAAATGCTGGCATTCATGGGCAGCAACGATCAATTTTTCCTCAACATCGCCATGGCCATGGGTAAGTCCATCATGGACCCGGTTCGTAATATTGAACAGTCTACTGTGGTCACTGCAATGACGCGAAATGGCACTGATTTCGGAATTCGTATCAGTGGACTGGGCGACGAATGGTTTACGGCGCCGGTTGAGATGCCGGCAGGACTTTACTTCCCAGGATTCAGCGCAGCTGATGCCAACCCGGATATGGGGGACTCAACTATTGTCGAGACGATCGGACTGGGTGGTTTTGCAATGGCAGCAGCGCCCGCGGTTGCCGGATTTGTGGGCGCAGGATCTGTTGCCGAGGCGGCCGGCATTACCGCCAGAATGCGGGAGATCACGCTGGGCGAACATCCCGAGTGGACGATCGTGAGTGAGAATTATCAAGGCGTACCCACAGGTATTGATATCCGACTGGTGGTTGAGACCGGGATCGTACCAACGATCAATACCGGTATCGCTCATCGAGAACCCGGGATCGGGCAGGTCGGTGCCGGTGTGGTCAAAGCACCGATGGCGTGCTTTGAAAAAGCGCTTCGAGCGCTTGGAGAAAGGCTAGGGATTTCATGAGTGTCACGGTCAACATAGTCCGCGCCGGGGTTTTTCTCGACTCAGTTGTGCTAATGCAGATATCACGTGAATTGACAGCGATTCAGGGTGTAGAGGATGCGGCCCTGATGATGGCGACTCCAGCAAATTGGGATATTCTTTCTGACGCAGGACTTCTGGACGAGGACACTATGGCCGGCCCCGGTGACCTGCTGGTCGCGGTGCGCGCACAGGATCAGGCCATTGCCGATTCGACACTGCAGCGGGCAGCCGAACTGATGGAACGCCCCGCGCAACAGAACAACACTTCGCAAGAACTTCGTCCGCTGACGTTGCGCTCGGCCTGCCGACAGCTGCCGGACGCGAATCTCGCTTTGATTTCGGTGCCCGGTGACTTCGCCGGGGCAGAAGCACGTAAAGCGCTCAGGGCCGGTCTCAATGTCATGATCTTCAGTGACAATGTGTCTCTGGCCGAAGAAATCTCGCTCAAACGAGAAGCTCGCGATCTGGGACTTATTGTGATGGGTCCTGACTGCGGAACGGCGATTATCGACGGGGTGCCGCTGGCATTTGCCAATGTTGTGCCGCGCGGCGATATTGCCATCGTGGGCGCTTCAGGCACAGGGATACAGGAGGTGTCCTGCCTGATTGCCCGCGCCGGTGAAGGTATCTCGCACGCAATAGGTGTTGGTGGCCGAGATCTGACCGAAGCGGTTGGCGCTATCAGCACTTTGACCGTGCTTGACTGGCTCGAAAGAGATGTTGCAACCCACCACATCGTGCTCATTGCCAAGCCACCGGCCCCTAGTGTTGTAGACCAGATCACTGATTTCATTCGCAGCAGTTCAAAAAGCTACACCGTCTGTTTGGTTGGTAGTGATGACCTGGCGTTACCCGACAATGCGAAGCTGACGACTACTTTAAAAGATGCAGCGGCAGCTGCAGTAAAAAACAGCAAAGGACTGGAAGCGCTGCCGGTTGTCCAGCAAGCACCGGCGGCAGGCAGCTACGTTAGAGGGCTTTATAGCGGCGGTACGCTCGCTGCAGAGGCACAGGTCGTCTTTCTTTCGCACAGACAGCCTGTTTTATCGAATGTGCCAGTACCCGGGGCAGGCTTGTTTACGTCAGAGCGCGCAAACCACATCATGATTGATTTGGGCGACGACCGGTTTACCCGTGGGCGGCCACACCCGATGATTGACCCGGCTGTACGTGATGAGCCTATTTGTGCGGCGCTGTCAGACCCTGATGTAGGCGCGGTGTTGTTGGATGTGGTCATAGGTTTTGGTGCCCATCCCGATCCAGCTGGCCATCTTGCTGGTCTGTTAGATCGCCACGGTCGTTCCGGTTCGGTCGTTATTGCATCTGTAACGGGTACAGACGAAGATCCGCAGGTCCGGGCAAAACAGGTCAGTGTATTGGAGCGGGCGGGTGTTGTGGTTGCGCCCAGCAATGCGGATGCAGCAGAGCTGGCACTGGCTGGTCTAAAAATCGGCTAAGACTTGTAACAGAAATTGAAAGTCAGCGTATCCCAATACTCAGATGCAAGGACTACTTTTCCTTGGTCGACCACAGAACAGCGACCAGTTCTCGGCTCTGTGTTGAGAGCCCAAAGCATCGGTGCTGTTGCTGTCCGTGAAATCAGTCAGTCGGTAGCCGGACGGATTGCTGCCGTGTTCGATCGTAGTGTTTACGTTGATCTGGGCAGCCAGTGGATCTGTATCGGTGATGCCACGGTTGGTAACGGGCCAGTCAACCTGTTACTTGAGCCCACACCTTACTCGGGCGTATTCGCCGATCTAGTAGTCGACCAGCCTGTGCGGGTTTGTGCTGGTGCTGTGCATCTTGGCAAGCGACCTCTTATCATAGAGACGGCGGCCAAAGTCTGGTTACCCCCATTGGTTTCCGAGTGGACAAAGGAGTCGCTGATACGTGGTCTTGATGCGCTCAATGCAATCAGCAGGGGTCGGGCCCCGAGGCAGGGACTGAGTGTGTTTTTATACGGCCGTGGTTCTGAATTATCAGACACCAGAGAAGCGCATGTTGGCGCGCTTCCTGTTTTCGAACTCGAAAGTTGGTTGCTTAATCGGTTGGTTGACATGCGCTGTCTAGAGGGTGTGCCAGAATCGGCCCAACAGTTGATCGGCTTGGGCCCCGGGCTCACGCCCTCCGGCGACGACTTTCTCGGGGGTATTCTTATTGCACTTTCTCTAGTTCATCGTCAGGATATTGCCGCGTTGCTTTATGCCGACTTATGTCCGCGCTTGTTGACTAGGACCGGTCCGATCAGTCGCACGCATCTGGCCGCTGCGAGTGCCGGCCAGGGGCTTGAGGCATTGCACCTGGCTATCAACTCAGTGATCGAAGGCAACGTGGAGATGATTCCCACTCGACTGCACCACATTGACCGAATAGGCAGTTCCTCTGGCTGGGATGCCTTGGCGGGGGCCTACGTCGTGTTGCGCGCTTGTCTTGTTCAGCCTGCCGGGCTGCAGAAACGCCCATTGGGGAGCAACTGATGCCCGCCCCATTTCACCCGGACGAATACCATCGTCGGCTGACATCGGTACGGGCCGCCATGGACGAACGTCAGCTGGACGTTTTGATCATCGGAGATCCGGCGAATATGAACTGGCTGACCGGATTTGACGCCTGGTCATTTTATGTGCCTCAGGTGATGTGCGTGGTTCCTGATGGTCCACCCGTGTGGATCGGTCGGGAAATGGATGCGGGCGCAGTGAGTTTGACTACGCATCTGGATGTACGCAGCGTTGTCCCTTATCCGGAAGCACTGGTGCAGCGCGACGATACCCATCCCTCTGAATTCATGGCCGCGTGGCTACACGATGTAGGCCTGGGGGATAAGCACATCGGTTACGAAAGCGACAGCTACTTTTTTTCTCCACGAGCACTTTCCGGATTGCAGTCAGGACTACCCGACGCCCGGTGGTCCGATGCTGACCGATTGGTGAACTGGATACGTACGGTTAAAAGCCAGGTGGAGGTCGACATGCTGGCACAGGCCGCGGCAATTGCTGGACACGCCATGCAAACAGCTTGGGATCTGGTTAAGCCCGGTAGACGACAGTGTGATCTTGCGGCAGAGATTATGGCGGCCCAGATCAGGGGTACCGACGATTTTGGTGGTGACCAGACGGCGATCTGTCCACTTATTCTGGCTGGAGAAGGCGCAACGACAGCGCATCCGCTATGGACCGACGAACGCTTTGAAAAAGATCAGACTGTTGCATTTGAGATCGGCGGCACACGGAAAAGATACAACGCCGGGTTGGCGAGAACAGTGCACCTTGGCAAGCCTCCGGTTAAGTTGACGCAGACACTATCGGCTGTGAACGAGGGGCTTGATGCGGTGCTGGGTGTACTGAGGGCGGGTGTGACAGCCGGTACTGTGCACCGAGCCTGGCAGGACGTGCTGGATCTTTACGGGTTGGAAAAACCCAGCCGTATCGGTTATTCGATCGGTGTCGGGTATCCGCCAGACTGGGGCGAACGAACAATCAGTTTACGCGCTGATGAGCAGACAACCATACCGCAAGATGCCGTGCTCCATGTCATGTTGGGCATGTGGCTGGACGGTTGGGGAATGGAAATGAGCGAGACCGTACACATCACGTCGACAGGTTGTAAGTGCCTGACCCATTTCCCCCGCGAGTTGCACATTGTGGATTGAATGATCATGAGCGAATCAAACAGGGCCAATGCCGATATCAAGAGCATGAAGCTCTACCATCACGTTGATCGGGTACTCACTGAGCTTCGACAGATGGGCAAAGAAGATGAGGGACCGCTGTCCGTCGATGAACTGACACCATTTGATCAGTTGCATTATCACGGTACAGAAGCAGTCGATCATGCCGTTCGGGCTACCGGTGTTAGCGCCTCCAGCTCGGTCCTCGAGATCGGATCGGGGCTGGGCGGTCCGGCCCGTCATATCGCCGCAACAGTTGGTGCACAGGTCACGGCATTGGAACTCCAGAGCGACCAGAATCTACTTGCCTCAAACCTCACTGCCCGCTGTGGGCTGGCAGAAAAAGTGACCCATGCCTGTGGTGATTTTTTGACCTACAACTGGGTTGGGCAGCACTTCGATGCTATTGTCAGCTGGCTTGCCCTCTATCACATACCTAAGCGAGACGTGCTGCTGAAACGTTGTTATGGCCTCCTGGATCAAGGTGGCTATCTCCATGCTGAGGATCTTTACGCCCGTGGGCAATTCACGGACAGTGAACGGTCTGAGCTGGCCACGGAACTTTTCGCTAATTACCTGCCTGATTATGAAAGTTACTGCCGGGATCTTGAAAGAGCTGGATTTGAATTGGTCAGCTGTCAGGAGATGTCAGATAAATGGACTGCGTTTACCCGTGAGCGCATGGCCGCTTACCGCGAACAAAAAGCAAGGCACATCGATGTGCACGGTGAAGCCGTGTTCGCCAGTATGGACGACTTCTACGATCTGGTGGTGCGTTATTTCACCGCAGGCAAGCTGGGTGGCATTCGTTTTGTCGCCCGGAAAGTGTAGGGCGACTTCATCATGGCTGTGTTGAAGATCGCATGTAGTTAGGGATGATTACGATACGACTTGCACTTCTGAGCATTGCGGTGCTGTTACCCATCGCAGTGTCTGCCTTGTTACCGGGAGATCCTCAAAACGGTTACCCGCTGCACCAGCTCAAGTGTAGCGGGTGCCATGTTGCACTATTCGGGGGTGATGGATCGAAGCTCTACACGCGTGCGGATCGCCGGGTGCAGACAGTGGAAGGGCTGATGGGCATGGTCACCTTCTGCAATGACCAGGCCGGTGCGGGACTCAATGAATTCGAGCTCGATGACATCGTGGCATATCTGAACGAATCGTTCTATCGATTCGAATTCGACTGACTGTCCAACAGTAACTGGTCGACGTGGCGGAGCCTCGCTGCTAAAGATCAGCATGATTGTCTATGCTGACGGAGAGACCTATCCTCGGCAGTGTGAAAAACGAATTCTTCAAAAAACAAACTATCGACGCAAAGTCCCAAACGCAGTTTGACTATGTGATTATCGGTGCGGGATCGTCCGGTTGTGTGTTAGCGGATAGGTTGTCTGCGTCAGGACGCTATGAAGAGCAGCTGAGCAGTTGTGCTTATCGGCTCTCACCAAATGTTTGGGCACTCCTTACTGCACGTTGCCACCGACGGAGCAGTGTTTGCCGGTCCAGGTCGCTCATGGTCGGCTCAAATTGCGTGTCCTCCTGCCAGCGATCTGCAAGTTCATCGAGTGACCCGATAATACCGACTTGCAGCGCTGCCAGGCTGGCGGCGCCCAGCGCAGTGGTTTCAGTTGTTGCCGGTCGTTGAATCGGTATATTCAGAATGTCTGCAAGAAACTGCATCTGCCAGCTGTTTTTCACCATTCCGCCGTCTACCCTGAGCGTGGAAATTGCCGGAACATTGTCGTTGATCATGGCTTCGAGCAGGTCAACGGTCTGGTAACAGACGGATTCGAGAGCGCTGCGAACGAGATCGTTGATCCCGGTGTCGCGAGTGAGTCCAAACAGAGCCCCCCGCGCATGGGGATCCCAGTAGGGGGCTCCCAGACCGGTGAAGGCAGGCACCATGTAGACCCCCCGGTTTGAGGTCAGTGCGGCGGCTAGTTCTTCCGATTCGTTAGCGGACTGAATTACACCCAGGCCATCTCGAAGCCACTGTATTGCCGCGCCAGCGACGAATATTGAGCCTTCAAGTGCATAAGTGGTTTGTCCCGATAGACGATATGCGACCGTCGTCAGTAGCCGGTTCTGTGATGAGAGTGCGACCGGACCCGTGTTGACGATAGCAAAACAACCGGTGCCGTAGGTGCTCTTAATCATGCCTGGTTGAATGCAGGCCTGACCAAGCAGTGCGGCCTGCTGGTCTCCTGCAACACCACAGATCGGAATGGTACTGCCCAGTAGGTCCGGGTTGGTGTAGCCATAATCGTCGGCGCAATTGCGAACGTCAGGTAATAATGATTCGGGTATGTTAAACAGTGACAGCAACTCAGGGTCCCACTGCTGCGAATGAATGTTGAAAAGCAGAGTGCGTGACGCATTGGTTGCATCCGTAGCGTGAACCTTTCCACCGGTAAGGCGCCAGAGCAGGAATGAATCTATGGTACCGACAGCCAGTTCACCAGCTTGAGCCCGGATGCGCGCCCCTTCAACGTTATCAAGCAGCCAACTGATCTTGGTTGCCGAGAAGTAAGGATCCAACAACAGTCCGGTTTTCTGCTTTATAAAGGGTTCGTGTCCATTGTTTCGCAATCCTTCACACCGTTTGATCGTTCTACGGTCTTGCCAAACGATCGCATTGTGCAGAGTTCGGCCGGTGGCCCTTTCCCAAAGCACGATCGTCTCGCGCTGGTTTGTGATCCCGATTGCGGCCGGACTCTGTTCGATGGCCGAAAGGCTTTCGCGGCACACAGCAAGCGTGGTTTGCCAGATCTCTTCGGGATCGTGTTCCACCCAGCCATCAGCTGGATAAATCTGAGAGAGCTCCTTCTGGGTTGTAATGCAGTTGTTACCCAGGTGGTCAAAAACGATTGCGCGGGAACTGGTGGTTCCCTGGTCGATGGCGAGTAGGTAAGGGGATAAAGTCATGTGCTCGATGGATTGGATTCTTCGAAGCCAATGCGTTGGCAGAATCTGGTATTGAAGTGTTCTGGTTCTTGTTCGCAGTCACACAGGAGACGGGACGGGACTTTATACTCACAAGGCACGTTACAAGACAATACCCTATAAGTCCGAGACATGAAAACAGATGTCGCCTGACCGCCAGTGACCTGGACTTGCTGGTTGTGAACAGCAGTATCAGCGGCGCCTCGGTTGCGTCTGAGTTGACCCAATGCGCGACACACATGCGGCCGGACTCGGGAATCTGCTATCCTTTTGGCTACTAGAAGGCTGACGAGGCCTGGTCAACGCGATTAAGCTGGGGGTGGAGATGGATGTTTCTTTTCGCAGTGTTGCACTCAATAAACGTTATCCGCTGCGGATCAGCCGAGGTGAATTCTCAGGATCTGTCAATCTGTTTGTTTCTGTAGGATCCGGCGACCTGGAAGGTCTGGGAGAAGCCGCCCCTGGCAGCCTGATCGGTACGGACACGGCCGAGTCGTTCCAGGTCGAACTGACATCTTTCCTCGAAGATTGTCCGGAGGCACTAGATAATCCCCATGAAGGATGGCAACTCGCGCGCAGTGCAGAGGTTACCTCCTGCGCCTGGGCAGCGGTCGACATTGCATTATGGGACCTGCTTGCAAAACGCGCTCGGTTGCCGCTTTATCGTCTGCTGGGCCTGCCACGACGTTCGGTACCGACATCGGTAACAGTGGGGATCTTGCCTCCAGAGGTAGTACGCGAACGGGTCCCTGAGATTCTGGACCGAACCGGCGCCTGTTATCTCAAGGTCAAGTTGGGAAGTCCTGAAGGCCTGGACGCAGATCAGTCTATGTACGCTGCGGTCGTCGAAGCCGCCCGTAACCGTGATGTGGTGGTTCGGGTGGACGCCAATGGGGGTTGGGACCTTGCCGGTGCAGGTGTCATGATGAGATGGCTGAAGGACCGTGGTTGTGATTACGTCGAACAACCGC
Source organism: Candidatus Thioglobus sp. MED-G25 (assembly GCA_002456995.1). GTDB lineage: Bacteria > Pseudomonadota > Gammaproteobacteria > Arenicellales > UBA868 > REDSEA-S09-B13. The sequence goes on along the minus strand of NTKC01000010.1, from coordinate 42,068 downwards.
TGCATCATGATGCTGACGATCAACTGCCCGAGCTGTATTCTGGTCGCGCATTGCCCATTTTTGTGGATGAGTCCTGCCGCTATGCTACGGATGTTTCCCGTCTGGCGAACTGTGTGGACGGGATCAATCTGAAGTTAATGAAATGCGGTGGGATTACTGAAGCACTGCGCATTGTTGCAGCTGCCCGGGCTAGTGGTCTGGGCACCATGATCGGCTGTATGGGTGAATCATCCGTCGCGATCGCCGCGGGGGCTTCGATGGCGGCACTGTTCGACCACATCGATCTGGATTCTCATCTCAATCTCCTTCCCGATCCTGCTACTGGGTTGAACATGGAATCCGGTGTAATCACTGTATCTGAAGCTGCACATGGCCATGGAGTCGCACTGACATGCTGAGAAAAGAACAAAAACTGGTTGTTCATTTCTACGAGCAGATTGACAAGCTGAATGGAAAAATGGGTCACGGTATTCTGCGTTATTCCGAGAATCCGATAGCTTGTGTTATTGACTTTAACCAGGGCGGTAAAACAACTCGTGATCTGTTCGAGTTCGGTCCCGATGTGCCGGTGGTCTCAAATGTTGAGCAGGCGCTGGGTTATGGCGGGGAGGTTCTGGTACTCGGCATGGCGCCCTCAGGTGGCCGCCTGCCCGAGTCCATGGTTGCGGAAGTCGAGCAGGCACTGGCTGCTGGCCTGTGTGTGGTCAATGGACTGCATGAGCGTATCTCAGAGCGCTATGCCGATCTTAGGGCGGGACAGTGGATCTGGGATATTCGTGAGGAGCCTCAAGGTCTGGGTATCGCCTGGGCCCGGGCCTCGGAATTGACGAACCGTCGTTTGCTGCTGGTGGGCAGCGATATGGCGGTGGGCAAAATGACAGCCGGGCTAGAAATCTGGAAGTCTGCTCGCGCGCAGGGCATACAGGCTGAGTTTTTGGCGACCGGGCAGATCGGTATCGCAATCAGTGGCAGAGGCATACCCCTTGATGCCATACGCGTAGATTATGCAGGCGGTGCGGTGGAAAAGATGGTTCTGGATGCAGCCGACGCGGCACTCGCGATCATTGAAGGTCAAGGCTCTTTGCTTCACCCCGGCAGCTCCTCCACACTGCCACTGCTGCGCGGTGCCTGTCCAACCCATCTGATACTGTGTCATCGTGCTGGCATGACTGAACTCGATACCGTCGGTGTTACCGTCAAGGTACCACCGCTAAATGAAGTCATTGCGCTCTACGAAGATGTGGCTTCAGCCTGTGGTATTTATCCCCGGCCGGTGACCGTCGGTATTGCTTTGAATACGGCACACTTAGATGATGATCAGGCGCAACGTGCTGTATCGGAAACTGCCGATGCCACAGGACGCCTGGTCCTTGATCCGGTCCGGCAGGGCTGCGGCCGATGGGTTGATGCCTTGATGGCTTGACTGTGTGTCGCTTCTCAAAATAGTCATTTAGCTGGGGTCGCCGGCTGGAAATCCAGCGAGCACTAGGCCGTCGATGAAAGGTTGTATGTGCGCGGGATTTTCGTACGGTTGATGCAGACGGCTATCCGCTGCTGTGTATCCTGGAGTTTCAGCCATCACAATTTCGCGCTGTCTCCGTGCACTGTCTAAGTCGCCGAGTCGGGCGTAACTGGCAGACAGGACCCGCCGGTGGAATCTGTTTAAATCCGGGATTGCCTGCAGGGTTTGTACTGCTTCATGGTAGCGAGCACTGTTGTACTGTGCGATGGCAAGTGCCCAGCGGTACCACGATGGTGGAAATGGATTGCGCTCGAATGCAAGGCCGATCTGTCGAATGCTGGCAACTGGATCACCGGTGAATATCAAAGCCAGTCCCATACCCGCGAACGCATCCGCGTGGTTTGGATTCAGCTCCAGAGCCTGCTCCAGGTGCGACACTGCTTCGATGTGCTGTCCTCGCCATAGCCCGGTAATTCCGTACACGGCGTGCGCTAGACTGTCCGTGTAGTCGAGCTCAAGTGACTGTTGGGCATACTGTGTGGCTCTGGGCACACACGTGTCGGGCTCAGGAGACCATGACATCAGCAGGTCGGTGAGATGAGTGAGTGCCAGGCCGGACAGTGCTGGTGCAAACTGCGGGTCGATTCGGATCACTTTGTGAAACAGAGTGCGGGCCATTTCAGTGTCTCGTGGCTCTTGCATCCGGTAAACCAGTTGTCGCGCGCGTATCACGTCAGTGTAGTCAGCATCAGTACGTCTGGTATCGGCCCTACGGGCGGCGCTGTGTTCGAGATTGCTGACCAGAGTCGATGCTACTCGCTGAGTTATTTCATCCTGGATGGACAGTAGTTCTTGGTTGCCTCCGTCATAACTCTCCGACCACAGGTAGCCACCGGATACTGCATCGATCAACTGAACCGCCACCCGGAACCCCTTACCAGCGGTACGGATACTTCCATCTACGAGGTAACGGGTGCCCAACTGACGGCCGAGTGCTATTGTGCCTGCGTTATCCCGTTTCTGGGCCAGCGAGGTATGTTGGGCAATTACAAAAAGTTGCCGAAACCGCGACAACGCACTGATAAGATCAACGGTAAGCCCCATACCCAGACCAGCCAGGTCCGAATTTCCTGTTTGGCTGGTAAAGGGTAATACAGCGATGGAGAGCCGAGGGTCATCAGGTTCGTGTGTCGATTGTCTAGGTTGGTCACTATCGCTGATGACCAGGTGGGCGCTGATTTTTGAGGCGATATTGCGTAATTGTTGTTCACCGACGGCCTGGAAACTGACAGACAACGCGTTTCCGATCACAATGCGAGCAGAGTCGGAAATGCAGATGCCACCCGGCGGTGCGATTTCCTGCAAGCGGGCCGCAACGTTGACTCCATCGCCAAAGACTCTCTGGCCATCATCAATGATGTCGCCCAGGTTAATGCCGATACGAGCATGAATCTGGCGGTCAGCTGGCAGAGCCCCATTTTTTGTAGTCAGTCGTTCCTGAATGCTGACAGCGGCCATGACCGAATCGGCGGCAACTGGAAATACCGCCAGCAGATTGTCACCAGACCTATCTACGGTTCGCCCACCACGGTTTTCGATAACGGTATCCATATCACGAAGATAGTTCTGCAATGTCCGATAGGTGGCGTCTTCGTTGTCATGCGTCAAGCGACTGAACTCGACTACGTCGAGATGGAGGATAGCTGCAAGCCGGCGTGGTAGCGTATTAGCAACCATAGTGATTACCGAACTGCTTGTAATTGGTGATGATGTAACTCATGGATGCGCCCCGTGGGTGTGACAGCAGCTGGACTTGGTACGCTGGGGGCAACCTTGCCGGCCAATTCAAGACTAATGTTAGGTTGACAGAGCCTGTGTTGTACGCGCCCCGCCCAGTTGGTGAGAAACCAGTCGGGCGTAAAGGTGTCGGTTATTCAGCAAGTCCGCGTGGGTGCCGGTTTCAACAACTTGGCCGTCTTCGAGAACAACTATCATGTCCGCGTCCCGTATGGTCGAAAGACGGTGGGCAATAATAATGGTGGTTCTGTCGGCTTTTAACTGATCCAATGCCTTGCGTACGCCCTGCTCACTGAGGGCATCAAGATGTGAAGTCGCCTCATCCAGGATCAGTACCGGTGCATCCTTCAGAAACGCACGGGCAATTGCAACGCGCTGCCGTTGTCCGCCGGACAGACTTGTACCTCTCTCTCCCACTGGGGTATCCAACCCTTGCGGGAGTGACTTCACGAGTTCTGACAGTGCTGCCAGCTCGATCGCCTGTGCCAGTTCTGTATCACTGGCAGTGGGTTTCGCGATGAGAATATTTTCTCTGAGTGAGTTGTTGAACAGGTAAGTGTCCTGGGCAACTAGGGCGATTCGGGAACGTAGATCGTCCAGCTGGTAATTCCGTAGGTCAGTGGTGCCAAGCGTAACGACGCCATCCGAAGGATCCCAGAACCGCATCAGCAGTTGTGCCAAAGTTGTCTTGCCGGCACCTGATGGTCCTACCAGGGCGACTGTTGTACCGGCTGGAATCGTGAAACTCACGTCAGCAAGTACTCGCCGTGGTCGGCCGGGATAACTAAAGTTAACCGAAGACAGTGTGATAGCCGCCGAATTGTCAGACTCCTGAGCACCGGGACCGTCTGTCACCGGCACCGGTTCGTTTTCCAGCGCATAAACCCGCCGCGTGGCACCCAGCGTATCGGCGAGTTGTCGACCCACCTGTGCGATCTCGGAGATCGGCAGAAATGCCGCCATCGCAAGAATGGTAAGCAATGGTAGAAGGCCAGCGTTGACTGACTGAGTGCTGGCTAGGACTGCACCTGTTGTCACAACAGCCAGGCCCCCCAATCCGGTAAATACCTCAAGCAGGGTGTGTTGCAGGGTCAGCTGACCAAAGAACGGCAGGCGCAGCGAAATGTGATGTTCGCCCAGTGTATCAAACTGATTACCGCGACTAATTTCCTGCTGGTAAGAGACAATTTCACCCAACCCCTGCACGCTGTCGATCGCATGTGCAGCCAACTCGCCGGCTGCTTCTCGTGAGCGGGAGCCTAGACGATCGACACTACCGCGCATTAGAAACGGACTCAGGCCGACGGCAAGTAAAAATGGAACCAATGCGGCAGCGATCCATGCGTTGGCCATACCCAGGATTATCACAACTACGACGGGTCCAAGTACTGCGACGAAGGCCGGTGCGACTGTGTGCGCAAAAAAATATTCCACCAACTCGACATCTTGAGTAGCGAGACCCATCAAGTCACCTGTTCGTCGTCGTACCAGATAAGCCGGTGCGAGCTGGTCCAGTTTGCGAAACACGCCGACACGCATTTCTGCCAACAGTCTAAAAGCCATGTCGTGAGCTATCCACGATTCGAGCCAGTGCAGGACACCCGACAGGGGCGCCACAACAGCGAGACCGATCAGGTAATGGGTGTAAGGCGCGTGGTTCTTGAGTGCCAGGACGATCAGTGCACTCAGTGCACCTACGCCGATGAACGCAACCACGCGCAGAACACCAAAGATAAAGGTTAAAGTCAGTCGGCCTTTCCAGGGCATGATGTGACCCATTAGGATTTTGACAACTTGTCGCCAGTTGAGTCCTTCAGCTTTGATAATTCCCTCGGTTAGCTCATTACTTATTTCTTCTGTCAGATCCTGCTGCGCAGAGGGCGATGACTCGATTCCAGAAGACGCCTGCTCTTCAGACTGTCCCCGATCTGCTTCATGCGCCTGTTCAGACATGAGCTCGGCGTAGATGCCATTGCTCTCCATCAATTGACTGTGGTTGCCAGATTCAGCAACCCTGCCCTGGTCCAGAACCAGAATTCGGTCGCAGTTAATGACACTGGAAAGTCGGTGGGCCAGGACAAGGGTGGTGCGTCCCTGCATCAGTCTGTCTAAGGCCTGTTGGATAAAAGCCTCGTTTTCGGCATCGACCGCAGACAGTGCTTCATCAAGAATCAAAATCGGTGAGTCTCGTAGGAGCGCCCGTGCGATCGCCACGCGTTGCCGCTGGCCACCCGAGAGTTTGATCCCTTTTTCTCCAATCAGGCTGTCGTATGCCTGGGGCAGGCCTGATACGAACTCATGGATGTTTGCGCTTTTCGCAGCGTTGGTGAGCTCAGCATCAGTTGCCTCGGGTCTACCTAACCGGATGTTCTCGCCGATGGTGCCATGAAACAAAAATGTATCCTGGTTTACCACGGACATTTGTTCCCTTAGCGCAGCGAGTGAAAGGTCTTTAATATCGTATCCGCCGAGCCTGACGGTGCCCTGGTCAGGATCATAAAACCGCAGCAGCAGCCGTACGATTGTCGATTTGCCGCATCCACTGGCCCCTACGACCCCGACGCGCTCGCCGGAGATAATCGAAAGATCGAGTTGATCGTGAACGCTGTGTCGTTGATCAGGGTAGCTGAAGCGCACCGATTCGAAAGATATCGTGGGTTGGGGGTCGAGGGGTTTAATGGCGTTGGCTTTTTCCACGATGGGCGGTTGCGCATCCAGAATGCGATAGATCCCCTGCGCGGCCGACAGACCGACCATGCCTTGGTGGAGCACCGTGCGCAAGTCGCGCATCGGCCGAAAGATTTCAACGCCCATCATCAGAATAATCAACAGTGCAGTCAGTTCCATCTGTTCTGATGCTACCCGGTGGGCCCCCAGACCCAGCGCGAACGCGGCACCTACGGCGATCGCCGTATCAGTGATGCCGCGGGCTAGCGAATTAGTGGCTAACACCCACATGGTGGTTCGAAAAACATCCCGCGCTTTGTCAGCCAACAGGTCAGCTCGTGGGCGACTCTGGCCAAAGGCCTTGAGAGTGGCCAGTCCCTGTACGGCATCCAGAAATTCCGATGCAAAATCAGCATAAGCATCCTGGCGTTCCTGGGATTTCTTGGTATCAAATTGATGCCACAGCGCCGGGGCGGCCAGCGCGATCAGCGCGGCGATGAACAGCGTGAGTGCTACGGGCAGGTCTAGGAAGGCGACGAAGGCAAAGATCAGTACTGGAGAGATCGCAGAAACCAGCAACTGGGGTAGATACTGCCCGAAATAGGTTTCAAGTTGTTCTACTCCGTCGACCAGCGACAGGACCAGTTCGCCTGACCGCTGTCTTCCTGCATATCCAGGCCCCAGCGCGACGATTTGGTCATACAGTCGACGACGCAGCATTTTCTGAACGATCGCCGCTGTCTGATGCGCGACCAGGGTACGCCAGTGCTCGAACACGCCTCTGAGTAACATGACACAAGCAGTTACGAATAAAGGGAAGACCAGGGTGGTGGCGCTACGACCTTCGAAAACCAGACCGATAAGCCAACCAAGTAGCGCAAGTCGCGCCACACCCAGAGTTGTTGCCAGGACGCCGATCAGGACCGCAAAAAATATTCGGCCTCTGACCCCGCGGGTAAAGCCCCAGAGGCGATAATCAAAATGCATAGTGTGCGGACCCGATGTTACTTAGATGGAGCGGCCAGCCACTCAGGCATGAGGTTTCACCTGCGGGCTGGTGTATCAGCCTGTCCGCTAAAACTGGGAGAGGCAGTCTCGCAAAGCGCGCTATCTTAAGTCGGGTCAATCTATAGGGCAAAATATGTACCTCGGTTGTCGTTCAAATGACACAAATTTTCGCAGGACTTTCGCGTGACATAGCTGATATACCAACTATAGGTCTCTTTTTGGTTATGAAACACCCACAGTCTGTGTAGAATATGCGCCCTTTTGCCAGATAATGATTAGCCGATATGACTGAGTCCCGACAGGTCCTACTGATGGATACGACCCTGCGCGATGGCGAGCAGACGCAGGGGGTTTCTTTCTCTCCTGAAGAGAAGGTCAGTATCGCACGAGGGCTGCTGCAGAGCCTAAAGGTGGATCGGATAGAGGTCGCGTCTGCAGGTGTGTCCTATGGTGAAAAACAGGCGGTGACCCAGATTCACGAATGGGCAGCTGACAATGACTGCCTCGAGCGGGTTGAAGTGCTTGGATTTACAGATCACCAACGAAGCGTGGATTGGCTGGTCAGCGCTGGTGGCCGCGTGCTCAACCTGCTTACCAAGGGCAGCGAAAAACACTGCAGGGAGCAGCTCAGGAAATCTCTTGATGAACACATCGCTGATATCGAGCGGACAATCGACTATGCCAAGACGCAGCAACTTCTGGTCAATGTCTATCTGGAAGATTGGTCGAACGGTTATCGGGACAGCCGTGATTATGTCTACAGAATTACCGAAGCACTCGCAGAATCCGAGGTGGCGCACGTGATGCTGCCTGATACGCTGGGGGTAATGAGTCCCCAAGAAGTATTCGAAAGCGTCGGTGATATGTGTAGCCGCTATCCTGGACTCGCATTCGATTTTCATCCCCACAACGATTATGGCTTGGCCACCGCTAATGCGATGATGGCTGTCCAGGCGGGTGCGCGCTCGATACACGTGACCGTAAATTGCCTCGGGGAGCGGGCCGGAAATGTGTCGCTAGCAGAAGTGGCGGTGGTCTTACGGGACAAACTCGGGATGAGCCTGCGGCTGGATGAATCCAAGATTCACGCACTCAGTCAGATGGTCGAGAACTTTTCAGGAAAACGGGTAGCGGCGAATTCACCGGTCGTGGGCAACGATGTGTTTACTCAGACCAGCGGGATACACGCCGATGGCGACAATAAGGGTGGTCTCTACCAGACCGAACTGAGCCCGGCTCGATTCGGACGAAAACACAGTTACGCCCTTGGCAAGATGAGCGGCCGGGCTTCTTTACTTAAGAACCTGGAGGACCTCGGCCTTGAACTCTCCCCGGAAAATCAACGGAAGGTGCTGGAGAGGATTGTCGAAATTGCAGACACCAAAGCGACCATTACCCCTGAGGATTTACCTTTTATCATCGCCGATATTCTGGAAAGCAGGGATTTTCAGCACATCGAGTTGTTGAATTGTTCGATAACCAGTGGACTTGAAATCGAATCGATAGCCAGTATTCGGGTTCGGGTGGGCGATGAAATTCACAAGGCATCCGGGTCAGGCAATGGTGGATTCGATGCGTTTGCAACCGCCATGAAAAGCGTGTTGGATCCTATCGAGCTTTCTCCTCCGAAATTAGCGGATTTTGAAGTCCGTATACCCAAAGGGGGCAGTTCAAACGCCCTGACCGAATGTTTTATCACCTGGGATGACGGTCACGACAGCTTTAAGACACGCGGGGTACATGCCAATCAGGTCTTTGCTGGTATTAACGCAACCCTTCGAATGCTGAACCTAGTGATGCATCGGCAGACCGAAGGCAAGGAGCACTCGTCTCCACTGGCCAGACCCGAGTGAGTGCGTTACTCAGGCCCCGGTGTCAGTCACCGATTGGTTGTTTCTCGAGTTCAGTTACCACACGGTCACCAAACTCGGCAGTACTGATCTTTTTCTCGGATCTACCTCGCCGTGCCAAATCGGCCGTCGTATAGCCTGCAGCAAAGACGCTTTGCATAGCCCGCCAGAGATTGCGTGCCTCTCTATCCATGCCAAAGCTCATTTCCAGCATCATGGCGACAGAACCAATCATGGAATAGGGGTTGGCAATACCCTGGCCGGCGATATCCGGCGCCGATCCATGGGAGGGTTCGTAGTAGGATTTTTCAGGACCCACACAGGCTGATGGCATCAGCCCCAGCGACCCGAGAATGCCGCCACCCTGATCGCTGAGAATATCGCCAAACATGTTTTCCATCACCATCACATCGAAACTGCCCGGGTCGAGACACAGGTAGGTGGCCGCCGCATCGACCAGAACGTGCTTTACCTCGATATCGGGATAGCTCGGACGGACTTCCTCGACGATCTCATTCCACAAGATGCTCGATTTGAGCACGTTGCTCTTGTGTATATTGTGGAGGACTTTCTTGCGTTTGCTGGCGAGCTGAAATGCTACTTCGAGGACTCGGCGGATCTGGTCTTCGTTGTATTCCAGTGTTTCGTGAACATAGCGTCTTCCCTGGTCATCGACTCCGCTTTTTTTGCTACCAAAATAAAGTCCGCCGACCAGTTCACGGATAATGATCAAATTTATGCCATCACCGATCACTTCGGGCTTGAGTGGCGAAAAATGAGCCAGGCTGCGTGGCAGGTACACCGGTCGAAAATTGGCGTAAGTATCATAGCGCCGCCGCATGGGTAACAATGCGCCACGTTCAGGTCCTTCATCCGCCGGAATTTTTTTTGAATCTTCGTGGTTCAGTCCGATGGTCCCTTTAAGGATGGCATCAGCCTGATCACAAATGACTACTGATTCTTCCGGAAAAGATTTGCCGGTCTCAAAGTAGGCCGATGCCCCAAACAAAGCGGGTTTCAGATCAAAAGTCACTGCATTTCGGGATTCAACGAGGCGCAGTATCTTGATCGCTTCGTCCATGATTTCAGGTCCGATACCGTCACCGGCCAGCAGTGCAATAGTGTAAGTAGACATGTACGTGCCCCAGTCAGGTTGATGGTAGAAACACAGGAATTGGCGTACTAGTGCGCATTGTAACGTTGCGGCATGACCGGTTCACAACGATGGCTGGCGCAGTTCAGGTGAAAATCTCCAGCAAAATCGTTCTAGAGACGATCCGAGAAAGCAACTTCCATTTCCCGACGGGCCCGAACGGCGGTGTCGTTGTGATCGAATTCTACGTCTGCCCAGCGCAGGGTTGAACCTGCAGCAACATTGCAACGCATCTTGACATCTGCTGCCAACCCAAGCGGCAGAGCACCCCGTTCGATTGAGGCTGCAGCGGGCATTTGTTGGCCCCATACGCAATGCCCCCCTTCACCATCAAGAATTTGACCCGCAGTCAAAGCGTGTTTGGCCGTCGCGACTACGTCTGAATAAAAACCTTTGGGGCAGCCGGTGGGTTCACCCCGGAGCACCACGGAAGCGACCGAGACGCCAAGCTCCATCCCAATCATGTGGGTGGGTCGATAGAGGGCGGCGTAGCGTCCAGTCGAGTCCTGTAGCATGTGGTATTCACGAAAACACTGCTGCGCATAGTCTCCAGCCCCTTCAACTACCACGTAGGTGCCCATGGCCAGATGATGGGGTACCGGTTCACCACTGCGTGTGAGGGATGACACCACCTCGGTGGTGCCGCGCCGACTGAGTATGCCGCCATCTTCTGAAGGCTTGCAGATGTTGGCCAAATCGAATCGGGAACTGGGCGGAAAACCCAGACCGTTATCCTGCGGGGTCAGTCCGGTGGTGTTACAAACAGCACTCATCTCGATGCCTGACTTACTGCCGTCGAGAAACGAATTGAACATTTTCATATTGATGCTGGTGGGATCGTCAATTTCCAAGTACTGCTGTAGTACCTCCCACACGCTATCAGGGGTGAGTTCATGGTAGGACGGGTGATACCGTGTACCTTTGCCCGCACAAACAACTTCAAAGCCGCAGGTCCGTGCCCAGTCGACATGTTCGCAGATCAAAGCTGGTTGATCACCCCACGCTAGGCTGTAGACCACGCCCGCAGCTTGGGCTTCCCGGGCCAGCAGGGGACCGGCAACTACATCAGCTTCTACATTGACCATAACAATGTGATGCCCTGCAGCGATCGCCCGCCGGCAGTGGTGAATGCCTGCTGTGGGAATGCCTGTTGCCTCGACGACAACATCGATTTCGCTGAGGTCGATTAGCTGGTCAGCGTTCTCGGTGATCCAGGTTGAGCCCTTTGTCATGGCGTCGGCCGGGTTGTCGGCTGCGTATTGCTCGGCTGTCCAGCCAGCCGTCGTGAGTTGTTTCATCGCCCTTGCCGGATCGAGATCAGCAATACCGACAATATGGATACCCGCCGTTTGACGGGCCTGAGTGAGATACATAGTGGCGAATTTGCCGCACCCTATGACGGCAACACGGATAGGATGGTTACTGCGGGTTCTCTCGCTCAACAGAAACGACAGATTCATGGAATCTCCTTGGTCTCAAATTGCCAGTGACTGAGGTATCAGTAAGGCTTGGAGCTCAGGCTGCTTTTCTGCGATCGTCTCGTACTTGTTCCCAGGCACTTCGGATCTCTTGTGTTTTTTCTGTTGCCAGCTTGACCATCTCTTCGGGAACACCCTTGGCAACCAGCTTATCGGGGTGATGCTGGTTCATCAGACGACGGTAGGATTTCTTGATGTCGACATCGGAATCGTTCTTTGATGCTCCCAGTATCTTATAGGCCTGTTCAATTGATCGAGCGGGCTGACGACCGCCGTGACCCGCGGTGCCGCTTACTAGATTGATCAGATGTTCAACTTCTGACTGATCAAAGCCCAGCACGTCCGCAGCATGAAGGAGAATTGAGTTCTCTTGGCGGTCGAGCCGGCCATCAGCCATGGCGGCCTGAACCTGAATCTCAATGAACATCCTGAGCACAGTTGTACGGCGCTGACATTCCTTGCGGAACTGATGGAGCACGTCATTCAGGGGAAAATCGGCGTGCTTACCTTGTTCGAATAAATCAATAGCAGCTTCTCGTTGCTGCTTATCCAGACGCATCTGGTCCATTAGGCTTTTCGCCATCTGGATCTCTTGTTGGGAGACCTGGCCATCCGCCTTGGCAATATGGCCCATGACTGAGAAAGTGGCCGTAAAAAAGGCCAGTTGGATTCGTTCCTGGCCACCAGGCAGGGCGCGCACACCGCCGCCACGCCGGTTTGCGTCAAACTGGTGTCCCAGACTCCCGCCAAGTAGGGCGCCGAGCGGTCCACCCATCATGAAACCCAGCGTTCCACCGATCAGTTTGCCCCACCATGCCATCGTAGTTCCCCTTTTTACCTTTTGTTTAAATGACAGTGTACTGAATAAGATCTGAAATGGAATTTCTCAGTGGTGTCTCTACGTACATTCAACGCAGAGTGACCAGTTCTTCGGCCGCAGTAGGGTGGATCGCAACAGTGTTGTCAAAATCGGATTTTGTTGCGCCCATTTTCAGGGCCACCGCAAACCCCTGAATGATTTCGTCTGCAGCCTGTCCGATCATGTGGCAGCCAACCACTTTTTCTTTGGGACCGACGACAATCAGTTTGACCACTGTCGCTGGTTTCAGCTGGCTAACTGCGTACTGCATGTTGGTGAATCGACTCTGGTAGACCTTGACGCTGTCTTCACCATGTTGGGCTTTGGCCTGTTTTTCGGTCAGTCCGACGGTGCCTATAGGGGGGTGTGAAAAGATTACCGAGGGAACATCTGTGTAGTCAAGGTGGGCATTAGCGTGGCCGCCATATAACCGATCTGCCAGCCGGCGGCCGGCAGCAATCGCGACCGGGGTCAGGGCTTGTCTGCCGGTGACATCACCGACAGCGTAGACTCCGCCTACATTGGTACACTGATACTTATCCGTTGGAATGAAGCCCTCCGTGTTAACCCGTACACCGGCTCGATCGAGGTTTAGATCAGCCGTTAATGGTTCCCGCCCTATCGCCCACAAGACCGAATCGAACCCAGTGGTGGTTTGATCGGCATCGTGCAATATGCTGAGTGTGCCGTCTGGCTCAGCACGGATCTCCTGCAAACGAACCTCGGTCAGTATTTTGATGCCTGCAGCCCGCATTTCTGTCATGAGCGTTTCGCCAAGAGTTGCGTCGAACTCTTTCAGCAGAGTCTTCTTGCGAAGCAGCATGGTCACCTCAGTTCCCAGGCTGTTCAGCACGCCGGCCAGCTCGGTAGCGATGTAGCCGGCACCGACGACCAGCGTGGACTGCGGCTGATGGCCAAGTTCAAAAAACTCATCGCTAGTGATGCCCAGCCGGGCACCTGGCATGTCCGGGACAGTGGGACGTCCACCAGTTGCGATGAGTATGTGATCGGCCTGTAACTCATGGTTATCGACTCGTACGGTATGTGGCTCCTGAAACGACGCCCACCCGGTGTACAGGGAGACCCCTGAAGCATCGAGGTTTTTCTTATAGATGCCGTTGAGGCGCTGAACGTAGCCATCCCGAGCTTGTGTTATGGTCGGCCAGTCGAAGTTATTGCTCGCGATCGAAAATCCGTAGTCCGGGGCTTGACGGATGACCTCGGCGACATGCGCGGTGTTCCACATCACCTTTTTGGGCACACAGCCGACATTGACACAAGTGCCCCCGAGACGGTGAGCTTCGATCAGCGCTGTCCGCGCGCCATGTTCCGCAGCTCTGCGGGCGGCAGCAATACCCCCGCTGCCGCCGCCGATGACTAGAAAGTCGTATCGTTCAGTCATGTTGTGTCCTGTGTGCTATCCAAGATAACCGAAAATCAACAGCTCGGTGCCGAGTGATAGAGTAAAGTCAGTTTACATGAGGACGTGTATAAACACTCGCCGGAGACGTGACTGTGCAATTGTGTGTTTGGCCTGAGGCTGCGTGATGACCCAAAGCAATCCATTATTAGATGTCGAAGGACTGCCTTGTTTTACAGCAATTCGTCCCGAACATGTCGGGTCGGCACTCGATGAATTGCTTGTTTCGAGTCAAGTGGTTATCGGTCAGTTGGAAAGCACAGTGGCGGACGGCACCGATTGGGAGAGTTTTGCACAGCCTCTCGAAGATCTGGAAAACCGGTTAGGGAAGATGTGGTCCCCCGTTACGCATCTCAATGCTGTCGCCGACACCGAAGAACTCAGGGAGGCCTACCAGAACAGTCTCGAAAAACTGACGGCCTACCGGGCCGCGCTGGGGCAGAACAAAACGATTTTTCAGGGTTATCGCAATATCCAGGCGCACGCTAATTTTCCTGGCCTGGATGCGGCAAAACGAAAGGTCATACTTAATGCGGTTCGTGATTTTCAACTCTCCGGTGTGGAACTTGAGGGCGAGGAGCGGGCACGGTTCAAGGACATCATCACCGATCTTGCTACCTTGTCGAACAAGTTTGAACACAATGTCATGGATGCCACGGATGGTTGGGCACTTGTGCTTGATGTGCCAGCTGATCTTGCGGGGCTGCCTGAAACGGTGATCACTCTTGCCCGAAAGACGGCAGAGTCAGCTGGGCACAGTGGCTGGCAATTTACGTTGCAGGCGCCATCGTACATACCGTTTATGCGCTATTCCGAACGCTCGGATCTGAGACGACAGATGTATGAGGCGTTCGTAACTCGGGCGAGTGATCAGGGCCCCCAGGCCGATCGCTGGGACAATGCCACCCTTATGACGCAGATACTTGGATTGCGACAGGAGCTCGCGTCGCTTCTTGGGTATTCAAATTATGCTGAGTATGCGCTGGTCGATCGGATGGCGTCTTCAGTCGCTGAGGTCGAGGACTTCCTCATCGATCTGATATCACGGGCCCGGCCTCACGCACAGCGTGAACTGCAAGCGCTGGAAGATTTTGCCGGCCGATCAACAGGCGACAATGTTGTAGCACCGTGGGATATCGCATACCACTCAGAAAAGTTCCGGGAGGCGACCTACCATTTCGATCAAGAGGAACTGCGTCCCTACTTTCCGCTGCCCAGAGTATTGGGTGGTCTATTTGAGATTGTGAATCGATTGTTTGGGATCAAGGTGACCAAAGCCGTTGCAGATGCCTGGCATCCGGATGTGAGGTTCTATGAGATTCGCGATGAAGGCGATGCGCTCCGGGGTCACTTTTACCTGGATCTGTATGCTAGAGAACACAAGCGCGGTGGTGCGTGGATGGCAGAGTATGTGGGTCGGTATCGTCAGCCGAATGATGTAGTGCAAACCCCCGTCGCCTTCCTGACCTGCAATTTCACACAGCCACTGGACGACAAACCGGCGTTACTGACGCACGACGATGTCATCACGCTTTTCCACGAATTTGGACACGGCCTTCATCACCTGCTCAGTTTGGTCGAGGAACCGTCAGTGACCGGTATCAGTGGGGTACCGTGGGATGCGGTCGAACTACCCAGCCAGTTTCTGGAAAACTGGTGTTGGGAGCGAGGTGCACTGGATCTTGTGACGAGCCATGTGGACACGGGAGAATCATTGCCTGACAAACTGCTGCAGAAATTACGTGGAGCAAGAAATTTTCAGTCAGGTATGCAGATGGTTCGTCAGTTGGAGTTTGCGTTGTTTGATTTTCGACTACATGCGAGTACTACCCTGATTTCAGCCGATGCTATTCTGCGTATCCTGAATGATGTTCGTCAGCAGGTCGCAGTGGTTACTCCGCCACCTTTCGATAGATTCCCCCATGCGTTTTCGCATATTTTTGCAGGCGGCTATGCCGCCGGTTACTACGGTTATTTGTGGTCTGAAGTGCTCTCGGCTGACGCCTACAATCGATTCGAACAAGAAGGTGTTTTCAGTGCCACCGCGGGTCGCGAATTTTTGCAGCATGTGTTGGAGACGGGAGGTGTTGAGGATCCGCTGGATGTTTTCAGGGCTTTCAGGGGACGAGAGCCATCTATTAATGCTTTCCTCCGACACTCGGGGCTCAATGTCTAACGGTAGCTTTCGTTCCTGGTCTCTGCCGGTAGGAATGAGCATATCCGAGTAATAGTACCGATCCCCCGTAGCAGTTCTGTCGATTGAGTTGTCACTCGAGTCTTGTTGGGCCACGTTATTTAGGTTGAATTTGTTATACTTCGGCGTCGTTTGGGGCATGATACGTAGGCCACCAGTGGCGTGGCCAGTGTGGTGCTCTATCATTTCAGTCGCTCTTTCGATTTTCCGCGTGAGGAACCTATGACTCAGGAAGTTGATAACAGTCGCCGGCGTATGCTGACGACAGTAACCTCAGGCGTCGGTCTGGTCGGTGCCGGCGCGATGGCTGTGCCATTCGTTGCAAGCATGGCGCCCAGTGCCCGCGCGAAGGCAGCCGGTGCCCCTGTCGAAGTGGATATCAGCACACTGAAGGAAGGGCGTATGCTGACAGTGGAATGGCGCGGTAAACCCGTGTGGATTATTCGCCGGACCCAGAAAATGCTCGATGATTTGGCCCAAATTCGTGATCGATTAGCTGACCCTGATTCCACGGTATTGGACCAGCAGCCGACCTATGCACACAACGAATATCGTTCAATCAGGCCTGAAATACTGATCGTACTGGGCGTCTGTACACACCTGGGATGTGCGCCGACCGAAAAATTCGCAACCGGCGCCGCATCGGGCATCAGTGACGACTGGGTCGGTGGGTTTTTCTGTCCCTGTCATGGTTCGGCATTTGATTTTGCAGGACGGGTTTTTCGAAACGTTCCAGCGCCTACAAATTTGGTCGTGCCTCCCCATAGTTTTCTGTCCGAGAATCGCATACTTGTCGGAGTTGATCAGGAGGAGACAGCCTGATGGCGAGATTGATGGAGTGGGTCGACGAACGTTTTCCGGCCACCAAGGTATGGGAGGAGCACGTCTCCAAGTACTACACTCCGAAAAATTTTAATTTCTGGTATTACTTTGGCTCGCTGCTGATGCTGGTCATGGTCCTGCAGATCGTTACCGGCATCGTTTTAACAATGCATTACAAGCCGGACGCCGATCTGGCATTTGCGTCGGTTGAGTACATCATGCGTGATGTTCCTGCTGGCTGGTTCATTCGCTACCTTCATTCTGTTGGCGCTTCGATGCTATTTCTGGCGATCTACCTGCACATGTTCCGGGCAATGTTGTACGGTTCCTACAAAGGTCCTCGCGAGTTGATTTGGATCTTGGGGATGATCCTCTATATCGCGATGATGGCCGAAGCATTTTTCGGTTATCTGTTGCCATGGGGCAACATGTCCTACTGGGGAGCGCAGGTCATCATTTCTCTTTTTGGTGCTATCCCTGTAGTCGGCGAAGGCCTTGCCGAGTGGATACGTGGTGATTTCGTAGTCTCGGATGCTACTCTAAACAGGTTTTTTGCCTTTCATGTCATTCTGCTGCCATTGCTCTTGGCTCTGCTGGTTTACCTGCACATTGTTGCGCTCCATAAAACCGGTTCCAATAATCCAGACGGTGTAGAGATCAAGAAACAAAAGGATGATAAAGGCGTCCCCTTAGATGGAATTCCATTCCATCCTTACTACACGGTAAAAGACATCTTTGGTGCAGCGGTGTTTATGGCCATATTTCTCGCTATTGTATTTTTCGCGCCAGAGCTAAGTGGATGGTTTCTTGAAAAAGATAATTTTGAACCTGCGAACATACTACAGACACCTCCAGACATCGTGCCGTTGTGGTACCTGACTCCCTACTACTCGATTCTGCGTGCGGTGACCTTCGAATGGTTGCCCGGTGGCGCGAAACTCTGGGGTGTAATGGCGATGGGTCTCGCTATCGTTCTTTTCTTCTTTCTTCCGTGGCTCGACCGATCAAAAGTAAAGTCGATTCGCTACCGTGGCTGGATGTACAAGTTCATGTTAGGACTGTTTGCGGTTACTTTTGTGGTATTGGGCTACCTTGGGACTAAAAATCCTGGTCACATTGATTTGATCTGGTTCAAGAATGTAGTCTGGGCACAGATTGGCATGGTCATTTATTTTGCGTTTTTTCTTCTTATGCCGATCTACACTCGACTTGATCGTACAAAACCAGAACCAGACAGGCTGACAGGGTGATGAAGAATCTCATCAAAATAGCAGTTCTGTCTCTGTTGCCGGTGTTGGCAATGGCTTCGGGCGGCGGTAATGAGGGATTGGATCCAGTAGATATAAATTTAGCGGACAAATCATCCCTACAAAGGGGAGCGAAGACCTTTGTCAATTACTGTCTGTCGTGTCATAGCGCCGCGTACATGCGTTACGAGCGCATGGGGACCGATCTCGGAATAAACAAACAGTTGTTACGCGAGAACCTGATGCTTGCAACTGAAAAGCCGGGTGACACCATGACTGTAACCATGTCAGAAGATGGTGCAAAAAAATGGTTTGGTGTGGTTCCACCGGATCTCAGTCTGACTGCACGCTCGAAGGGTCCTGACTGGATCTATACCTACCTACGCAGTTTTTATTGGGATAAATCTAGCCCTACCGGGTGGAACAATACCCTGTTCCCCAATGTGGCGATGCCGCACGTGCTTTATCGCTTGCAGGGATATCGCGAGGCAGAGTTCGAAGGCACTGCCGGTGGCATCCAACACTTCGCCGGTTACGTTGAGAAAACACCGGGTCAAATGAGTAACGAAGAGTATGATGCAGCTATGCGGGATCTGACTAACTTCATGGTCTATCTGGCCGAACCGGCTAAGCTCGTGCGTTATAAGATCGGAGTTTGGGTGATGATCTTCATGGGCGTATTGATTTTGCTGACCTATGCCACAAAGAAGGAATACTGGCGCGACGTACATTGACTAATTCTACAGCTGGAACTGTGACTTTTCGTCGTCTGGCATATGGATTGTCAGGTACGGTACGTCGCTCCATAAAAAGGACAACTTAATATAGTGATGAAAATTTACTCTGGACCACTTTGTATATTTGGACATGCCTGCCGCATCGTGATGCAGGAAAAAACCATTGAACACGAAACCGTTTACGCCAAACCAGGTGAGATGGTAGAACACCTGGCTGAGCTAAACCCTTATGGTGAAACGCCGATACTGCAGGATCGGGATCTCGTCCTATATGGAGCGTCACTGATCAACGAGTACCTTGATGAAAGACTTCCTCATCCGCCATTGATGCCAATCGATCCTGTGGGTCGGGGTAAGGCACGTCTGGTGATAGCTGATATCCACAGGGACTGGCTCAAGAATGTTCAGCGCAGCGTGGATTTGGGCACCAAGCTCGACAAAAAAACCACTGATTTGATTCGTGATGGCCTAACAGCGATGGCTATACAGCTGGAAGGGAAAAAGTATGTACTTGGAGAAGAATTTACCTTGGTTGACTGTTATGTGGGTCCTTTGCTTTGGCGTTTGCCGATGTTTAACCTGAAACTGCCAAAACAGGCTAAGCGACTGGAAGACTACGGTAACCGAATTTTTGCACGGCCGTCGTTCGCCAAGAGCTTAAGTGAACCGGAGAAGGAGATCCGTGGCATTTAATTGTTTCGATGGGCGTCAACGGGCCTGGCGATGTTTGGAATTTGGATATGGAAAAGGATAACGTCCGTTTAACATCCAACGTACCCTACCTGATTCGCGCAATCCGCGATTGGGTAGTGGACAACGGATTGACGCCACAACTTTTGGTGGATGCCAAAGTAGAGGGTGTACAGGTACCCATCAGGTTTGTTAAAGATGGGCGAATCGTACTGAACATAGACACCAACGCTGTCGTAGATCTTTATCTGGGCGACGACCAGATCAGTTTCAAGACTCGTTTCCAAGGTCAATCGATGGAAGTACTGCTGCCTGTCTCCAGCGTTATGGCAATTTATCCACAAGAAAAACCTGATCAGCCATTTTTGTTACAGGATGTCAGCACACGGAACACGCAAGAAGATAGATTCGACCCCGAACAGGCACACGGTGCTGGCAAGAATCCGGGCCGCCCTAACCTCAAGTTGGTTGAATAACGGTAAAGCTGTGACCATAGAGCAACAGATGCACGGTACAACGATATTGTCAGTACGCCGAGGTGAACACGTCGTCATTGGCGGCGATGGGCAGGTTACTCTGGGTGAGACTATCATGAAGGGTAATGCCCGAAAGGTACGCCGCCTGTACGAAGACAAAGTGATTGCAGGCTTTGCAGGAGGTACCGCTGATGCGTTCACTTTGTTTGAGCGCTTCGAAGGCAAGTTACAAAAACATCAGGGTAATCTTTTGCGGTCCGCAGTGGAACTGGCAAAGGACTGGCGGACCGACCGGATGCTCCGTCGATTGGAAGCGTTGCTGGCGGTTGCCGATAGATCTGTATCTCTGGTTATCTCTGGAACAGGTGATGTGATCGAACCCGAGGGAGGCATTATGTCGATCGGCTCCGGCGGTCCGTATGCAAAGGCGGCAGCGGTTGCGCTGCTGGAGAACACCGATATGGACGCACGGGCTATCGTAGAGCGGTCGCTAACGATTGCGGCTGATATCTGTATTTACACCAATCACGAAGTCACAATCGAGGAACTGGGCGGTTGATGAGCGGTTTATTCGCCACGTTGGGTCCT
Source organism: Candidatus Thioglobus sp. MED-G25 (assembly GCA_002456995.1). Classification (GTDB taxonomy): domain Bacteria; phylum Pseudomonadota; class Gammaproteobacteria; order Arenicellales; family UBA868; genus REDSEA-S09-B13. The sequence continues at coordinate 21,620 of NTKC01000010.1, read as the reverse complement.
ACTCAACCAGCAGCAGGCGGGCATCATACTGTTCAGTGGATTAAGCGCGAGTCTATGGGTGCTGATATTAAAAGAGGTTCAAGCTGATGTCTCAGATGACCCCACGCGAGATCGTAGAAGAACTCGATAAGCACATCATCGGCCAGTCCGATGCTAAACGGGCGGTTGCGATCGCCCTGCGAAATCGATGGCGGCGCGCCCAGGTTGCGGATGAATTTCTGCGTAACGAAATCACGCCCAAGAACATCCTGATGATCGGCCCCACGGGGGTGGGAAAGACCGAAATCGCAAGGCGGCTCGCTCGACTGGCAAAAGCACCGTTTATCAAGGTTGAAGTGACCAAATTCACTGAAGTCGGATACGTAGGCCGTGAAGTCGACTCCGTAATCCGTGACCTGGCGGACATGGCTGTCAAAATGGCTCGAGAAGAGGCGTTTGAAAAGGTCCGGCCACGCGCTGAGGACGCTGCAGAGGACCGAATACTCGATATATTATTGCCACCCGCACGTGATGCTGGCAGTGAGGTGTCCGCTACGGATGACTCGGCGAGCACAGAGGGTGCTGGTCGTCAGCGCTTCCGCAAGCTGTTCCGTGAGGGGAAACTGGACGATAAAGAGATAGAAATTGAGATAAGCGGCCCATCCGTGGGCGTGGAAATTATGGGTCCGCCCGGAATGGAAGAGATGACCAGTCAGCTACAGGGGATGTTTCAGAACATGGGTGGCCAGCAGACGCGCTCGCGCAAGGTCAGAATATCCGAGGCTAAGAAACTGCTCACGGAGGAGGAAGCCGCCAAGCTGGTAAACGATGATGACTTGAAGCATGAAGCAGTCGAGCGGGTCGAACAGGACGGTATCGTTTTTCTAGACGAAATGGACAAGATCGTTGGCCGTACCGACTACCAGGGGGGGGATGTGTCCAGAGAGGGCGTCCAGCGTGACTTACTGCCGTTGGTTGAGGGCTGCACCGTCAGCACTCGCTATGGCATGGTGCGCACGGATCATGTGTTGTTTATTGCCTCAGGTGCTTTTCAGATGAGTAAACCGTCTGATCTTATGCCTGAGTTGCAGGGACGTTTGCCGATACGCGTAGAACTTAATGCACTGACCACAGAAGATTTTGTACGCGTGCTGACAGAACCGGATGCCTCACTAACTGAACAGTACACCGCGTTGATGCAAACAGAGGGCGTTTGCCTGGAGTTTGTCGCAGACGGTGTACAGCGGGTTGCCGAAGTCGCATGGAAGGTGAATGAATCGACTGAAAACATTGGTGCACGTCGGCTGCATACGGTAATGGAACGTCTGCTCGAAACAGTCTCATTCGAATCGGGAGATCGTTCGGGTGACCATGTGACGATAGATCGGGAATACGTCGACAAGCACCTCGAAAAATTGGCTGGTGACGAGGATTTGTCACGCTACATCCTTTAACCTATTCCCGGGGGTAGTCCCTGCCGGGTATGTGGTCCAGTTAAACCTTCCCTACACGGTCGCTACTTGAAGCGTATACTGGGCTGTCCACCCATAGCGGGAGGACAGCAGAATGCGTGTGCTGCTGATTGATGGACTGAATCTAATTCGACGAGTCTACGCCGGTGTACCGGTGGCAGATGATCCAGGGTCCGGACACGAAGCCATTGTCAAATCGTGTGTGTTATCCCTGCAAAGAGCCTTGCGGCTTCATTCGGCGACACATGTTGTTTGTGTAATGGACAGCCGTAGTCCGAGTTGGCGTCTGAAAGCTTATCCCGATTACAAGAAGAACCGCTCACCGATGCCTGATGAGTTGCGTGACTATCTGCCTAAAATTCTTGATGCATTCCGTAATATCGGGGTGAGGGCAGCGGAGGTCGATGGCCTGGAAGCAGATGATGTAATTGCAACTATCGCCCGCCGTGTTGCTCAGGCAGGTGGTGCAGTGACGGTTGTTTCTACGGACAAGAGTTTTTGTCAATTACTTGAGTTCGGAGTTCAGGTTTACGATCATTTTGCTGACGTCGAACACGATCACAACTGGGTGTCTGAAAGATTTGGGGTAGAGCCAGCACAACTGGTGGATCTGTTTGCCCTGGCTGGCGACAGGTCTCTAGGTATTGCGGGTGTGCGATCGGTTGGAATTCACACCGCAGTGAAGCTGCTACACGATTACGGTGATTTAGAGGGAGTGCTGTCTGCTGCTGCCAAGATACCTGGACGTCTTGGTAACAAGATTAACGAAGGGCGTAATGATGCGCGTATGGCCAGGCGACTGGTTGCACTACAAAGTGATGCGGAGCTTGGTATTAACCTGAAAGATTTTCGAATTGAAGCCTGACTGTCTGGTTATGGCCAGCTAGTTCTTCTCATCGAGGATTTCTATGCGGTCATCGGCTCCCAGTGTCACCGCCACATCATCCAGGGTGGTAAATCGCCGACCATCGATAGATTTCTTATAGGCCTGATAGGTTACAGATTGCCCCTGACTGTCAGTAACCTGAATATTCATAATTCGATGTTGTTCGTTCCAATGCAGAACAAACACGAGGGCCGACGTTGCAATAACCAGGGCGAGTAGTGTGTAGGCAACGAACCGAGCTGAGACACCACCTGAGTTTTTATCGTCATCTATAGGGTGGCGGAGCCGCGCTGGCTGTGCTTTGGTCCGGAATATCAGCGCCACAATGACGATCACTGCCAGCGTGAAAATTATTTTGATCAGCATGTCAGGTGCAGTTGGTTTTTTGTGGTGCTGTCGTCACAGAGGTGATTCGGTTTCGGCTGGTGGCAGCTGTAGGTAGAACCCTTTGTCATGTAATTGCTGCCGGACGGTATCAGGGTCTGCTCTAGCCAGTGTCTGATCCGGCGATAACTCGAGGTTCATGACCTTTTCAAGTGTGCCCAGGGCTTCCAATAGATCAGAGGGTACCCGGGAAATATCAGAGTCGCACTTTACGAACAGGTAAGCGTCCGACTTTCCGGCACCCTTATAAACAACACACTTCATCGGTGTGAGCAGTTCGCCTTACAGGCTAGTTGCTATTTCTGTTTCCACCCCAGAGCCACGACCAGCTGCTCTTTTGTTCGGTGTGTTCCCTTTGGGCTACTGCTGTGAACTCGCGCTGTTCGTTGCCAACATAAAGCTGTCGTGGCCGCCCGATTTTGCTCTCTGAAGATTCGAGCATTTCCTTCCAGTGAGCGATCCAGCCGACGGTGCGCCCGATGGAGAACAGTACAGTAAACATGTTGGTGGGAAATCCAATTGCCCGGAGGATAATTCCGGAATAGAAGTCTACATTGGGATAAAGTTTCTTTTCGACAAAGTAATCATCGTCCAAGGCAATTCGCTCCAATTCCATTGCCAATTCCAGGGTGGAATCCTGCACGCCGAGTTCGTTGAGCACTTCATGGCATGCTACCCGCAGTACCTGGGCTCTGGGGTCGTGGTTCTTGTAGACTCGATGGCCAAATCCCATCAGGCGGAAATTGTCTTGGGGATCTTGTGCTTTACCGAGATATTTTGATATCCGATCACGAGTTCCGATTTCATCCAGCATATTTAGCACGGCCTCATTAGCCCCCCCATGTGCGGGCCCCCAGAGCGACGCGATGCCGGCCGCAATACACGCAAAAGGATTCGCCTGCGACGAACCTGCGAGCCGTACTGTAGATGTAGAAGCGTTTTGCTCGTGGTCAGCGTGCAGAATCAATATTTTGTCGAGTGCTCTGGCTATAACAGGGTTGATCTCATAGTCTTCGGTGGGTACACCAAACATCAGGCGCAGCAGGTTTTCCGAATAGCTTAGCTTATTCTCTGGGTAAAGGAATGGCTGTCCCAGGGAGTACTTGTAGGCATAGGCACCAATTGTGGGCATCTTTGCAATCAGTCGATGGGCTGCGACCATACGCTGCATGGGGTCCTTAATATTAGTGCTGTCATGGTAGAACGCAGACAGTGCCCCGACGACTCCAACCATAATAGCCATAGGATGAGCGCTGCGAACAAAACCACTGTAGAAGCGAACCAGCTGCTCATGCAGCATCGTGTGCTGATTGATGTTTGTATCGAAATCAGCCTTTTCTTCAGGTGACGGCAGTTCACCGTGCAGCAGCAGATAGCAGACATCCATGAAATCTGTTTTTTCGGCGAGCTGATCGATCGGATAACCCCGGTGCAGGAGAATGCCCTTGTCACCGTCGATATAGGTGATCTCCGATGAGCATGAGGCAGTGGAGGTGAAGCCGGGGTCGTAGGTGAATACACCACTTTGCCCATACAGTTTTCGGATGTCGATGACCTTTGGGCCAATCGAACCGTGAATTGTGGGTAACTCCCAGCTTTCGCCGGACTCATTGTCTGTAAGGGTAAACGAATGTCTGACCGCCTGTGCGGGTTCAATCCGTTTACGCTGTGTCGCTTCTGTCATGGTAGCCCCCAGTCCTGCCAAATTCTTGAGATGAATAAATGAGTTCAGTGTTACTGAGTCATCCGCCCCAGACGTTATTTATACGCGTGTGGGGACAAAAGAAAACCTTGACAGGCGAATGTGATCTCGCTCGGTCATAAACTGGCTCTGCGAATCGCGCCTGTTTTCTTATTTTACTCGAAATTACAATTGTTTATGGGAAAGATCGCGAAATTGCTTCAATATATCGGGAATTATCGGCTGTTATAAGAGACTGGTGATGTCTGGTAACGAAGTTCGAATCGACCAGGCAGGGGTGTTCAGCGTAGCGTCTAGTGCTGTGAATACAGCCAGTCAATTACGCCTTCGTGAACAGAATAATCTGGGGTGAGTTTGGTGGAGCTGTGATTTTGCAGTATGACGACAATCCAAGTCTTATTGTCGGGTGTCTCCGCGAAACCTGCTATCGCACGAACTTGTTTTAACTGGCCAGTCTTTAGTTGCAGTCTACCCTTAGGTGCTAAACCACGAAAGTGCCGCCATGCCGTCCCATCGAACCCTGCGAGCGGGAGCGAGGCTCTAAATTCGGAAGCGAAGTCACTGTAGTAAGCGTGTTCCAGCAGATCAGCGAGACCGCGAGCGGTCAGTCGGGCCTGACGGGCAAGACCGGCGCCGTTGACCATGTTAAGCGCCTCCAGCTTCAAGCCCTGTGTATTCAGCCATCTTTGCACAACGGCGACACCTTGTTCTGGTTTGGCGGGGGCACCATTGTGTTCTGCCGCGAGGGTCAGCAGCAGGTTGCGACTCATCACGTTATTACTGAATTTGTTGATGTAGGTTACGATCTGTCCTAGTGGTACCGATGGAAAACTCAAGAATTCGGTGTCACCAGGCGCTGCAGTACCTTTTCGAAAAGTCCCCGTTAGGCTGCCACCCATTTCCTCCCACAAGTAACGGAAGAGTCCATAAATATATTGGTTATGTGGTAATACCGACCGTTTCAGTATGACTTCTCCACAAGTTGGTGGATATTGCCCCCCCACGGTGACTTCAGTCCTATTGCTGTGCGCGGTGACGGCAAGCGTAATACCCCCATTTCGTCCGTTACAGGCACCTGCCAGTACACGCACCTTGTTCTTGATCTGCAACGTGCTAATAGGGGGCTCGGTGAGGACTGTAAGTCCATTATGTGCAGATCGGACAATTATTTTTGTGTAGGAGTAATTGATTAGTGCTGCACTGGGCGACGTGTTGTAAGCACGGTATGGTTTGCCATCCAAAGTATGTGTGTCGATTGCGGATTGATCGAATAGATGATCGTCGATGACGAGATCGCCATCGATGTGTTTAAGGCCCTGTGCCTGCAGGTTCTTCAGTAACTTCCAGAAGCGTTCAATCACAAACCAGGGATCCCCGCTGCCCTTAAAGACCAGATCCCCTTTAAGCGTTCCCGCTTTTAACGTACCGGTTAAATAAATTTTTGTTTTCCACTGATAGCTCGGGCCAAGCAGGTCCAGCGCAGCGATGGTCGTGAGCAGTTTCATCGTAGACGCAGGGTTTCGCGGTCTGTCAGCTAGGTGCGATACCAGGGGTATCGATGCCCCTGCTTCTTTGATCAAAATGCTGATCGATGAAGGGGGTATACCCTTCTCATTCAATAATTTGGCAAGTCGATCGGGCAGTATGGCCTGTGCTGCGTTGCTGGTTGCAAGTACACTGACTAGGCAGACCAAGAGCGCAGCAGCTCGGAAGATCATCGGATGTTTTTTCATCGTGACCCGGGTGTTGCTTTTTTCACGCAAGCCCCCATGTAGTGGTTGTAGTGCGATCGGGACAGCCTGCTATAATTTGAACCGCCGCATCGTTATTGTCCGTAATACTGATCTGACATCGCAACATGGCACAAAAGAGCATATTCAGAGTTGTTTTCCATAGCCAAGGGAATGTTTACGAGCTTTATGCCCGTGAAGTCTCCCAGGGCGCTATGTACGCTTTTGTTGAAGTTGGAGATATTATCTTTGGAGAACGTTCGAAGCTGGTGGTAGATCCTTCGGAGGAAAAACTCAAATCCGAGTTCAGCGAGGTCAAACGGACCTATATTCCTTTGCATGCGGTTATCCGCATCGACGAGGTTGAAAAAGAGGGTAAAGCCAAGATTACGCCTACTGATGGCGAGAAGATCGGTAACATATCGCCCTTCCCGATGCCGCTTAAACCCCCCGCAATTGATTGATCGACAACAAATAGGGTTTTAATCGGCAGACCAGGCACAACTCACACCGGTACCACCCAAGCCGCAGTACCCAGCCGGGTTTTTTGCTAGATACTGTTGGTGATAGTCCTCAGCATAGTAAAACTCGGTAGCCGGAACAATTTCGGTTGTAATGGGATCAAAGTCGCGCTCTCTGAGAGTTTTCTCATAAGACCTTCTTGAACTTTCAGCTTCTCTCGCCTGTTCCTGATTAAAGGTGTAGATGCCCGACCGGTACTGCGTACCGATGTCGTTTCCCTGCCGCATGCCCTCGGTCGGATCATGCGCTTCCCAGAAAATTTTCAGTAGTGCTGCATAGTCAATTTGTGTCGTGTCATAAACAGCCAGAACGACTTCGTTATGGCCAGTCAGTCCTGAGCAGACTTCTTCGTAGGTAGGGTTTGGTGTGAGGCCAGCTGCATACCCCACCGCCGTTGTATAGATGCCATCGTGTTGCCAGAAAAAACGTTCTGCACCCCAAAAACAACCCAAACCGAAGACGGCTTGTCTACAGTTGTCAGGGAACGGTTCTTGAATGGGGCGACCGGTGACAAAGTGCTGGTTAGTGACAATCATGGCATGCTCTCGACCCGGCAACGCGTGCTTTCTGGACGGGAGGTTCAATGTTTTTTCAGCAAATCCGAACATGTTCGTTATTCCTATTTTTCGCGTCGACCCCAGGTGACACGTGGTTTTCCTGCGAGGTCTGTGTTGCAAACTATAGTCTCGAAACCACCTTGCGACAATAACTCGTGTACAGCGATTTTCTGGTCACAGGCATGTTCAAGTATAAGCACTCCCTGGTGGTCCAGATAACGTCTGGCAGCGGCGCAGATCACGCGCAGTGCATCCAGGCCATCGTAGCCTGATAGCAGCGCATCGACAGGCTCGTACAATGTTCCTACTTCCAGCCTCGGGTCTCCCACTCGTACATAAGGTGGGTTACTTACGATGAGCCGATAGTGCTGATCTGCCAAAGGCGTAAACCAGTCCCCTTGTCGGAAGGTGACATTCTGAACTCCCAATCTGACTGCATTTTTCATTGCGACCTCCAAGGCAGATTGGGAAATGTCGGTTGCAGTGACTTGAACATTCGGCCGTTCAGAAGCAATGGCCAGTGCGATTGCACCACTCCCTGTACCGAGATCAGCAACATTGCAGGGTTGGTCTGGTAAGTGTTCCAGAGCCTGCTCGACCAGTAGCTCGGTTTCGGGCCGTGGAATCAGCACTTCTGGACTGACTAGCAACTCCTGAGACCAGAACTCTTTTCGTTGCAAAAGATAGGCGATCGGCTCACCGGCCGCACGCCGGTTGATCAGCGTCGAAAAGAAGTCTCTTTGCCGATTCGTCAGTACCAATGATTGGTCGCAGGTCACCGCGCTGCGGTCGATCCCGCAGACGGCACACAACAGCAACTCTGCGTCCAGGGCCGGTGTATCGCTGGTTTTATTGAGCCGACTGGTGGCCTGATACAAAAGTGCCGCAGTATCGGGCAGGTTCATTCCGAGGCCATTGCGGCAAGGAGATCAGCCTGATGTTCGGCCCCCAAGGGTTCTACAACTTGCCAAAGATCCCCGGATAGAATCTCATTGAGCTTATAAAGCGTTAGATTAATGCGGTGATCGGTAACCCGGCCCTGAGGAAAATTGTAGGTTCGGATGCGTTCAGATCGGTCCCCGCTACCGACAAGATTGCGACGGTTTTCAGCTTCGGCCTCGTGTTGTTTTCGTTGTTCAGCTTCCAGTAACCTGGATCGCAGAATCGACATGGCGCGAGCCTTGTTTTTGTGTTGAGAGCGCTCATCCTGACACTCCACCACTATCCCAGATGGGAGATGCGTGAGGCGCACCGCAGAATCGGTTCGGTTGACGTGTTGGCCACCGGCCCCAGAGGCACGAAAAGTGTCGACCCGCAGATCTGCAGCGCCGATCGCTACATCGGTGATTTCGTCGGCCTCGGGCATGATGGCCACCGTGCACGCCGAAGTATGAATCCGGCCTTGAGCTTCTGTTTCTGGTACCCGCTGTACCCTGTGGGCACCGGACTCGAACTTCAACCACGAGTAAGCCCCTCGACCGACAATTCTGCTGATTATCTCCTTAAAGCCGCCATGCTCGCCCGAACTCTGGCTCATGGTTTCGATTTTCCATCGTTGTTTTTCGGCAAAGCTGCTGTACATACGGAAAAGGTCTCCAGCAAACAGAGCGGCTTCGTCACCGCCTGTACCGGCCCTGATTTCAAGAAAAATGTTCCGCTCGTCGTTGGGGTCTTTGGGGATCAAAAGCTTTTGCAATTGGCCCTGAAGTGTATCCAGCTGTATCTGCAGTCCAGGCAGTTCCTCCTGGGCCATTTTCCGGATCGAGAGGTCATCGTCGTTGACCATAATCTCGGCCTGGTCGAGCTCCTGCGCCAGCTTTTGGTATTCCTGAAACTGAGTTACCACAGGGGAGATATCCGCAAGTTCAATGGACAGGTTGCGGAATGAATCCTGTTGAGCGATTACGTTGGGATCAGAAAGGAGCGCGTTGATTTCTTCTTGACGCTCGGCCAGTTGTTCGAGCTTTTCCTGAATCGAAGGATTCATGGATCAGTCCGGTAGCTTGAATAGTTTTCGAGCAGCGTCTATGAGAGCTCCGTTGCCGTCTTCATCGGCATGTTTTAGAGCCTGGCTGGGTGCATGAGCGAATTTTCTTGAAAGCGTACGGGCAAATGCTTCAAGGACTTCTCCGGGATTCTCTCCATTTTCGATACGGCGCTGAGCCTGGCGAAGTTCACTATCTTGCAGGGCATCGATCTGTCCTCGGATAGCGCGGATTGTAGGTATCGACTCCAGCGATCGAAACCAGCGCATGAAACGGACTACCTGCAGATCGATGATCTTTTCAGCATCATCAGCAGCATCTCTGCGCGAGCCAATGTTCTTTTCTACGATTTCCTCAAGATCATCTACCGTGTAAAGGAAAACGTCTCTGAGAGATCCAACTTCGGGTTCAATGTCACGCGGTACCGCAAGATCAATCATCAAAACTGGTTTGTGGCGGCGTGCCTTTAGAGCTCGCTCAACTGTGCCCTTGCCGACAATGGGCAGTGTGCTGGCCGTAGAAGCAACAACGATATCAGCCTCATGAAGTCGGTCTGCGATGCTTGCCAGTGAGATGGCCTCACTGTTATGCCCGTCTACCAGTGTTTGTGCACGTTCGATCGAACGGTTTGCAACAATAATGTGATTCACACCACTGTCACGACAGTATCGAGCAACCAGTTCAATTGTTTCACCGGCGCCGATCAGTAGGACTGTCTGATCTGTCAGCTTGGAAAATATCCTGCGGGCAAGGTCGACAGCTGCAAAGGCCACGGATACAGCGTTGGCACCAATGAGAGTTTCGGTACGGACCTGTTTTGCGACGGAAAAAGTATGCTGAAAAAGACGATTGAGGATTTTTCCCGTCGCCCCTGCATTGTAGGCGGTTGTAAATGCGGATTTCATCTGGCCCAGGATCTGAGGTTCTCCAAGCACCAGTGAATCAAGACCAGATGCGACTCGAAAGGCATGCTGAACAGCTTCCTCACCAGGCAGACAGTAAGTTGCAGCATCAAGGTTTGCAGCATCCAGTTGTCCGTAATTGCACAGCCATTCAAATACCTGATCTGGTCGAGTATTGTTCTGGTGACAGTAAATCTCGGTTCGATTGCAAGTCGATACAATGGCGGCTTCTGCCACGTTGCCCGAACTGACCAGCGAACGTACGGCACCTGGTAATTGTTCGCTCGTAAAAGCGGCCTTTTCACGCAACGAGATCGGTGCGGTACGATGGTTGAGACCGAACGTCAAAAGTTGCATGGAATCAGGGGGAGGAGAAGAGCAAGATGGGTATTTTTCGTGGCTGAAAACCACCTGTCAAGGATAACACGGTGGGATCAGTGTACTTTAACCCGTTTGTACGGCCTCCAGAGCCTACGAGGCTTGCCGCTTGGTGTTATTCTCCTGAAACCGTCTGGCTCTGGCCATTCAGTACGTTTGTGTACTACCGTGTTCGGATCATGCGCTATATAACAGCAATCGTTCTCCTTATCTCCGCTGCAGTGAGTTGTGCTGTAGTCCCTGCACAGCAATCGGATAACGAGCTTGTGGTCCAGGACCAGAATCACGACGAAATTGCCCTGTCCAGCGAGTCTAATCAGACGTCAGAACTTATTTTTCAATATTTGCTGGGAGACATCGCATCACGCCGAGGTGACGGTTTACGGGCTGCTGAGTCGATGGCCAAAGCAGCTCAAATCAGCGTCGATCCACAAGTTGCTGTCAGGGCCTACCGCCTTTCCATGCATGCCGGGGACTTCGAACGCGCTCTCAAAATGACGGAGTTGCTTAGACGGCTTCTGCCGGAATCGGATCAGCCGTATTTTATGGCGTTAAGGGTACTGGTTAGTTTGGGGCGACATGATGCGTTCTTTGACCACATGGTGTTATTGCTCGACAGGACCAGCTCGTCAATGGGTTCTCATCTCAGACGAGCGAGCCAAATTTTGGGGGAGGAGCCCGATCCTGTCGTATGGATGCCGGTCATGGAGCGTCTTGTAGAGCGTTACCATCGCGACCCACAGGTGTATCTAGCACAGGCCTGGCTGGCTTATAGGGCCGAACGTCCAGAGATCGCGGACAGTGCGCTTAACCAGGCACTTGTGGTGAGACCCGGCTGGGAGAAGGTTGCGATGATGCGCTTGTCGTACCTCAACCAGTCCGACAATAGAAAACAACTGACCGACTATGTGGAAACATTTCTCCGGAACTATCCCGACAGCGGCGAATTGAGAATTACCTGGGCCAGACTGTTGGCTGAGTGGGACGAATTCGAGAAAGCGCTGACTCAGTTCACTAAACTTGTCGAACAGGACCCTGAGAATAAAGAGGCGGTTTATGCGGCCGCTGTGCTTAACATGGAACTGGGGAACGATCCGATGGCGACCCGCATGTTTGTACGCTATCTGGAACTCGATCCTGAACACGACCAGTCCAGATTATTTCTTGCCCGGATCGCAGCTGGACAAGATCGTTTTGACGATGCGCTCTCTTGGTTATCCGCGGTAACGAGCGCCGAGCATATTTTTGACGCGCAACTGAGAACTGCCTTCGTGCTTGCAGATGCCAAAAGGGCCGATGAAGCACTGGCACATCTCATACAGATGGTCCCAGATTCGGTACCCGAACAGGTGCGAATCTATCTGGCCCAAGAAAGGATTCTGCGCCAGTCTGAAGGATTGGAAGCAGCGTTGGAACTGTTAGACGCGGCGCTCATTGACGTGCCAGGACACGGTGACCTTCTTTATGCAAGAGGCCTGGTAACAGCGCAGCTTAAATTGATCGACAAGCATGAAGCTGATATGCGTCACCTGATCGAGTTGGAGCCGGATAATGCGCATGCCTACAACGCTTTGGGATATACCCTGGCTGATCAGACAGACCGTCTCGATGAAGCATTGGTGCTGATCGAGCGAGCGTTGGCCTTGCTTCCTGAAGACCCATTCATTTTGGACTCCATGGGTTGGGTGCATTATCGGTTGGGCAATAACGACCTTGCGCGGGAGTATCTGCAAAAAGCGATCGATCTACGTCTGGATGCGGAGATTGCGGCGCATCTCGGAGAGGTGCTGTGGATGGACGGGGAGCGCGATCAGGCGCGGGAAGTATGGCAACGCGGGCAAGAAGATAACCCGGATAATTCAGTATTGCGAGAGACGTTGCGGAAGTTCGAACCGTGAACGGCAAGCGCTGGTTTAGCGTCTGTCTGTTGGTCTCGGCCTGTGCCTGTGCTCAGGCGACATCAGCGCCTGTTGACCCGAATCCGCCGACCGAAAATACGTTGTGGCAACAGAGGCAGTTGTTTTTATCGGATTATGAAACGTGGAATCTCGGTGCCCGCCTGGCGGTTAAGGCCGGTCGTCGGCATGAAACGGCGACTATTTATTGGCGACGTCGTGGAGTCATCAGTCGTATAGATTTGTTCGGTGCTTTCGGTGTTGGAAGGGTTCGGATATCCGAAGATCCGCAGGGTGCTGTTTTGGTAAAGAACAATGCGGATTCGATTAACGGTCAATCGGCCGATGAAGTGCTGTACAGAACTCTCGGTTGGCATGTGCCGTTTAAGCAGATGGGATACTGGTTGCGCGGATTGCCTGAACCGGAACTACCTGTGACGATCAAACTCGATAAAAACGGCAGGTTGGAAAAGCTCGTGCAGTCGGGTTGGCAGGTTACGTTCCTGCAATATCGAATTTACGCGGGTCGAGAACTGCCCCGGAAGCTCTATCTTGTTGCTGATCCCGATATGCTTCCAGCCAGGATTCAGCTGGAGGATGATCAGGCTGAGAGTTTCAGTGTGAAGATTGTGATCAGTCAGTGGCACGATGGTGACGATAAGCTGCAACCTTCAAGATGAAAAACTGGCCGGCACCCGCAAAATTGAACTTGTTTCTACACGTCGTGGGTCGACGTGGGGACGGTTATCATGAACTGCAAACATTATTTCAGCTACTCGATTTTGCTGATGTACTGCGCTTTGAGGTGCGAAATGACGGCGTGATTCGCCGCGAAGGCGGGGCAGGTCTGCCTGAGTGTGACCTGACAGTACGGGCGGCCCAAAAACTACAGCAATTCGGGGGAACCGACCTTGGTGTTGATATAAAGCTTGAGAAAAGAATTCCCGTTGGTGGCGGTCTGGGCGGTGGGAGCTCAGATGCGGCCACTGTGCTTTTGGCACTAAATCGGCTATGGGGGGTACATGCCAGTGTTAATACACTTGCTCGGCTGGGGTTAGAACTGGGCGCAGATGTGCCGGTTTTTATCCATGGCCATTCAGCCTGGGGTGAGGGAGTCGGTGAGAAAGTGACCCCAGCGGTGCTTTCTGAGAGAATTTACTGTGTTGTGGTGCCGCAGGTGAAGGTTTCCACTGCTGCTATATTCAACGATTCCGGATTGACACGAAACACGCCGCGAATCAGAATACCCACCCTTTTTAAGGACGGTCTTAACAACGACCTGGAACCGGTCACATGTCGGCTTTATCCAGAAGTGGGTGAGGCGCTTTCCTGGCTCCGCCAGTTTGGAGAGGCCAGAATGACAGGAAGTGGTTGTGGCTTATTTGTGGCCGTGTCGGACCGACAAAGTGGGGAAGAAATTTTGGGGCAGGCGCCAGCAGGCATCAGCGGGTTTGTTGCGGCCGGCATAAACCAGCATCCACTAAGGACAACCGAGCCAGTTGGGGTGTAGCCAAGTGGTAAGGCACCGGATTTTGATTCCGGCATTCCCAGGTTCGAATCCTGGCACCCCAGCCATATTGGTGTCGAAACCAGTGGAGGAATATTGATGGCTTTCGACGATCTCACCGTGTTTACCGGTAACGCCAATCCTGAGCTCGCTCGGGAGGTAGCCGGGCATCTGGGTGTCGGATTGGGACGCGCTCTGGTGAGCACGTTCAGCGATGGCGAAGTCAACGTAGAGATTATGGAGCATGTGCGGGCAAGTGACGTATTTGTCATCCAGCCGACCTGTGCACCAGCCAGTAAGCACCTGATGGAATTGCTGGTAATGATCGATGCGTTAAAGCGTTCCTCAGCAGAACGGGTGACGGCTGTGATGCCTTACTACGGTTATGCGCGTCAGGACCGGCGTCCTCGGACGGCCCGGGTCGCAATCACCGCTAAACTGGTCGCCGATATGATCGGCGTAGCAGGAGCCGACCGGGTAGTTACCATGGACCTGCATGCTGATCAGATACAGGGGTTCTTTGATGTGCCGGTAGACAATATTTATGCGGCACCAGTACTGAACAGTGAATTGTGGCGGCAGCAGCCAGAAAACCTGTTGGTTGTTTCTCCAGATGTCGGAGGTGTTGTTCGAGCGCGGGCCATGGCCAAGCAGTTGGGTGCAGAACTGGCGATCATTGATAAGCGTCGTCCAAAGGCCAACGAGGCCAAAGTCATGCACATTATCGGGTCCGTGGACAACCATACCTGCGTGTTAATGGACGACATGGTCGATACCGCAAACACACTGTGTGAAGCCGCGTCGGCTCTGAAGGATGCGGGCGCGAAACAGGTGAAGGCTTGTTGTACTCACCCGGTGCTCTCAGGTTCGGCCGTAGAAAGGATTACTGAATCTGACCTGGACGAAGTGGTTGTAACCAACTCTATCCCTCTGAATGAGGAAGCTGCAGCTTGTGACAAGATTCGCCAAATCAGCATTTCCGAGCTGCTTGCCGAATCGATTCGCCGAATCGCTGAGGGCGATTCCGTGAGTTCGCTTTTTATGGAATGACAGGTCGGAACGGTTATCGAAGATTAATGTGGGAGTTAAGGAGAGCAAGAGATGAGTACTAATTTTGAGTTGAATACCAAGCCGCGAGACGTGTTCGGCACCAAGGCAAGTAGACGCCTGCGCCGTTTAGACCAGGTGCCGGCGATGATCTATGGCGCTGACCAGAACAACGAAGCTGTGCTTCTTGACCATAACGAGATCATGCGTAATTTAGAAGTTGAGGCTTTCCATTCAGCGATCATCTCTTTGAATACCGAATCTGGTTCACAGCAGGTGATTCTGCGCGAGGTTCAACGCCATCGAGTTCAACCTAGGTTGGTGCATATCGACTTTCAACGGATAAAGGCAACTGAAAAGTTGCACATGAAAATTCCGCTGCATTTCGAGGGGGCCGATGAAGCCCCGGGAGTGAAGGTTGAAGAAGGCATTTTTTCCCCACTGATGACAGAACTCGATATCACCTGTTTGCCGAAAGATCTGCCCGAATATATTAAGGTCGATGTTTCCGAACTGGGTATTAATGATGTTATACATCTTTCTTCGGTGGAGTTGCCTGAGGGTGTTGAATTGACCGTGCTTCTTCACGAAGGTGAAGATCCAACTGTCGTTACCGTTATGCCGCCGCGAGAGATCGAAGAGGAAGTTCTCGAAGTTGAAGCAGGTGTCGAAGGCGAGGAAGGTGAGGAAGGTGAGGAAGGTGAAGCCGCAGTGCCTGCCACCGACGAATCAGCTGGCGACGCGGACTCATCTAAAGAGTAGGCCGAAGAGTAATAGCCTGCCGGCAATCACCGGGCCTGTAGCTGTGGACTCGGTTGTGGCGTGGTCGATATTCTCTGAATGGACCAGATAAGTCTAATCGTCGGATTGGGAAATCCGGGCGCTGGCCATGCTGGTACCCGGCACAATGCTGGCTATTGGTTTCTGGAGGAACTCGCGCGCCGCTATCCACTGGATTTCCGTCTCGAAGCACGATTCAAAGGCGAACTCACTGAACTGCAGATTAATGGACGGAAGCTGCGGTTACTGCGACCGAATACTTTTATGAACTTAAGTGGTGCATCAGTCGCACCGTTGGCCCGTTATTTTGACGTTGCACCTGAGCAGATTCTGGTTGTGCACGATGACCTTGATCTGCTACCAGGTGTTGCGAGAATCAAAAACGGTGGCGGTCACGGCGGTCACAACGGATTGCGTAGCTTGTTCAGCGACCTGGGGTCCAGGGAATTCATGCGCTTGCGTTTGGGGATTGGCCATCCGGGTAATTCAGATGAGGTTACCGATTATGTGTTGCGGATGCCGTCAGCGCAGGACCGCGAGTTAATACTGGAAGCAGTCCAGCGCTCTGCTGGGTTATTCGAAGACATGGCAGCAGGTGACTGGGAGCGTGTGATGAACGATCTGCACAAAGGCCCGAACAGGAAAGACGACTGAATGGGGTTCCGCTGTGGTATTGTCGGACTGCCCAATGTTGGCAAGTCCACATTGTTTAATGCCCTGACCCGTGGGGATGTCCAGGCCGAAAACTACCCTTTTTGTACTATTGATCCGAATGTTGGGATGGTGGAGGTCCCGGATCAGCGGTTGCCTAAGATTGCAGAGTTCGTACAACCGTCCAGAGTGATTCCCGCCGCCATGGAGTTTGTGGATATTGCCGGATTGGTGTCTGGTGCCTCCCGGGGTGAAGGGCTCGGCAATCGTTTCCTCGCCCACATCCGTGAAGTCGACGCGATAGCCCACGTGGTACGTGCTTTTGAAGATCCCGATGTCAGTCACGTGGCAAATCAGGTCGACTCCCTGTCTGACATTGCCATTGTCGATACCGAGTTGGCCCTGGCGGATTTGGAGACAGTAGAGCGGGCGCTGGATAAATCCCTTAAGGGGTCAAAATCAGGTGATAAGACCCATCTTCAGATGGCCCACCTGCTAGAGCGGGTTCGAGATTGGCTGGACAGTGGTGCACCGGTTCGCAGCCTGGCACTTGCACAGATAGAGCGAGCAGCACTGAAACCACTTTGCCTGTTGACCGCCAAGCCGGTGCTGTACGTATCTAATGTCGACGAACACGACCTGGGTGGTGGAAAGGGATCAAACGTAGCGGCTGTTAAGGCGCATGCACATGATTCTGGCGATGAGCTGGTTTTGGTCAGTGCCAGAATTGAGCAAGAGATCGCGATGCTTGATCATCAGGAGCGCAGCGCATTTATAAATGATTTAGGGTTCACAGAATCCGGTTTGGATCGGGTGATTCGAGCCGGCTATTCGCTGCTTGGCCTCCAGACCTTTTTTACTGCAGGACCTAAAGAAGCACGGGCCTGGACCATCAAATCGGGAATGACCGCATCAAACGCCGCCGGAGTGATCCACACTGACTTTGAACACGGGTTCATTCGCGCTGAGACCATTGCTTACGACGATTATATTGCACTCGGTGGGGAGCAAGGAGCGCGTGATGCGGGGCGGTTGCGCCTAGAAGGGCGAGATTATGTTGTAAATGACGGTGATATAATGCATTTCAGGTTCAATGTCTGATCCTTTGGGTTGATCATACGTACGTTAGACAGCCTGTGTCTCCTTTGGCTATGTAGCTCAGCTGGTTAGAGCACGGCACTCATAATGCCGGGGTCGGTAGTTCGAATCTACCCATAGCCACCATCTTTTCAAGTAGTTAGGTTTGCCCATGATGACGCTGACTCGTCAGGGTGCAATTAGGGTGCAGCACATTCCCAAATGTCCCGGCAATGCCGGGTGTCAAAACGACTGAGGGAATTGCAATGGCAACCATTCATAGACGCGCTACGCGCTCAGGTTCGGATAAAGAATCAGCCTTACGTTTCGTTGCTGCTCGTGTCGCAGTCTGCTGCGCCGCTTCAGTCAGCAAGTCTTCCAAGTCATCACCGTTTTTACGCTTATCTTGCTTGTCTTCATCCATAGTAGAAATGTAGCAGAAGCCGCTTCAATCCTTTTGGGTTTAAGATAACGGAATGCCAAGAACAGCTATAGCTAACGAAGTCTCTCGTACTTGTTTGGGGTGTAAAGAGACAACATTAATCGGGAAATGCCCTAACTGTGCTAATGATGTGTATTCTGAATACCACAGACCTTGGTTACGGGGCATATTCAATCCTGAGACAAGCCCTTTTGGAGTCTTCGCTAAAGATGGAGGTCCCATATTCTGCACTGCTTGTAACTGGAAATCAGGACGCATGTGGGCATGTGAGTGTGCTTTTGAGAACAACTACATCGTAACAATTGACCGTGAATTTATAGAACATCTCAGTAAGGGTTTTTGGGGTAAAGGTTGGATTGATGAGGTGGATGTAGTCCGTGCTGTGCATCTGGGTGTGTGGTCGATTATTTTAGGGATTATCGTACTAACGGTGATCCTAATAGCTAAGTAGTCCCCAGCTGTACTCATCACACCCACACACTTGTGGATGATCCTGCCAAACAGGAATAAGTCGGTAGTTCGAATCTACCCATAGCCACCATCTTTTCAATGGCTTACGACTCTCCTTATTTGTTGAGGTCGCACACTGTGACCAGAATGTGACCGACGATCGAGCCGACTCACAGCAGACTTCAGATTACCCATTGCCAAGTGAGCGTATCGCTCGGTCATCTTGATTGTGCTGTGACCCAACAACTGCCGAACGTCCAACAAAGGCGTCCCTGTCTTTCCTAGCGTGCTTCTTCTGGACGAGCCACTGATAGGGGTCAGTGATAATGCGGTACTGCTTGTTGATTGGAACGATCATTTGTCGACATCAAAAAATTAAGTCGACACCCAATGTATACGATAAAGCTACTAGGGTGTCACTATTCAGATTTCGAAAAATAGTGGTCTCGTCCTTGAACCACCAGTTACCATCAGGGCCACACCCGTCTACCCCTACATACCGAGATTGAAGACAATGCAATTACCACCTATGCCATTCACAGTGACGACCTGGGAAGAGATTGACCCGGAATTTAGTCCAGGAGAGAAGGGATTTTCTACAACTCGCGAATTTACTGTAGGGGAGCTGCGGGTTCGTTCGGTCGAATACTCACCTGGTTACCTTGCGGATCACTGGTGCGAACGCGGGCACGTGCTTTACGTCCTGGAAGGCGAACTAATCAGCGAGCTCAAAGACGGTCGGCGATTTCGACTGACTCCTGGAATGAGTTATCAGGTCTCCGACGCCGGCGACTCACCTCATCGATCGTCGACCAAAACCGGCGTCAAACTGTTTATCGTGGATTAATACTCCTGGCGATGTGGCATCATATTACAAAGCATTATTGGAAGATCAAACGCGTTGAACTTCATAATCCGAAGAATCGTCTTGCGTAAAGTTTGGAATTGGTGGAATCTGTACAGTATCTGTAACCTCGTACACCGTCTTTCCAGCGCGGCTCAACCCACGATGCGACCTAGATTGAGGACCTGACTTCCAGCAATATAGCTCGCACCGAGAATCCGCTTTGGCGCCAGTAGATGTAGTGCGTCATGTTCACTAGGCTCAATGTCGAGCTGGGCCTCACCCCAAAGAGTTTGCCTAACTTGTGTATCAGCGACCATCATGATGACTTGCCGGTCGACAGCCTCGGCACGATTGGTTTCCGGCAGCGCTTTGACAAACAGCCTAGGAAACATGTCCGGTACGTCCATGGGATCTCCACCCGGTGTCATATTGATTGAAATGACACGTCGGCCGAGGCGTGAGGTTTGACCCCATATTTGATCCTGGTCTACATGCAGTTCCATCGATGCGAGCTTCATGTTGTAGCCCCAAATCTCTCTTGTACCCGACAAGACCTGATCTGTGCTGGTGAATGCATGAGCCCAAGTCCCGCCGGTTTCGTGACCAAGACGCACCTGCGCAATGACCGCACTATCGTAGTACGGACGGGACGGAACAGTGCTTTCAAAGTGCATAACCGTGATCTGAACAACGTTCGAAATAAGCTCCAGCGGTTTCATAATCCGTTGAGCGAGCACCGTTTCATCAACCTCGCAATAAACGCTCAGAGTGCGGAACCTGTGTTGCCAAGGTGGTAGCGGATAGGGCAGCAGTTCAGGTTGCAGATCCTTTGTGACCATAGAAAAATCTCCTTGGTTGATGCCGTAAGAAAGATGATTGTTATTGCCGATTACGGGAAAAATGCAATCAGATGCTTTAATACCTCTTCTGGAGATTCTTCAGCTAAATAGTGCCCACTATTAACCGGGGTAGCAATCAAGTCCTCTGCACAGTAAAGGCGCCAGATGTCGAGCGCTTTGTACCATTGCCCGATCTTGCCCTGAGTTCCCCAAAGTACGAGTAGTGGGCATTGAATTTTATCGCCGGCGTCTCGGCTTTCTCGGTCGAGATCAAGATCAATGGTTGCCGCCGCCCGGTAGTCTTCACACATACCGCGGATTGTTTCTGGCTGTCGGACTGCTTCTAAATAATCGGCTAGAGCCTCTGAATGGAAAAAACTATTATCCTTAGGTTCTCGGGAGGTATGCGCCCTGAACCACTGGTCTGGAGCTGCGTTGATAATATTTTCGGGGAAGGGGTGCGGCTGTGCAAACCAGAACCAATGGTAATAACCCATGGCAAAAGCCATGTCAGTGCGTTCGAAATGCTCGATGGTTGGGATAATATCGAGGACTGCGAGTTTTTCGACCCGGTTTGGAAAATCTAGGGCCAAGCGATGTGCCACTCGCGCTCCCCGGTCGTGACTAGCAATCAGGAAAGTCTCGTGTCCGAAATGTTCCATAACCTGAATCAGGTCTTTAGCCATCTCGCGTTTTGCATAGGCGGCGTGATCGCGGCTCGCAGGTGGTTTGAAGGACCCACCATAACCACGTAAATCAGGGCAAATTACGGAGTAGCGTTTCGAAAGCGTGGGCGCTACAGCGTGCCACATGGCGTGGGTTTGAGGATTACCATGCAGCATCAGTAACGGTTGGCCTGTGCCACTGCGGCGTAGTCGGATGTTGCCACCCTCAACAGCAATGGTTTCTAGCGTGAAATCTTCGAAGAACGACGGGGTGGCGGTCATGGGCGGCAATTGCAGGGTGTTCAACCGCCGGCAGGTTGCTGGCCGTGGAAGACAATATGTTCCAACACCTCACCCGTGACGGCGCGGTTAATGTTGGCGGCAAGGATGTGTTTCATATGGAGTATTTGTGAACTTTTGGTTTTCTCCTCGACTGGCTCCGAGAATCATTTGAGGTCATCAAGGAATGCCTGGTCCGCAGCGACAGCCTGATTAAAAATATCGGAGTCCTCGTATAACAGACCGAAGTGACCACCAGTTATATCGACCCACGTTTTTACGGCTGGTATTGAGTCAAAACATTGACGAGCCACTGCTGGTGATGCGTTGACTACTTCATCATCGCTGGCAACAAGATAGAGGGTAGGTTTGTTTAATTGTGCTGCCACGACTGGGACAGTCAGTTGGGGAGCGTCGCGAGAGACGAAAGTAACATCGTTTGACCACATGGAGTCTTTCCGCATTCCGTATGCCTGTGCGTACTGAGTGGCTTCGGGAAAATTAAGTCGGACGGGTGCATCTGAGGTAGGTAGATCGGCGAAACGAAGCGGTACCGAACCCACCGGTTCGTCCGTGAGGTCGGCGTGTTCCCAAGATGCATGTAACGCATCATAGTCGCGCCCATCGCCTTCAGGATTTACGTA
>NTKC01000001.1 GCA_002456995.1 Candidatus Thioglobus sp. MED-G25 | reverse complement strand
AGCCGAAATCAATCACCGGCTTGATATCACTGAATACTAGCGATCCAAAGGCAATGATTGTGGTCAACGCAGTATAGAGACATGGCCAGAACATTTTCCGTGTCGTTTTAAACACCAACTCCTGCTGCGACCAACCTGATTCATCCCGCTCGAGTTGCCGATATCGAACAATCAGATGGACTGTCATAGACATGGTAATAATCAGCATCAGTGCAACGAAGTTTGACGAAATTACTGTGACCGGCCAGTCCATGAACCCCAGAAGTCCTACCATCGTCAGACCGGCATAGGCACAACTGATCAACGGTAACAACACCCAGCGTGGCTGGCGAAAGATCAGGCTCAAAATCAAAACCAGAAACAAAAAGACACCACAACCAAAAACCAACAGATCGTTCCTTATGAAGGTAATCATGTCATCGACCACCATTGGCACGCCGCCTAACACCAGTTGCCCATGATCTCGGTGCTGATCCATGACGCCGCGAAGTTGTCCGATCAGCTGGTGGTTATGCTGATCGGCGTGGTCTTTTGCCAAGATGTAAGCCTGCTCAACGCGGTTGAGCGATTCTTTCTTGCTGACTGTGAAGTTGGCTTGCTGGCTTCGCAACAGTAGCTGGTCACGCTCGGCTTGTAACGCGATTAACTGCGTGTTTTCTGCCAGGTTAACCTGCAGTGCAGTCGTTTTGCCGTCCGCACTGATCACCAGATCGCTGAATATAGGGCTGACAATCAGTTCGTCCCTTGCCTTATCTGTGTCGGCCAGTGGACTCTCCAAGGTTCGGTAACTACCGGCTATCTCTGATAAAGATCCCTTGTGCTGCTTCAGCAATGGAACATCGAGCAGGGTGACTACCGATTCCACGCCGTCAAGCGCTGTGATCTGATTCTTAATCTGACTGATCACATTGAGCGTGCTCTGAGCAAAAAGATCCTGATTTGGAATAAACGCAACAAAGATGAAGCTGCGTGTTTGATATCGCTCAGACATCTGCCTAAATACTCGGAGGTCTTCGTCACCCTCCAGCAGCAGAGAATCAGCAGACGCGTCCAGACGGAAATGGCTGACATTAGCTGAGAAAAAGATGAGAACACCAAGCAGCAACACCAACATCAGGAACGGTCGGCCAAGGATTATTTTGGAATACAGCACCGGGAAGTCCATCATAAACCCCTATTCGGCAACGAGCGCCTCGCTGAACGGACCTGCGGTTGGACTTTTAATAGTCCAACAAGCCCGGAGCCGGAGCAGTGTTTGGCCTGAATCACGATCCGTATCGCTGAACACTGACAATGCATGATTCCAGTAGAATAGCCCAGATCACGTGCTGACTGCTTAATCACAATTTAAGGCGTCATGAACAAAATTGATTTTACTCTTGAAGGCCGAGAGGTCTTGTCCCTGGAAAGCCGTGCGTTGGGGCAGCTCGCGGACCGACTTGATGCCAGATTTAGCCGTGCGTGCGAGCTGCTGCTGGCCTGTAAAGGCCGCGTCATAGTAGTTGGCATGGGGAAATCAGGCCACATCGGCGGAAAAATAGCTGCAACGCTAGCCAGTACCGGTACTCCGGCATTTTTTGTCCACCCCGGAGAAGCCAGTCACGGGGACCTGGGGATGATCACACCGGGCGACCTAGTGATCGCCATTTCGAACTCCGGGGAAACCCCTGAGATCTTAACCCTACTGCCCATCATTAAACGCATGGGCATACCCCTGATTGCCATGACCGGTCAGGCAGCATCTACGCTGGGTACTACAGCGGTCGAATGTCTCGATACCAGTGTCGACAAGGAAGCATGCCCACACAACCTGGCGCCCACAGTCAGCACTACGGCTACTCTGGGTATGGGAGATGCGCTGGCCGTAGCCGTACTCAAATCCCGCGGATTCAGCCGCGACGACTTCGCGCGATCTCACCCTGGTGGTACCCTGGGACGACGTCTATTGATTTACGTTCGGGATGTCATGCACACCGGTCGTGACATGCCACTGGTTGCATCCGGCAGTCAACTCACCACAGCGCTGGAAGAGATGTCGGCCAAAGGCCTGGGCATGACCGGTATAGTCAATCCCGAAGGCCACTTGATCGGTATATATACTGACGGTGATGTCCGGCGCTCCATAAATCAGTCCATAGATGTCAAAACCGCAGTGATTGACCAGGTGATGGTGTCGGACCCTCGGTCAACCACCGCCGATGCGCTGGCCGCTGAAGTCGTCCAACTTATGCGTCAACACTCAATCAACGGATTGTTTGCAGTAGATCCAGAACAGCGTCCGATTGGCGCCCTCAATGCACTCGACCTAATGCGGGCCGGCATATTCTGAAATGGCTGATCGATACCTTGAACAGGCAGTGCTCGTCGCCGCGATTGTGGTAATGATTGGACTGAGCCTATGGCTACAGGCGAATTTTTTCAAGCCTAAATTACACCAAAATACACCGACTATCAGCCATGAACCGGACTATTACATGCATAAGTTCACGACCACCGGACGTGATACCAATGGTATCGCCTACGTACTAGTCGGCAAAAATCTGAAACATTTCCCAGATAATTCCTCAACGCCAGGGTCTCTATTGGAAGACCTCCGGCTGGATCAATATGACCAGAATAATTTGGTACGAACAACCTCCAGTGACTCCGGCTGGATCTATGAAGACGGTACCAAGATTCTGCTGCAGGGTAACGTTCAGGTCACTCAAGGCGCAACAGACACGGCCGTGGGCAGCGTGACGTCAACCGATAGAATGACCATTAAACTCCGGTAATTAGCCGGCAGGTCGTCTCGTTCGAGCTTATCCAGCCCGCAATCGTTTGCCCGAATGTCAACAATGTCGTCCTCTCAAGGGTAATCAACCTCGGTTTGTTAGAATTCAGCTTATGTCCCCTCCGCTTTTCGTTGTGGTTCTCCTCGCCTTATCAGTGATTCCGTCGACGGCCGTACACGCGCTGGAAAGTGACCGTGACCAACCAGCCCTGATTGAAGCGGACGAAGTCGAACTTGACTTTGGCAGCGGACAGCGGATTTACCGTGGCAATGTCTCAATCAAGCAAGGCACGATCAGAATCATTGCGGACGAGGTCGAACTTTTTTACCAGGGTGAGCAGTTGGAAAAGGCGATAGCACGAGGCAATCCTGCTGTTTTTCGACAGCGGCCCGATCAGAAACCGCACGACGTCATCGGCCAGAGTAAGATTATCGAACTGGATGAAATCAATAATATAGTCACGTTTATCGATCAAGCCACAATCAGACAAGGTCGCGATACCATCTCTGGTGAAACCATCGTCTACGATATGGCGCGGGATAAGATGAAGGTCCGTGGTCAGACTCGAACAACCAAAGCGCCTGAACAACCAAAGGTCGGCTCCAGTCAGTCCCCAGCAACTCTCGTTACCAGCGGTTCAGATCGACCGCGAATCGTATTACAACCGAGATCCAAAGAAACCAGTGCAACAACGGTTGCTAGTACCGGCAGTCCCGATGCAAAAGACATGTCGACTGCCACTCATTCAAACAGCCTGCAGACCGCAACATTTCGTGCCGCATATGTTGTCGAAGGCGGCGCGTTAATGTATGGCGTTCGCAGTCAGGCTTCACCGTCCATTGGCGCACTGAACGCGGGCGATCCCGCGAAAGTAATCACCTCAAGCGACGGTTGGTCCAAGGTGAACGTTACCCGCGGAGTGAGGGTGTGGATTTACGGTCGTTATGTGTCCGGACAGGGTCCGACCGGTATAGTCTCCGGCGACAATGTACGCTTGCGTAGTGCACCGTCGACCGGACCAGACTCGGTCGTGGTCGGGAAGCTCATGAATGGTGCGAGAGTTCGTATCCTTGAAGTCAGCAACAACTGGAAAATGATCTCGCCGCCAGTAGGTTTTGATGTCTGGATGCCGTCGCTACGGCTCCGACTGTTGCAGAACGTCAACGACACCTGGTCTACCACCTGGCAAAACAACCTTAACGACGATGAGAAGTAAAGTTGAGATGCGGTGTTGCCCCGGACTTACATTGCATACCTATTGATCGGGAGATATTCTTTTGGCCACACTGGAGACACACGGACTGGTAAAACAATTTCGCGGTTCGGTTGTCGTGGATCATGTTGACCTACGCGTAAATAGTGGGGAAATTGTAGGCCTTTTGGGCCCCAATGGCGCAGGTAAAACAACCTGTTTTTACATGATCTGTGGTCTTACCCGGCGGGGAGATGGTCTTGTTCAACTGGACAACGCCGACATCGGTGATCTTCCCATGCATGCCAGAGCCAGGCTGGGGATTGGCTATTTGCCCCAAGAGCCATCGATCTTCAGACGACTGACTGTAGAACAGAATATCCTGGCTGTACTTGAGGCCTTACCCGACCTCAGTGCAGAACAGAGGCTGAAGCGAACTGATGCCATGCTGTCCGAGTTTGGTATTGCACACAAACGCGATGCCAAAGGCTACAGCCTCTCCGGTGGCGAACGCCGGCGCGTCGAAATCGCTCGAGCAGTTGCCGTGCAGCCTGCTTTTATGCTGCTGGACGAACCTTTCGCAGGTATAGATCCGATCTCCTTGGGTGATATTCGGCGCATCATTACCCACCTGCGGGATATCGGAATCGGCGTCCTGATCACTGACCACAATGTACGGGAGACCCTAGGTATCTGTGATCGCGCCTACATTCTTGCACAAGGCCGAATAGTGACGTCCGGAACAGCAGATCATATACTCGCCCACCCTGAAGTCCGCACCATTTATCTGGGTGATGAATTCAGTCTTTGACAGCAGTTGATTGTTATCCCTGGCAAACTGATATCCCTGCAATGAAAATGTTTTTGCGTCAATGAGTTGAGTCTTGTGGCTATAAAGTAATCGCTACAAATTCGAGCAGAATCGCAGCTGCAGCTAACACCGCAGATGCGACAATTCTACGCGTCGCAACAGAAATCGTTATGCGACAGCAAGAATTTATGACTGAAGGAGAGAGTCGATTAAAACCACTGACAAGGCGCGAAATTGCATCGGCTCTTAATCTGCACGAATCAACGGTGTCGCGGGCAACTGACCACAAATATATGCTGACACCGAAGGGAATTTTTGAATTCAAACACTTCTTCACCACCAAAGTCGGCGTGAACAAGGGAGAGGGCCAATCAGCCCGTGCTGTTCAGGCACAGATACGAAAAATGATAGAATTAGAGCTTCATTCGAAGCCAGTCAGCGACAGTATCCTTTCCAAGATACTCGCCGATAAAGGTATGTTTATCGCCCGACGCACAGTCTCGAAGTACCGCGAACAAATGAACATTCCTCCGGCAAACCAGCGAAAATCAGTGCTCTGACAGCCCGCCCGATCCATTCCCATCGAGCCGATCCCTGTCTCCTGCAAACTGTCTTCTGAAGAATAGGCGCCCATGAATTCGACAGCACATCCCCGTCTTTTAACAGGATTACTCAGCACAAGCAGAATACGACTAAACGTCTCAGCTCCCAGCAAGAAAAGAATGCTCGAGGAGCTCGCAAGATTACTGTCTCACAATCGACCTGATCTGCATCGAGACACTGTGTTCCAAGTGCTAAATGAACGCGAGCGACTAGGAAGTACGGGGATAGGCGATGGGATTGCCCTACCTCACGGTCGCTTGAATGGCCTGACCGAACCATTGGCTGCGGTTATCCGATTGCGGCAAGCGCTTGATTTTGATTCGGTAGATGATAGACCTATCCAGCTAATTGTGGGGCTGCTGGTACCGGCTAATGCCACAGAACAGCACCTCAACATACTGGCCAGTCTGGCAGAAACGTTTAACAATACAGAGCAACGAGAAGCTATTTTCAGGGCGCGCGATGCCCAGACGCTGTTTGCGCTCCTGACCTAACATCACACAGGGGGCCCGTCAGAGTTCCAACGATCAAAACAACTAACCAGCAGCCAACACGATGGATTTCATTATAGTCAGCGGTATGTCCGGATCAGGTAAGAGCATTGCGCTGCACGCTCTGGAGGATCTCGGCTATTACTGCATCGATAATCTGCCTGCTGTGCTATTGCCACAGCTGTCCGATTATCTGGGACAAAACACTGAAGGCCTTTCTGACCGAGCTGCTGTCAGTATTGACTCACGCAACCGACAGTTTCTTCAGGCCGTCCCTTCGAGTCTAGGATATTTGCGCAATGCCGGATTCGCCGTTCGAATCATCTTCCTGATTTCCGATGACGAGACTCTAGTCAGACGATACAGTGAGACCCGCCGTCGACACCCTTTGACCAATGACACAACGACCTTGATCGACGGAATCGTTGAAGAAAGGCGACTGCTATCGCCGCTGGAACAAGATGCAGATCGCCGTATAGACACCACTTCTACCAGCCCTTACGAGCTACGCGCGATGATCCGTCAGTTTGTCAGCGGACAGAATCAAAGCGGAACAACTCTTGTCTTCAAGTCATTCGGGTTCAAACATGGAACCCCATCAGATGCGGACTATATTTTTGACGTTCGTTGTTTGACCAACCCCTACTGGGAAACCGAACTTCGTGACATGACAGGCCTGGATAATACAGTAATTGACTTTCTCGAAACTGATGGCACAGCACGAGAACTGGTCAACCAGATCGGTGGCTTTCTTGATCACTGGCTACCGCATTATGATGAAAGCCGAAGTTACCTGACAGTCGCTTTAGGCTGCACCGGCGGGCAGCATAGATCCGTCTATGTTGCGCAGCGGCTTGTCGAGTATTTTCAATACCGAGATGCCCCTGTTCAGGTCGCCCACCGCGATCTCAACATGAATTCACTGCCAACCTGACGTGAAAGTTTCACAGAACGTCGAGGTGATTAACCGTCTGGGCCTCCATGCCCGCGCCTGTGCCAGTCTGGTCAAGACCACTGCAGAATTTGACGCCAAGGTTGAAGTACGGGCGGGACAACATGTGTGTGACGGTAAGAGCATTATGGGGCTCATGATGCTGGCAGCGACCCAGGGTACTCACATTTGCGTGACTGCAGATGGTGACGATGCCCAGGCTGCTATTAATCAGATCAAAGCACTTTTTGCGAACCGCTTCGGAGAAGATGAGTAGTGTTAGCGCTTAATGGCTCCGGCATTGGAAATGGGCTGACCTTCGGTCGTGCTGTCGTACTTGAACGCTGGAGACGGACGACCCCTGACTACAGTATCTCCCAGGAGTCCGTCGACACCGAGATCGAGCGATTCAGAACGGCACTGGCCAACGTCAAAGCAGAACTGCACGAGCTACAAAATACCATTCCTCTTGACGCGCCACCGGAAACACTTGCGTTTATTGAAGTCCATCTGCTGATGCTCGACGACCCGGTGATTTCGGAACAGCCCGTGACGTCGATACGCCGAGACCAGAAAAATGCTGAAAGTGCTCTAAAAACACACGCCGACACGCTGGTCGCGTTCTTCGACCAGATCGAAGATCCTTACCTGAGAAGCAAGAAAAACGACGTGCATCAAGTCGTAGATCGAGTGATGATCGAGTTGCTTGGGCCGGTGCTTTCCGAACCCGCGCAATTGAACTCGCGTCTTGATGACCAGATTATCGTTACAAACGATCTGACACCTGCAGAGACTGTATCCTTGCATCAGCGGGGTGTCCGTGCTTTCATCACCAGCCTAGGCGGACCTATTTCACACACTGCCATCCTCGCTCGCAGTCTACATATACCTGCCGTGGTCGGCTTGCACAGCGCAATTCGTTATATCCGGAACGATGACGTGCTGGTCATTGATGCGGCTAACGACACGGTCATCGTCGCACCAGACGAAAACATGCTGGTCAAGTTCCGCCGGCGTCAGAAGGCACATGCCCAACATACGGCAAAGCTTGCGCTCCTGAGTGACCGGCCAGCTGTCACGCAGGACGGCATTAACGTGAAGCTTCTGGCCAACATCGAATTTCCTGAAGATCTGCCTGGATTAGCGCTAGTTGGGGCAGAAGGTGTCGGCCTTTATCGCACTGAATTTCTGTTCATGAACCGCTCCGAACCACCAACTGAAGATGAACAGTACGAAGCTTATTGCCAGGTCCTTGATTCAGTATCGGGGACAATCACCATACGGACTCTGGATCTCGGTGCTGACAAGCAGGTGGATGGCGGTCGTGCCGATGGTGAAAAAACGATTAATCCTGCGCTGGGTCTTAGGGCAATACGCCTGTGTCTCAACGAACCTACTTTGTTCAAACCCCAGTTACGTGCAATCTTTCGTGCTGCCTCGCGCGGTGACGCTAGAATCATGATCCCTATGATTTCCAGCCTTGACGAACTTGATCAGACTCTGGAACTGGTCCGCGAAACCTGCCGGGAGCTGGAGAAAGAAGGTAAAGTGTTTAATCCAGACGTTCCCATCGGCGGCATGATCGAGGTGCCCGCAGCTGCAGTCGCCGCCGATCTGTTTGCCCGGAAGCTTAAGTTTCTATCTATTGGGACCAATGATCTGATCCAGTACACACTGGCCATCGACAGAATAGATGACGAGGTCAACTATTTGTACGATCCGCTACACCCATCGGTTTTGCGACTCATTCATCAGGTCATTAAGGCAGGAAACCGATCTGGAATTCCCGTGTCAATGTGTGGTGAAATGGCAGGGGACCCTGCCTTCACACGACTGCTGCTGGGTCTGGGTCTGCGCGAGTTCAGCATGGAAGCATCCAGTCTGCCGGACATTAAACAACGGATTTTGGAAAGCCGTATTGATGCGCTCGAAAGTTTCTCCCACCAGACCCTGGACTGTTTAGACAAGGAATCATTACGGCGCATGGTCGAACAGCTCAACCACACTCTGGACAAACCAGCATGAGCAATTGTGCCGGCAGTGAGCCCTTTGCACTGCAGGTGCTCGGCGACAGCATGGCACCTGAGTTCCCTGACGGTTGCGTGGTGGTGTCAGAACCAGGCAGCGCCGTACATGACGGTTGCTATGTGATTGCTGACTACAAGGGTGAGATTATTCTCAGGCAGCTGCGTCTCACAGCTGGCGAATGGCACCTCGAACCCCTCAATCCTAAATACCCACACCTCAAGATAGACGGCCCAGAAAGCATCCGCGGTATTGTTATTCAACGTGCGGGCCGGCGACGTGCTGATCGGCAATCCTACCTGTAGCTGCGCGCGGTTTCTCGAGTATTAAAACCTCAACAGCTCACTATCAGTTCTGCTGCCGGTCAACACGGCGCCGGATGCCATGTTCGACGGCCATCACAGCGGCCTCAACGCGTGAATGTACTTCCAGTTTTCGCAGTATCGCCTTAACGTGCAACTTGACCGTGCCATCTGAGATTTCCAGGTGTCGAGCGATGACTTTATTGCTCTGACCTTCTGCGAGATGACCCAGAATCTCCCGTTCCCGGGGAGTCAGTTCAGAAAATGGTCCACTTGAGTCCTTGCTGGGTCGGCGGTCGTCGTTTTTCACAAGATTTGCCAGCACACCAGTCAGCCCTGGCGCCACTACAGTTTTTCCCGCTTTGATCTCCTGTAAAGCGACCACCAGTTCGTCTGGCTCCATATCCTTCATCAGGTAACCGCGAGCACCCTTTCGAAGCGCGTTAGCTAGATCATTCTCATCGGCGCTGGTCGTCAATATCACGACTGGTACATCGGATTGTTCAGTAGGCAACGCGTCAAGCACATCGAGACCACTTTGCTCAGGCATGCGCAAATCCAGCAAAATAATATCTGGCGAGAGTGTCTCCAGGGTGCCAATCCCTTCCTCTCCACTACCCACAGATGCCACGACTTCAATTCCACGACGTTCAAGCAAACCGCTGAGCCCTGCTCGGAACAGCGCATGATCATCGATAAGTAATGCTTTCATCGTTCCGTCATAATCTATGATCAAGCCATTCAATGACATCCCAGGCCGTTGAATTCCAGTATTACCTGAGTTCCTTCACTATTTTCACTTTCAATTCTTAAATCGGCGTCGATCGCCTCTGCACGTTCGCGCATAATGGAGAGGCCAAAATGCCCCGAACCATCAGTGGGCAAATTATCGGTAGAAAACCCAACGCCATCATCTTCAACAACAACACGGTATCGATGCACTTCACCGTGAGTCAGCAGCACCCTGACGAGATTGGCTTGACTATGTTTTCGCGCATTGTGCAGCGATTCCTGCACAATGCGCAGTACCTGAGATTCAAGTTCTCCATCAAAAACTGACTCTGGCCACTCATTCTGTAGAACGACATCGGTCGACATCTGCAGACGAAAACGAGAGACCAATTTTTCTATAGCTGGAATGATTCCCTGTCTCTCAATTGGTGAGCGAAAATGCGTGATCAGATCCCGCAGCTCGGTATTTGCATCGTCCAGTGCTGCCTGAATTCTTTCCATTTCCTGCCATATCGCCGCCTCATTATCTTGTCGAAGCGTGTCATCCAGAACTCGCACCTGCATTTTCAGTCCAGCCAGTGTCTGAGCAAGCGAGTCATGCAGTTCATTGGCGAGCCGAGTGCGCTCTTCAAATCGCAGTACTCGACCGGATTCCTGTTCGAGTTGACTCCGCTGAACGAGGAGCTGAGCCTCTTGGTCTTCGGCTAATGATTCCAGCCACTCTGCGAGCCGATTGATATCGTCGGTCAAACCTTCGGATTTGGTTTTCGATGTTTGCGGTAGGCGTGCAGAAAAATTTCCCTGGCGTATCTCGGACGCCCACAATCGAATACTGTCGAGTGGCTCCTTCATGGATAGCAGTACTCCGTCAATCGCACAGTGGTCGGTCACCGTACCATCAACTTTAAAACGCTCAGTTGACTGCGATCCTTTCAGTATACGGTCGAGTGGGTTCTGCAACAAACCTCGTCTTATTTTCAGTCGCCAACATGGTCAGTCCTTTTAGCGTCCACCTTCAAAAACTGCTACTCACAGACGTTTGCGTCCGGCGGCACGAATTGCGGATCATTCGGGTTGAGAAATATAAACTCTTTAGCACCATTCGTTTCCAACCGAACACAATCTAAAAGAGCACCTGCCAGAAGATCGAGGCTGGTGACACCTATCAACATCTCGACACTGTATTGCTCCAGCACGGTGTCAGTATCGTCTGCTTCATCAAAACCCATAGCGTAGTCTATAGATCCATCGGGTCTGCGTTTTGCAGCAATACGAAGCGACCCAGTGGTGGTATTGGTTTGGCTCATAGACTGCAAAATCTCTTCTGCAGCGTCCTCAGTAATTCTGAACGATTTTTGTGTCGATCTTGGGTTTTCAGTCTTTTTACGCACCAGTTAATTCCTCATTGGCAGCCGCGAACAAATTCGACGAATTGATCTACCCAGGGGTTATCGCAGACCTGACGCTGGTGAGCGTAGGTTGCTAGCAGGTTATGGCAAACATAGCCATCTATCTTGCCGTCGATGCCATAGCCACGGTTGACCTCAAATACAGTTTCGCTGGAGTCACTCAGATTCATCAATCGGGAATAGTGAAATTCGTGGAACCGATAAGATTGTGGCGCTGCCCGCGCAACGTTGGGCCAGGGATGTGCAGCTGTCGAGGTGCACACCATGTAGCCCCTTCCAACGGGACGATCTTCCATGACTACATCTGCCGGTATAACACCCACCAGTTCGACAACCGCATCAGACAAGCGCATTGATCGGCATAAATACATCAGTCCACCACATTCAGCATAGGCTGGACCACCCTCCTCAATGAATGTGCGGACTGATTCAAGCATACGCTTGTTGGCTGACAATTGATCCATGAATTGCTCGGGAAATCCACCTCCAATGAACAGGCCATCTACATCCGGCAGTTGTTGATCATTCAAGGTATCAAAAGGTACAAGTTCCGCACCTGCTCGACTGAATGCTGCCAGATCGTCTGGATAATAAAACCCAAATGCTTTGTCCCGGGCAATAGCAACACGCAGATCTACTGTCTGCGTTTTCTTAACCGGTTCTACAAGCATTTCTTCAGTAAACCCATCGGTTAGACCCAGCAATGCCTCAATATCCACAGCGGCGTCAACGGTCTTCGCCACAGAACCCAACCAGATATCTGCCTGATCGTGTTCAGCGCTCGTGACTAAACCGAGGTGACGCTCTTCGATGTGCAGTTCTTCTGACCGGGGTATCGCACCCAACACGGTCAGATCGGTATAACGATCGATGGCTGCGCGGAGTTTGTGTTCCTGCCTTGGCCCCGCGACGCGATTAAGCACAACGCCGGCGATTCGGATTTCCGGATCAAAAGCGATATAACCCGACAACAGTGGGGCAATGCCCCGTGTCATCCCCGTCACGTCAATCACCAGAACTACAGGAATGTTCAGAAGTTTAGCCAGTGCTGCGTTACTGTCCCCGCCCTCGACATCCAGTCCATCAAACAGTCCTTTGTTACCTTCGATCAGGACAACGTCGGCTCCAGCTGACTGTCGCACAAAACATTCTCTGATCTCATCACGGCCCATCGTAAAAAAATCAAGATTCCAGCACGGCTGCCCACAGGCAAGTCCCAACCACATGGGATCAATGTAGTCCGGGCCTTTCTTAAACGTTGAGACCTTGTGGCCGCGTCGTGTCAATGCTGTAGCCAGGCCGGCACTGACGATAGTTTTTCCAGAGGATCTGTGGGCCGCCGAGATCAGAAATCGATTCACTGCTGTGTCTACTCCGCTGCTGGTTCCGGTCTCTGCAGATAATCCAGTGGGGTGCGGCTAACCCTGGTTCGAGCCGGGCAGTGACCCGGTTACCGTGGGCAGAAATGGCAGAATTCGGACAGCCACCACGATCATCAGCAGGGCTAGGCTCACCCCGCCAATACCCAATGCCAGTTCCGGCAGACTGGGTAGGTAGTGTGTAATTTCACCATCGTAAAACCCACTGTCAACGCGATAACCGGACACCAGGCGCAAGGGATAGGCCTGCCCACCAATAATGGTGACATAAAGATGGCACAAACCGCCCACGATCACCATCAGCGCGGCGGTCACTGTCCAGGCTGGGGTACTGAAACGACGGTCCAAAAACCACCAGACGGGAACAATGCCCCCGCACAGAACGAAGCCCAACCAGAACAGCCAGGGGTAGACGCCGCCATCAACCAACAGGAATCGCTCTATCCCCTGGTGATGGGCCATATAAAGATTAGTCAGATGGTGCAACGCCACCAGATACAGTACACCGAGGATAAACAGAGCAGAGAGCCGACGAAGTTTTCCTGACAGTTCAGGTGAAAGCAGGTAACCGTTCCAGCGACACAACGTCAGGGTCGACACCCAGAAAACAGCCATCCCCAGTGACAGGGACATCAGGATAAAAAGGGGCGCCATGATCGCGGTGTCATAGGCATCTCGCGCAACAAGAAATCCGAATATTGCCCCTGTCCCGGAGGTTAAGATCAGTCTCCAAATTAAGGCGACCATCCCGACCGACCTGACATAACCGCGCATTTGCGGCGTCATCATCACCCACAAATAGATCAGCACCACCAACACAAATCCGGTATATAGGAACACATTCCAAGCAAACACCGAACTGAAGTTGTAATACGTCATCGCCACAACCAGACGGTCCGGTCGGCCCAGGTCCAAAACAAGAACTGCCAGACCGCCTGTTAGTAATGTAACCGCTAACAGACCAGATAGCCGTGCCAATGGTTGGTAATCTGAACCACCAAACACTGAACTGATTGATGCGGTATTAAGCGCGCCTGAAGCCGACAAGATCAGAAATATCGCAAACACATGAGGTAATCCCCAGACTACTCGGTTGTCCATCCCCGTCACCCAATGACCTTGGGATTCCATGTGGTGTGCTGCAATCAGCCCGATGCCGATCAGAATAATCAACAGCCACAACAGTAGCCGGTAGCCGGTGTGGGTGCCTGCAAGAACCTGAAACCGAATCTTGTCCATACGCTGGGCTCTAAACTCCGCGATAGCGTACACCAGTGTTCAGCGCAAGATCAGGCCGAAGTTCCCGATGGGGTTGTGAGCGCGCCGTTTTTGACACAGTGCTTTCCGCATCATTGAGATCCCCAAAAGCGAGTGCGCCATGCCCATCGACCGCACAACTTTCGACACACGCCGGTGTACGATCGTTATCTACTCGGTGGACACATAAGGTACAACTCTCAACCGTGCCTTTGCCACGCGGAGAATAGCTTTTCTGTCCAGTGACCTCTTCGTGGACAAAAGACCTTGCGTTGAATGGGCAGGCCATCATGCAGTAACGGCAACCAATACAGGTATGTTTGTCCACCAGCACCATGCCATCTGCTCGCTTGAATGACGCACCGGTGGGACATACCTCAACACAGGGCGGGTCCTCACAGTGCTGACACATCAGCGGTATGGATAGTGACCGATCGTTAGATTCATCGACCAATTCAACCTTACGGATCCATTGCGGGTCCAGTCGGTTTCTACCGGTCTTAGCCAATGCGTGCTCGTCTTCACAAGCCGACACACAGGCGCGGCAGCCAGTGGTACACCGGTTGGCATCAACCAGAAGCCCCCAACGAGTTTCGTCCGACGCAGGCTCATCTTCATCTTTTGCCAACACCAGATCTACGAGTCTTACGCCCGGCGCGAGCGCTAGGAGGGCAGTGCCGGCACCCGTCCTACCGAGGAAACGACGTCGTGGCTTGTTTTCTGGATTCGTCATTATTGTTTTACCACAGCATCAGGGACTGCAGCATGGCAACTGAAACAATCTATCTTGACTGCCGTATAGACATGACAGCTTCGACAGAATTGTCCCGGCTCATTTACCGAAATATAAGTCCCATCGTCTGCCTGCGATGCATGACAGTCCACGCAACCCACCAGGCTATGCCTTTTAGATCGCACGCCCAAGTGCACCGAAATCTGTCGGTGGTGCATCAAGTACTCAAAGTGATCACGACGCATGACATCTGTCGGTTCCACACAGTACTCACCCCTCCCTTTTGGATATGACGGTAGGTTTACGTCAGCGATACTCGAGGCGCCAAAGCTGAGAATCATCAGTAACGCTATTGCAAGACGCTGAGTCATTCGACTTCTGGTTCATAAACAAGCAAGCGTCTACTTCCCCATGCCCATATCAATGTATCCAGTAGGGCACACATCCGCACAGATATGACACCCTATACATCGATCGTAATCGGTATCCACATAACGACCGGTCGTTGACTCATCTTTATTGACTCGGAATACAGCATCCTGAGGGCAGTAAATGACACAGTTGTCGCACTCAAAGCACATACCACAGCTCATACAACGCTCTGATTCGGCTTGAGCCGCCTCTGTGCTGAGCCCGCGATGTCGTTCCTCGAAATGACTTAGGACTGCATCTGCATCGGGTACCGATGCTTCTCGCTGATAGCGATTCTCCTCTAAAAAATGGGCCAGAAAAAGTTTATCAGATGGAATTATTTCGTGAGCTGAACGATCCTCGTAGTTGTGAATCACATAATCTGCCGTGTCGGTTCCCCAATTCTGGGTATGATCGTATTCTGTCGGAGCGAGTTTCTGTTCGTGGAGTTTATTGAGTAGGCTGAAATGGTGGACATCGACTTTGGGCCGACGTACCAGTTCCTGGGTTTTCAAATAATGATCGATACTGTCAGCAGCAACAGCCGCTTGTCCGATTGCGGTTGTCAGCAAGTGGGGGCGAACAATATCGCCAGCAACGAAGTGGCCTGGACGCCCGGGAACCTGAAAAAATTGATCAGCTTCGATCAGGGATCGCTCATTGCCCAGTTCCTCAATACCCGACAGGTCGCCACCCTGACCAATCGCCGAGACCACTAGATCAGTCTCGATCTCAAATTCCGTGTTCTCAACCGGTTGTGGAACGCCTTGCTTGTCAACGACGCACTCACTCATTCGAACCGCGGTCACACGGCCATCCGCACCTTTAATCAGACCAACAGGCATTACGCCATTCAATATGGTCACCCCCTCAGTGAGGGCGTCATCAATTTCTTCTGCCGCTGCCGTCATCTGCGCCTGGTTAAACAAAGCCGTCAACGTGACCTGCGCGCCCTGTCGCATTGCGGCCATCGCTGAGTCGTGTGCGGTATATCCACCAATGACGGCCTCTGGGCGGTCCTGACTGTTTAAATTCTTTATTCGTCCTAGCCGACGGGCTACAGAAACCACGTCAACAGACGTGTCGCCACCACCGATACACACCACCCGTTCAGCGCTCACCTGCATTCGACCTGTGTTGAATGCTTCCAGAAATCTCACACCGGACACACAGTTTGCCGCGCCACTCCAGCCATCCACTGGCAGATCGCGACCAGTCTGACAGCCAATAGCCCACAGAACCGCATCATAATCAGCCTCCAGTTCTCCGATACTTAGATCACGTCCGATTCGAACCCCTGTTTGAACATCTATGGCGTCCAATTCCAGTATCCGCTCAATCTCTCGGTCCAGAATGTCTCTAGGCGTCCGGTACCCTGGAATACCGTAACGAAACATACCACCCAGTTGATCCTGCATCTCAAACACCGTCGAGGCATGACCGCGACGTCGTAACTGATAAGCCGCGGAAAGGCCTGCGGGCCCACCCCCTACAATCGCTACTCGTTTTCCTGACAGTTCCGGGGGTTCCTCAAACCGGTAGCGCTGCTGGAACGCGGTATCACCGATAAACTGTTCCACAGCATTGATGCCGACAAAGTCATCAACTTGGTTGCGATTACAGCCCGCCTCGCAGGGTGCTGGGCACACCCGACCCATCATGGCCGGAAAGGGGTTTGCTTCTGTTGAACGGCGAAACGCATATTCCTGCCATTCGACACCTTCGGGCGGGGGTTCCATGCCGCGAACGATCTGTAACCAGCCACGAACATCTTCTCCCGACGGGCAACTGCCTTGGCACGGGGGGGTGCGATGAACATAGGTTGGGCATTTGTCGGAATGATCAGCAGTGAAAATCTTTTCTTTTAAATCGTCGTAGGCATGCGTCTCGCCGTCCGCATATTTTCGAAAAGTCAATGCTTGAACCTGTGCCTCTACATCTGCCATCGGGGTTTCCTCTTGATTAACATCACTCACGTTTATTGAGCCGATTCAAACACGAGCGCATCGCCGATGAGCTGGTGAACACTCACCACCATGTCCATACCCATGCCATATTCCGGCAAAACTTTGCTGAACTGGCTCTTGCAGATTGCACAGATTGCTGCCATGTGCGTCACACCGTCCTCCTCGATAACCCGCTTTAGAGCACTCACGCGAGGTAGCGCTCCCTTTACCCTGAGTTCGAGAAGGTCATCGGTGAGCAACCCGCCGCCGCCGCCGCAACAAAATGTGTGCTCGTGTGTAGTTTCTGGTGCCATATCAACAAAATGCGAGCAGGCCGACCTGATCAGCGCTCTGGGAATGGTAAATTGTCCTCCGGGCGTATCGCCCATGCGCGAACCTCGCGAGACATTACATGAATCATGAAATGTCACCACTTTGTCATCATTCTGGGCTGGATCGAGCTTGAGCTGGCCTTGTTGTAGTAAGTCATACGTCAGCTCACAGATATGTTGAGGCGTAGGATATGCCGGATCCAGAAAATCAAACGGTCCGATCAACGTGTTCCAGAAACTGTAAGCAACCCGCCAGGCGTGACCACATTCACCCACCACAATCCGCTTTACACCAAGATCGATTGCGGCTTGACGAATGCGTTCAGCGACCTTTTGCATGTTTTCGTAGTTGCCGATGAAAATGCCAAAGTTTGCAGCTTCTGAAGCATAAGAACTCAAGGTCCAGCTGATACCTGCCTGATGAAAGACCTTGGCATAGCCAATCAGACCATCAACATGGGGCTCAGCAAAAAAATCAGCAGACGGTGTCACTAACAGTACATCTGCCCCCACCTGGTCCAGCGGGAATTTGACGGGCACATTAATCTCTTCCTCGACTTCTTCTTCAAGGCCTTCCAACGTATTGATAAATGCGGGTCCCGGCAGACCGAGGTTATTCCCGATTTTGTGCACCTTGCCGATGATTTCGTTGGCATACTTCTGCCCGACACCGATCGAGGCCAGAATTTCGCGTCCGGCCATCGTGATCTCTGCCGTATCGATACCGAAGGGGCAGTAAACCGAACAACGTCGGCATTCGGAACATTGATGGTAGTAACGATACCAGTCATCAATGACTTCCTCGGTCAACTCGACTGCGCCCACCAGTTTTGGAAAGTACTTGCCGGCGACTGTGAAATAACGGCGATAGACGCCCCGCAAAAGATCTTGCCGGGCTACGGGCATATTCTTGGGATCACCGGTACCCAGGTAGTAGTGGCACTTGTCCGTGCAAGCACCACACTTCACACACGAATCAAGAAAAACCGGCAGTGCACGATATTTGCCGAGTAGTTCCTCCATTTTGTCTATGGCAACCGATTTCCAGTTATCAACCAGCTCACCGGGGAACCCTAATGGTTGCTGATGCTCGGCTTTGGCGACAAAGGGACTACTGTGTGCCATTGCCCCCGGCTGAATTGGTGGGATTTCAAGGGTCGACTTGACAACGGGGATGGAGAATTCGTGTTTCGCCATGAGCAAATACTACCGTAGGGTTGACCGGTTAATTTCGTCTGCCCACGGCGCGCTGTGGCGTTTTTCCCGGGGCGTGTCTTTCATCGTGCGGGTAGGGCTAAAGAATACACCTGGTGCATGGAGGAGCTTGCTGAACGGAAATATGACCATCAAAAAGATGACCAGTGTCAGGTGGATCAGCAACAAAGGCTCAGCCGGCAACGGCTGCCAGTCGAACACCAACAACCCACGAGTAAACGCCTTTAGTGCGACGATGTCGGTATGAACACCATATTTAATGGCAAACCCAGAACCTGCGATAGCGACCAGCAGTGCCAGCATCAGGTGATCCGACGGCGCGCTGATGTAACGAACCCGATCGACCAGGAAACGACGGGCCCACAGCCCCAGTAAACCAAACAGCATCACACCACCCCCGTAGAGACCGACCCATTGGATCACTTCAACCCATTGCCATACCGGTTCTGTGAAGTATCGTAAATGACGCAACAGAGCAACGACCAACCCAAAATGAAATAACCAGCCAAAAAGCCAGGTCCATTTGCTTCCTTTGAAAAGGCTCTCAAACAACACGACCTCGCGAAACATCAGAGCGACAACTCCGCGAGTCGTCGTTGGTGCCGGTGTGGTTGGAATGACCAACGGCACCGGTGTCCTGCTGTAACGGATAACACGCAAAGCCACACCGACAACGAGACAGAACACTGCCACGAGAAACAGGAAGGCATAGACAGTGCCCAGTATCAAAACTAACGCTCTCTAGAAATTCGACCCGGCGGATGCCGTGTCCGGCTAATAGACTGAGTCAATCGTGACACGGCTCGACATTCAGACGCAGCCGGTTGGCTTGGGCAGACCTGCATACTTGCAGGCCTGCTTGGCCGGGCCATAAGGGAAAAGTTCATAGAGATATTTACTGTTGCCTTTATCCTTACCCAATCGTTTTCCAATAGCTTTGGTCAGTACCCGCACTGCTGGCGCAATCTGATACTCCTCATAGTAATCGCGCAAAAATTTGATGACTTCCCAGTGGTTTTCACTGAGATCGCAGTCATCCTCAGTTGCCATACGGCCAGCAACGTCAGTGTTCCAGTCACTCAAGTTAGCGAGATAGCCTTCCTCGTCTGTCTCGTAGGTTTTACCATTGATTTCAAATGCCATTTCAAATCTCCTTTTAAATAATCTATAACCAGCTCTGCACTTTATCGTTGGTTACCGCAAGTTCCACAAAGCCATCGTAGCCAACGAGATTTATTCCGCTGATCATCTTCTCGGATCCAATTCCGCGTGCCCTGAGATCCGACTCCAACGCGTAAATGGTGGAGGAACTCATCGCGGATTCGACCATCGACGTCACAGCCGTACCGGACATTGCCGCATACACTGCATCTTCTATCAGCAAAATATCGCTGCCTGCTTTAGCCAGTCCCAGACAGGTCTGTAGACTGTGACTGTCGAACGGCGATTTGTTGACCGTGTGCAGCATCGTCAATGTTAGAAATTCAGGATCACATCCTGCTGTTCAAGCAGGTCTGACAACTGTGCTCGGCTGACCACCTGGATCGACGGTTTTTCTGCCCAGTTCTCTTCTTCATCTTCCCAAGTCAGATTCATCAGATCATTCAATTCTAGGCCTCTTTCGTCGAGCGATTCCTGCTCTACGTACAGCTTGGTGACTTCATAATCGCCCAACGCGCCATAGGTGAGTGCAACATTCTTCATGCCTGAATCGGCAGTGTCCTGGCCCTTATTCAGTTGGAACACGCCGTCACCAATAAACGCCATGCTGACGTCTTGATCGAAAGCGGCACCAATGAGCACCACTTCAAGACCTTCAAGCGGATAGATAGTCCCGTGGGGAGCGTGGCGATTGACGTACATAAATTTTTTCACAGCCTTACCTGATTCGTTAATCACCAAAGACGACCAGTCGATCTGCTTCAATGCCGGCCTCGATCAGCTGACCCAGGCCAGAAATTCTGAATCCCGGTGCGATATTGTCACCATCTTTACCGTTGCGTTTGGCTTCTTCTTTATCCAGGATGCCACGACGCTGGGCGGCGGCGACACACACCACTAGGTCGATGTCATGATCATGCGCCAGTTCACTCCACCGATCTACGATATGGCGGTCATCCTGGGGTGGGGTCGTCAACCGCGTACCATTGTGAACACCGTCGTGGTAGAAAAAAATGCGAAAAATCTCGTGGCCAGCGTCGAGCACCGCCCGGGTAAAGTGATAGGCCGTATCAGCAGCCTGATGGGTGTACGGTCCCTCGTTGACCATAACCGAGAATTTCATCTCGTTTCTCTAAAACCGAATATGGGTAGATGAGTTGAGGCTCTTACGCGAACCGCGCCAGTGATCGATGTGATACTTCGTAAAAGCTAGACCAGTCAGCTCAAAAAATCGTGACCAGCCAATGCGATCGATCCAGTCGTTTATTCGCTCCCAATCTCTGGCATCATCCTTGTAGGTATTGAGAATTTTCTTGACGATGGCCGTCGCTTCCGGCCAGCGGGGCGGATTATTTGGGATTCCTGAGGCGACAAGCTTCTGAAAGCTCGGCTTGCTGCGCGCATTAGAGTGATTCCCACCCACCCATATGGCGAGTTTTGTATGCTCAGGATCGTTAATCTGCATGGGTGGGCACGGTGGATAGCAAGCACCACAACAGATGCATTTCTTTTCATCAACTTCCAGGGTTGGCTTACCATTGACCTGTGCCGGTCGAATTGCAGCAACTGGGCAACGAGCCACAACCGACGGCCGCTCACAAACATTTGCCACCAGATCGTGGTTAATCTTTGGCGGCTTGGTGTGTTGAACGTTGATCGCAATATCGCCTTGACCACCGCAATTGATCTGACAGCAGGACGTCGTGATATGAACCCGGTTGGGCATGTTGCAGTTTTTGAACTCATCAATCAATTCATCCATCATCGACTTCACGATTCCCGATGCGTCAGTACCGGGAATATCACAGTGCAACCAGCCCTGGGTATGGGCAATCATCGCCACTGAATTTCCTGTACCGCCCACCACGAAACCTGCGTTCTCCAGTGCACCAATTAACGGATTGACCTTTTCTTCCCCGTCTACCATGTACTCGATGTTGCTGCGAATCGTGAATCGAACATGACCGTCGGCAAATTCATCGCCTATGTCACATAACGTTCTCAGGGTAAAAACATCGAGGATGCGCTGGGTCCCCGCTCTGACAGTCCAGATGGCGTCTCCACTTTCGGCCACATGCCGCAGTACTCCAGGTCGCGGGTGGTCGTGCCATTTCCACTGGCTAAAGTTCTTGACCATGACTGGATGCATGTACTGGAAACCATCCGGGCAACCCGACTCAATCGGGCGTCGCATTTCTTTTTTAGCCATAAAAAATACTCCTACTCGTCCCCTGTTGGCGGATTAGGCGACAGCGTTTGGTTCCACTCGTTTCTGCTCACCTTTGCGCTCAAACCATCTGATCGCTTCTTCATCCCAGCCGTCCA
This sequence comes from Candidatus Thioglobus sp. MED-G25, assembly GCA_002456995.1. Lineage (GTDB taxonomy): Bacteria > Pseudomonadota > Gammaproteobacteria > Arenicellales > UBA868 > REDSEA-S09-B13. The sequence goes on along the minus strand of NTKC01000001.1, from coordinate 146,534 downwards.
TCCGGACGTAAGATGACTCGCGTGGCTCGGCAACCATATTTGGATCAACATCAATACCGATGCCTTCCAGAAAATTGATCAAACCGATCCGCTCGATCATTTCCCCACAACGCTCATGTTCGAGACCGTTTTCAGCCCAATAATCTATGGTGTTTTCGGCGATCTCTACCAGTCGCTCGTAATCCTCTTCCGAATCTACTTTCATGAAGGGCACCACCACGGTACCCATCAAATCACCGATCTTGAGCGTGCGTTTACCGCCCATCAGTACCGTCACCCCAGTGTCGGATCCTGGCGAGAGAGCCTTGGGCACCACGTTGATGCAGTGCATACAGCGCACACAGTTGCGATTGTCTATTTCCAGTGAGTCGTCGTCTTTAAGACTCAAAGAACTGGTTGGACACCGTGTAATGATGTTATCGATCGTGTGCTGACGCCCTTTGGTTTCGACGTAGGATTTCCACTCGTCTTGGTCAACCTTGATGTCATCACGCCAGGTGCCAATAACTGCCATGTCGGCTCGTTCAATCGCATTCATACAATCGTTTGGACAACCCGATATCTTGAACTTAAATTTGTAGGGTAGCGCTGGGCGATGAACATCATCAGTGAAGTTGTTTACCAAGGTGCGGTGAATTTTGTGCTCGTTCGCACACGATTGCTCACATCGACTCGCCCCAACACACGACTGCGCCGTCCGTACACAAGGCCCCGCCCCACCCAGATCAAAACCATAATCATTGATCTCGTCAAAAAAGTGTTGCGTGTTGTCAGTCGTTGCACCGATAAACATGATGTTGCCGGTCTGACCATGGAACGTCACCAGACCCGAACCCCACTTCTCCCAACTGTCGGCTAGCTGTCGAAGAATGTCTGTGCTGTAATGATTACCTGCTGGCGGCTGTACCCTGAGCGTGTGAAACTCTTTTGAATCCGGAAACTGCTGACCAACCTCAGAAAAACGAGGGATGATCCCACCCCCATAACCATAGACACTGACGGTACCGCCTTTCCAGTAACCCTTGCGTGTTTCATAGGAATGCTCCAACTGGCCCAGCAAGTCGTTGGCAACACCATTGACCCGGTCCTGGCGATGATCGTCCCGGAGACGCTTGATGCCCGACACGAAACTCGGCCAAGGTCCGGTTTCGAGCTCATTCAACATAGGTGTTGGGTGCGGTTCGCGGTCAGCCATATCCTGCTTTCTCCAATTAATTGTGTGGGTCGCTCGTACCTACATGATGATTGTATGTTGCGCCCAAGCTCCAGCGACATTCTCCTTGGGGTAGCATACGTTGCGTCCAGACATATCCCATAGGGGATAGATGACCCCGGATTGGTCACCGAATTGTTTCGCTAACGGGTCATATTAGGTGTAAAACGCCCTCATTTTCCGTCAAAAAATGGTGAGTGCTCGTTTAAATCAGTCTCCTCGATTCGGTGGTATCGAATCTTCATAAAACCTCAGTCACCCCGACACTGCTCCAACGGGAGAGTTGCCCGGTCTTATTAGACGACTAGAATCAACTGCGACATAAAAAGTCTTTGCTGTACACAGCGCGTTAATCGTTACCGGTCACAGACATGGTTTCACAGCTCTCTGAAAGCACTGCTTTATTTTCAACCGATGTATCTACCGATTGTCTTGCCCAACGGCTTGACGACTACCGGGCAGTTATAGCTTCGCCACCCGTTGATATTGTCGATCCTACTACCTTGAACCACCAAGAACTCGCAAAGTTGCGTGAGCGGGTTGCAGTGGCTAATTTTGCACACTACCGCTGTGCTCAAGCCGTTAACGACACTGCCGTACTTGCATTGTGCCATCAAGTCGGTCTGAAGAATCTGCACCAATCGGTCGTTACTGCGGGATTGACAAAAATTGAAGTCAGTCCCGGCTCGAAAGCGCGTTACATACCCTATACCAATTCTGAACTGAACTGGCACACCGACGGTTACTACTATCCTGAAACATACCCTGTCCGAGCGATGTTGCTGCACTGTGTGCGGCCTGCGCTTGAAGGCGGTGCAACAGAACTGATCAACCATGAGATTGTCTACGCGCTGCTGGCACAAACGAATCCTGATTATGTCGCTGCCTTAAGCCAGGCAGATGTGATGACCATACCCGCCAATAGTCAAGCACCCGACGGACCGCGACAGGCCCAGTCCGGACCCGTGTTCTGGCAAGATCCTGGCCGCATTTACATGCGATACACGACTCGACGTCACAACATTCAATGGCGCCAGGACCCTTTGTCACACGAGGCTGTAGAGGCGCTTGCCGAGATACTCAGACAACGCACAGACCTGGTGTTTCACCGGCAACTCGGGCCATCAGAAGGTGTCTTGTCTAATAACACTCCGCATCGTCGTGAGCCTTTTCAAGATAGTACCGAAAGAGGCCGTGGGCGACTGTTTTATCGGGGTCGTTTTCATGACAACATCCGTATTCCCTAGCAGATTCGGAGGAAATACTACGCACCGCTTCAATGAGATTGCGCTGTAGAACTCACGCGGTTCTGTTATCTTATTCTGGCACGCCGCTTAGCCAGATTGTGTCCTAGCCCTATTAAAGCCCTTATCTGAGATCACTATGTTCTGGCAGGAATCCCCACCGCAACAAACGAGCTTAGATGCCTCTGACCTTGTCGACCTGGTGTTCAAAATAACCGGCCAGTCGCTGCCAGTAGACCATGCCTACCCGCTGTTTGATGCGCTTGCCCGTCCACTACCATGGATACATCACGATAAATGGGTGGGCATACACCATGTTCACATCGCCGAATCTGGCAATGGCTGGATACGGCCTGACGACAATGGGTTTTTACAGCTCTCGGGTCGAGCGCGACTAGTGGTTAGACTTCATCAGGACACGCTCGAATCAGCTCAATTACTGTGTGGCGATCACATCGTGGTGAATGACCAGATTATCGAGATTGGTCCAGCCAGAGTGCGGCTTTTAAACCCACTGAACACGGTATTTGCGCGTCACGTTGTCGCTAACGAAGACATCCAGGACGAAACCAAATTCCTACAGTGGGCCAACACACAACTGAAAAGCCTAGGTATAACGCCAACTAAACTGCTCTGTGGGAAAACCCGTCTCATTTGCACGCCAACCAGAACACTCCGAACGCGTAGCTTGATGATTGCCGATCTTAAGCCCGGCGAATCATTATCAATTCAACAGTTCGGTCTAGGTGAGGGCCGAAAACTGGGCTGTGGGCTATTCTTGCCGCATCGTGGCATTGATGCGGTTTACGATTCAACCTCTGCGTGACAACCGAAGGACTGCAAAGTACCATGCCAGAACGTTGCCAGCTTACATTACCAATTACTGCCTTCGACTGAGTCTCAAGGAGACTTCAAATGAGCACTAAACAAGAAATCATACAAAAAATGATTCACATGCAAAAACAATTTATTGCCCGAGAACGCAAATCTGGCGTCGCCCAGGAAGACTATTTTGTACCGCACAGTGGTGATATTCTAGATGGGTATCGCGAAACGTTCGACGAACTTGCAACTCAACTTGTCGACCTCGCGCATGAGGAAAAGGGATCTCATCGATAAACTCCAGACCGAAACCGTGGGTCTTAGAAGACCGCTTACACGCGGTAGACTTGCGCTGTGAGAATACGCGATCGATGGCCGGCTCGTGAGCATTCAGTTTCAATAGAAGAAAACGCTGGAGCCCTTGCTTATGTTTGCTGGCAAGTTGCGCTTGATGGTACTAAGCAGCTCCACGCCCAGGAGTTCAATTATCACGATGATGCACAACGCGTCGCAGTCATTAGTGAATACTTAGTCTTTCTAATTCATATTTGTGATCGTATCAGTTCGACACGTTTGCAACCCGGAGATCGGGAACATTTTATTATCGAGCTCACGCAATCTTGTGCGGGACATCTCCACCGAAACGCTGAAGAGGTATTGGGGCCAGGAGATTACACCGAGTCCTTTATAGACACGTTCAATGTCCGCAGCAAAGACTTTAGTCAATGTAAGTATGGAAAAGATGGTCCGGGGTATTCCCTCTTAAGGACTTTCGGCGCACAAATTCAACAGCTCATGGGATACGATCAGACCAATCGTTGGGTCATGGATCAGATCACGGAGATCGACGCGCGAAATGCTGTTGATCAAGTTCAGAAGTCGATAAGGAACATCCTGGGCTCTTCGGCTGCAGTCGATAGCCCATCCGAAACAACGTAGATCAGTCGGAGCTCAGACCTACCGGACAAATGCTCAGCTACGCTGCCAGTCTTGAGCCTTGTCTGTAACGCCAGCCTGCCCATCTTCATAACCGGCTTTATAAGCGTCGGTCACCCGTTGTTCCTCACGCTCTGGATTACGTAAGTATCCACCCACCCATCCCTGAATATAGTCCTGATCAATACCCAGTTTTTCGAGATGGTCTACTGTTTCGTAGTATGCGTTATCCATGTTGGAGTGGGCAGTAACACGTAGCTCGTGCTTAAGAAGGGCAATCATCTGCCCTTCTTAATAACACGATTTCGTTCGATTAAGGTTTTGCGGTACTTAGACCGAGAATTTCCCAGTCCTGCATGCCACCGCGATACCATTTGATTTTGTGAGCCGGGTAACCGACTTTGAGTAGGTTCTTGATATTGTTCGGAGATTGGCCGCACCACATTCCGTTACAGAACATCACTGCAGTTTTGGCATTGGTAAAGTCGAACAAACCTTCGGATTCGCTCACATTGAATACGTCTTGCAAGATCTCAGCAATTTCGATGGGCGTCGCACCTTTGGCTGGATTGAGCTTAGTCCAGGGCACATTGATTGCGCTGGGTATGGTGCCTTTGGCGACCCAGTTGGGAGTTCTCGAATCAACGACGACAATGGAATCATCGCCATCGCTCATCTGCTTGGCATAAGCGATGATCTCTTGTTCACCTATCGTTTCAACGCCCGGTGCTAACGAAGATGGTTGGATACAAAATGGGGGGCATTTTCTTGAAGTCTTTGCAAATGCCGCACTTACGGTATTGGCATTGTCCTGATTACGGACAATTTCAGTGGCAGCACCGTTGTGCATGACCGTGACCGACATCAAATTGGGGGTGATACCGACAGGATCTCCCGCTAGAACTGGCAAAGACACGACCATGGCTAGAATCGCACTACTAATACTTCTAACAATTTTCATCTCAAATTCTCCTTGTTGATGGTAGGTTAAATGATAACCGATTACTCAGTCAGGGAAGTGAAGTCCCAGACAATCAGAATCAAATTTGCTGCTGGATCCTTCAGTCACATTCTGGCTCTTGACAGATTTCTTCCTCGACATTATCTGCACACCATTCGCTACATTCGTCCGCATTTTGTTCACACCATACAGCGCTATCTGCGCCCGGTGGTGGTCCTGCAGACAGTGCTAATGGCGCACTTAATATCGCAATAATAACAACAGTATATCCTATTATTGTTATTTTACTATATAGATTATTAAATATATTATTTATTAAGAACATAGTTATTCAATTATATTAGTTTATGACTTTATAACGCCCGGATTTCTATCTACGCCTTTTACCCTAGGCAGATTCAATGCCACATCACGAACCACCCGAGTATCCACTAGATATTCTGACACCACATCCCATATATCGGGTAATTCATCCGGCTGCGGATTGACACTGGCCCAACCTGCAACCCGGTAGGTTTTCGCCGAATCTAGCGGCTTTCCAGAAATTTCTAGCTGCGAGATTCGCCGTCCAATCTTTGCTGCCGGGTCGATTGTGTAGGTCAGCCCACCGACCCGCACCATGTCTCCCCCCATCTGGTAGTAAGGGTCCGAGTTAAATAAATTATCTGCGATGCCCTCAAGCAATTGGTGGATCATCTCACCTGTCATCTCGTTCAGAGTCGACTTGGCATACGTTATTGCGGTTTGGTCCATCACGTGTTCATAGGTAATTGAATCCCCGGGCAACAGGCTGGTACCCCATCTGAATCCCGGTGAAAATGCAATGTCGGCGCCACGGACGCTTAGCAAAGCATCAAGAATTACCTGGTCAAATGTACCGCCAAAGTTGCCCCGGCGATACAGCGTAACCTCTGTTGTCGCGACGACTCGGGTCAATTGGTCAACGAAGGGTGCCCGAACACTGTCAACGTAGGCGGCCATCTCAGCATCTGCGGGTAAGAAATTGGAAAAGACCGGCAGCATTCGAAACTTGTAATCCACCAGATGACCGTGACGAACATCAAGATCCATCACAGACAGAAACTTGCCATTGGACCCTGAATTGACCACCAGTGTGCGACCCGAAGGACTGTTCACGATCTCGGGTACCGGTACACCATCGTGGGTGTGGCCGCCCAGTATCACATCTATTCCGGATACGCGCTGTGCCATCTTGAGGTCAACGTCCATGCCGTTGTGGGACAAAACAACGACCAGTTCAGCACCTTGGTCCCTGAGCGAATCCACCATAGACTGGCATTGGTTGTCTCGAATGCCAAAACTCCAGTCTTCTACCATGTATCTTGGATTGGCGAGACTGGTATAGGGAAACGCCTGGCCGATAATGCCGACTCGGACCCCATTCAGTTCACGCAAGGTGTATGGTTTGAATACCTGTCCGGACTCTGGATCATAAGCTGGTTTGTCGTCGAACGCGGCGTCCTCAGTGAGCACAACGTTCTGCGCAAGAAACTCGATGGGATCCAGTTCACCGTCGATGATCGCGCGTACCCGGTCCATGCCATAGGTGAATTCCCAATGGCCGGTCATAATGTCGACACCCAGCAACTTACTGGCGCCAATCATGTCCCGACCCTGGGTCCACAACGCCGTGGCTGAGCCTTGCAAAGTGTCTCCGCCGTCCAGTAATAAACTGTGAGGCCGTAATGCTCTAATCCGCTTGATCAAAGTCGCAAGATGCGCAAAACCGCCGACTTTTCCAAATTGTCGAGCCATGGACTCAAAGTCCAGACAGGTGTAGGCATAGGCCTCCGGCGAACCCTGCGGGATCGAGAAATAATCTAGGAAATAGCTGCCCACACGGTGAGGCACCCTGCCGAATGCATCGCCCAATCCAATGTTGACACTGGGTTCACGAAAATACAGAGGTAAAAGCTGGGCATGGCAATCGGTAAAGTGCAATAACGACACATTACCGAAGGGGGGCAAATCATAAATCTGTGCCGGATCAGAACTACTGGAACGTCCAGTCAGCGGTAAGCCGGCCGCAGCAGCGAGACTCAGCAGTTGAATAAATTCCCGCCTATTGAGACTCATCGATTGACCTTAGGAACATTCTGCCAAGACCCGTTTTTCTTTGGATCAGATTCAAGACCGAGAAAAAAGCCTGGCGTGAGCCAGGCTGTTTTTGTGACGTATAACATTTGCTATTGCCGCTGACTGGGCACCTTGAGGGGAACGCCGGTGTTCATAACGGCCTCATAAAGCTCTAACGCCTTGTACTCAGCCCCCTGAGCCTTGAATGGCTTAGCACGAACCTGTTTGTTACAACCACCGTAACGACGATGAATAGTCCCCCAGGGTTTACCGGCTACAGCCCACTTCGTTCGATAGACCGGGAACCCGCTGGTATGGCCCAAACCTGGGCTCAGGACGTCACCGCGAATCTTGTTGCCTGCATTCTGGACATGACAGTTCGCACAGGAAAAATTCAGCTGGCCTCGTTTGGCCCAGTAAAACTGACGGCCTTTCTCATACCACTTCTGTGCACCGGCCTGAGAATAATCGACTGCCATCGGTTGACCATTAAACTGCGCTCGATAATGTGCAATCAAGCGTGCCATCTTTCCGACCTTGACGTTCCTGATCGGTTTCTCGCCATTCGCCTTAAGGCAAGCATTGATGTCTCCAACCAGCGTCCGCAGGTCATCTGTCGCCGCATCATAAACCGGGTACACGTTACCTGCTGCCAGGTCACAGTCGTCAAATGTCTTGCCATTGGCAAACGGCTTAACCCATTCTTCAGCTGCTTTGTCCATTTCGGTCTCGTAGGGGGGAAACTCCATCAGCAACTCCCAGTTGGCCCGGCGTTCAGCATATTGTGGCAACGCGTTTACCCCGTCAGAGTACTCAGCAAGTGTCACCCCAGGAAAGCGTTTCAGAAAGAAATTTTGGAATTCCTCGATGTCTTTTTTGATTTCGGCTTCGGATATTGCGTTGGCTGCGGGTGCTCCGATGACGAATGCGCCTGCCATGAGAACTGCTGTCAGAAATTTTTTCATTTTATCTCCTCCTGGAAACGCTCGGCCCACCGGATGTGGTTTTGATCTTTCCATGATCGACGTTACTTGATTGTCGCTTCAGTGCCGCCGGTCTCACCCTGATTGTCCGTCCACTGTACAGAGACCGTATCACCGCTATTGGAGTTGGTGAGCAAAATCTGCGTCAACGGATTCTTGGACACCGCCGGACCGAGGCTCGCTTGCGCCACAGCAGCTCCATTGTGCGTGAAGACCATCGTCTTAACATAATGCGCCGGCACCTTTTTGCCGGTCTTTTTATCCTTGCGATTGCCGGTTTCCATTGGGTGTTTGACCAACACCATAACCACGTGACCGCCGGACTTGTCTTTCTTAATTTTCATCTTGGTTGCTGCCATGATCTTATCTCCTTAGTCCAGGTATTGTGGTCAACCGCCACAACCACCAACAGTCACTTTCACCACATGTGCGGCTTTATGTATTTTCCCACCTGCCTTAACGTAGCAGGTGACCGGTGAGGTCTGCCCCATCTTAATCCGTGTGCTGTAAAGTCCCCCGGCGCCCGGCATGACTTCGACTGACGTTGCCCAGGGGGCAGGATTTTTCTCTACCACGATCGCAATAGCTTCCGCATTTGACAACGATGTCCAGGCCTTAATGGGCACCACCGCTCCATTCTCGGCCTGAAGCGGCGCTTTAATACTGATGGCATCGCTGTCGACCACTGGCATGTCACCGAATAGTGCTTTTACCGCATCAGCTTCGTTCTTGGCATCAAACGCTGTTTCCGGCCAGCTCGCAGCCAGTACGCGACGGGGCGTCAGTAATCCAGCAGCGGCGGCAACAGCGATCGTTCCCGCAGCAAAAGATCCTTTGAGAAATACTCTGCGTTTCATGGTGGGTATAACCTCCTTTAAACTATTTCGTTACTATCGTTATCCTGTGTATTTAAAGCGTCGATAACCAGGCTACGATATTGTCGATGTCTTTTTCGCTGATTAATTTGTGTTTGCCAAAAGGCGGCATCGATGAATTGGGATTCTTGACGGTCGGATCCCAGATTTGGGCCCGAAGATCTTCGCTATTGGGAAATCGTGCACTCATAGCAACGAACGGTGGTCCGATGTTGCCTCCTGGCGGTAATGTCGCCGGCCAGTTATCCACCACGGCTTGATGACAGGACAAGCAATTTCCTTTTCTGCGAGTAATCGCTGCACACCAGCCTTTCATCACGCTGTCTGCTTCTTTGAGTGTCTTGCAACCTTTTTCGGTCGGCAAATCTCCCGCTGCCGCTATGGGCATGTAACTGCTCGCCAGTCCTAACAATAGAACCGCCGACACTGCGGCTAGAATATTTCTAAACCTAAGCATCTTGATCCTCCAGCTGATTGTCGTCGCAGACCTTTTACGCACGTTTATTCGAACGAACTCGCGAGTCTTACCCACTACTTGTAACGCGAATTTCAGTTCATGACAACCCATAATTCATAAGATCTGCTTGAAATTAACTTCTGACGTAAATGCGTCGACTACATAATGAACCAATTTGCAGGGCATTTCGATCGGTTTAGACCCCCCGATGCTCTCCCAGTGGTCCGACTCCACTCTAAGTACAGACCGCTAATATCTGCCGTGACGGTTTCTCTATTTTGTGTGGCGATTCTTTCAATTTGGTAGTCAGTCCTTCGGCTCGAATTCTTGCAGTATCTCAGCTCGACGGGCAGTAATACTCGCTGTCAAATAAGCGCTTGCTTGCGCGTGCTGCAGCGCAGCTGTCAACTTGGCCAGCGCTGTCTGAAGATCTCCTGAAAGATAGTGGTATTCAGCAAGTGCCTGGAATGATTCTGCGGTACGGCCAAGTTCGCCTTCAGCGCGTGCCAACAATTTGAACAGTCGCATGCTGTGCGGTAAGGCCCGAAGTCCGGCACGAATCACCGGTTTGGCCTGGTCAGGTTTACCGGCCTTGATCAACATATCGGCATAATAGCTCGCCAGTACAGGGTCATTCGGTACCGTCGCCGCGGCTTCAGCGAGCAGCTCCAAGGCATTGTTAAGGTCACCCGCCGCCTGCAGTGACTCGGCCAAGCCCACCACATAAAAAATATTGTTGGGTGACTGCGCCCGTAGTGACAGGGCCAGCTCTACGGACTGATTGTAGGCTCCTGTGCGCAGGCCGCTGAGAAGCAGGCCATAACGACCGGCACTTGCCACTTCTGGAATATCCGCTGCCGCCTGGCTTTGAAAAGTAGCGATCAGGTGTTCTGCATCTACGCCGTACCTCGCCAGGGCTCTCGCCCGCAAAAGCAAATACTCTTGCGTCTGCGACGTTGCTTCCTGAGCATGACCTACCGCACGTGATTCAATTTCTGCGACCCGGTCAAGTGACAGTGGATGAGTGCGAAAATATTCGGGTGTCTCGTTCACCTGAAACCGGGTATCTTGTACCAGACGCTGGAGAAACCGCGCCATTGCCTGCGGGGCATAGCCTGCAGTACTCAGTATTCTTAAACCAACGGCATCTGCTTCGCGTTCAAATGTGCGTGAATAGCTTAAATGATCCGATAGGGTTGCAGCATTTGTTGCGGCCATGGTGGCCGCACCTGCCTGACCGCCAAGAAGAATTCCAGCAATCAGTCCAGCCGTCGCGGGTATCTGCCGCTTACGAGCACGTTCGATCATTCGTGGCAAATGACGCTGGGTAACATGAGCCAATTCATGTGCAACCACCGAGGCAAACTCCGCCTCAGTTTCAGCGGTTGCAATCAGACCCGTAAACAAAACGATCTGACCGCCCGGACCTGCGAAACCATTGATCGCGGGGTTATCGACCAGATGAAACCCGATGATCCCCGGGTCTACGTTCAGGACTTGGGTCAAACGAGCGCCAATTCGGGCCACACCGTGCACCAGTAAAGGGTCTTCAATCAAACGCAAGCTCGTGCGGGCCAGACGGATGAATTCGCGGCCCAACGCCTGCTCTTCAGCAGTGACCACCACCTTCAGCGCATCACCATCCAGTCGAATCAAATCGGCGCCATCAACTGGCGGGCAACGTAACACCGCCAGAGCAACGAAAAACAGACAGAACCGGGCCTGCACTAGCACCTTGGAAAAAGATGGTTTCACGGCCTGATTGTACCCCCGTCAGCGGTGACCCCCGGTTCCAACCTGAACGCTGACGTCATACCTATCGAACTCGATACCGTCTTTTTTGCTTTTATTGGCACCTCAGCGATGCGTTTAATCTTACGATTAGAATATCCTTCGATTAGAATATCTTTGTAACAGATGCTAATTAACCATGAATCCAACGCCTGACAACGGTACACTGGTCTAGCCATTTGGTGGTGTAGGCACCGACCAACCAAGCGAATCACAATGTCTGGTGTTGTAACACCATGAATCTAAAACTACATCGTAGAGGCAACCGATATGTCCAACTTTGACCAGGAACTCGATGCGCGCGGACTCAACTGCCCCCTGCCCATCCTCAGGGCCAAGAAAACCCTAAACGCGATGACCGGTGGTCAAATTCTGAAGATCATGGCGACCGACCCCGGTTCCGTCAAAGACTTTGAAGCATTCGCAAAACAGACCGGCAACGAACTGTTGGACTCTTCGGAGGTGGAGGGCGAGTTCCATTTCACGCTGAAAAAATCCGTTTGAACCGAGCCAACTGACCATAGCTGACTTGGCTACGACACCACCCCGAAGGGGATAAACCGTGGACTCTAAAAGACTGACCATCATAGCAACAAAAGGCACGCTCGACTGGGCTTACCCGCCCTTCATTCTGGCCTCGACAGCCGCGGCACTGGGCTACCAGGTGACCATGTTTTTTACCTTTTACGGACTGCAACTGCTCAAGAAAGAGCTCAACCTTAGAGTCAGCCCCCTCGGCAATCCCGGCATGCCCATGCCAATGGGTATGAACAGCTGGTTCCCGGTTCTGGGTACGGCCATACCCGGGATGGAAACAATGATGACCAGCATGATGAAAAATACCATCAAGTCAAAAGGCGTGGCCACGATTGAGGAGCTTCGGGATTTGTGTCTTGAAGCCGATGCGAAACTGATCGGTTGTCAGATGACCATCGATTTATTTGACATGAAGCGAGAAGATTTTATCGATGACATCGACATCGGTGGGGCTGCGACCTACTTCGAACACGCTGGTGAAGCCAACGTCAATTTGTTTATTTAGGGTATCACGCGGTTATCTCACAACCAGCCTAGTCAGGCGAACCGCCCGATTCACTACTCGGGTTAGAGCCGACGGTGAGTCAATACCGGAAAGCGGCGCCGTTTGTCCCGAACCAATTCAAGATCGATGTCGGCCAGCACCAACTGGGTTATAGGTTCGGTCTGCTCAGCGACAACCTCGCCCCATGGATCAATAATCAGGCTGTGGCCGAAGGTCTCTCGACCACCCGGATGACACCCCGCCTGCGCCGGCGCGATGATCCAGGCGAGATTCTCAATCGCCCGGCAACGCAGCAGAACATGCCAGTGCGCTTGTCCGGTTGGCACAGTGAATGCGGACGGAACGGTAAACACTTCAGCACCACGCTCACTCAGCGTTCGAAAGAGTTCTGGGAAACGCATGTCGTAACAGATCGTCAGCCCCACCTGGGTGTTGTGCAGGGGAACGAGCACTGGTTGTGACCCCGCGGTAGTTCGAGCTGACTCCTGATACGACTCTCCCCGGCCTACATCAACGTCGAAAAGATGGATCTTGTCGTAACGTGCAAGAAACTCGCCGTCTGCGCCATACATCAAACAGCTGTTCGTAACTTTTCCTTCTGTGCTTGCCAGCGGAATCGAACCCCCCACCAGCGAAATGCAGTGTTTTTTTGCCAGCTCCGACAGAAAACGTCGAACTTCCTGACCACGCTGGGCCGCAGCAAGTCTAACTTCGTGATCTCCGGTCATCAGAGAAAAATTTTCCGGCAACACAACGAGTTCGGCACCAAACTCAGCCGCTTGATAAATAAGGCGGTCTGCGACTGTGAGGTTTTCGTCCATCACTTCACCGGAATTCATCTGGAGTGCTGCCACTTTCATCGCCATTCAACCTGTGCTGGTTTAGAGTTGTCGACCGGATTGCATCACATAGATAATTACGTGTCACCGGCTTCTAGCAGCAGCAGCAGGCGATCTTGCCCACCTGACCCGGGTTCCAGCACGATGTAGCTCGATGGAATGCCCAATGCAACCAGCCATTCGCGCAACTCCAGCGCCCAGGAATTACCCTTGTCACCTCCGGGATAACGGATGGTCACCTGTCGGCGAGAGTCTTCAATAAAAAGCGCCAGCAGTTTTTTGATCGGTGGTATAGAAAGTACGGTCTTGGTCGTGCGCCGATCAGGCCAATCTTCACCAAGAATAGGCTGCTCGAGCAACATCTCAGGGATGCCCTGACCCGCGAACAAATTTGGGATACCCCCCGAAAAAATCAACAATAAAATGATAATGAGGGGCCGAGTAATCACATCACAACCCTATCGACGTTTTCGTTCTCGCTAGCAACCGACTGCACTATGTTACGACCCTGACCAACCGGCCTCAGTTAACAACGCGTATGTCTCGTGGAGAGGTAAGCCCATAATATTCGAGTAGCTTCCGCTGATGTGACTGATAAATGTTGCTCCCATACCTTGGATCGCGTAGGCACCGGCCTTGTCGAAAGGCTCCGTGCCGTCGCAGTAGTTCTCGATCTGAGCACTCGTTAGCCGGGTAAATGTTACCTCGCTCACGACTGTCTGAGTCTGGATTGCCGTGCCCGACAGCAAGGCGATGCCCGTGTAGACCTGATGCGTCTGGCCTGACAACTTGTGGAGCATACAGACGGCTTCACAACGCGAGGCCGGTTTACCCAATATTTCCTTGTTAATCACGACACAGGTATCCGCTCCAAGAATGGCTGGCACTGGTTTGCCGTGCTCGACAAACCAGTTTTTTGCGGTCGTGGCTTTACCGCTGGCGAGGCGTGCCACCATATTATTTGGAGGTTCATCTGGTAACCGCGTCTCATCAAGGTCGACAACCAGAACGGTAAAAGGCACCTTAACCTGATTCAATAAGTCCCGCCGCCGGGGAGAAGCCGATGCAAGGCACAGGGGCACAGTCAGACCCTCTTTTTCGGTCGCCGGTTCCGATGATAAGGCAGACCCATAACAATACTGTGGGCCCGATAGAGTTGTTCGGCAATAACAACTCGGACCAAGGAATGAGCCAGGGTAAATCTCGACAATGACCAACATTCGTCGGTTTGTTCAAGCACCTGTGCAGACAAGCCATCCGCGCCACCAACCAGAAGTGCAACATCCTGAGCCTGGTCGATCCAGTTGCCAAGTTTCTGTGCAAGATCCTCACTGGACAATTGTTTTCCCATGACATCCAGGGCAACCAGCCTATGGTCTGATGGAGCCACTGACAGTAACCGTTCACCTTCCTCACGAACCAACTGCTCCACATCTGGTTTCTGGCTGCGTTTACCCGGCTCCACTTCCACCAGTTCCAGGCGGGCCGAACCTCGAAGCCGCTTTGCATAGTCAGCAAAGCCTTCATTAACCCACGTCGGCATACGCCGGCCCACGGAAATTAGCAGTAGACGCATCAGTTCAAAGATCAGTCTGTCTTTCCCGAGTGAGCTGAACCACGCTCGATAAACGATCGTCCCACAATCCTTCCAAGTCGTAGAACCCGCGGGTATCGGGCAGCATCAGATGAACCACAACATCACCATAATCTAATAGTACCCAGTCACTACCGGATTCGCCCTCCGTACCAATAGGTGACAAGCCTTGCGCCTTCACCTGGGTCCGTACATGATCTGCAAGAGCAAGAACATGACGCGTGGAAGTGCCACTGGCCACCACCATCCAGTCTGTGATGTCGGTAAGACGCCGGACATCGAGTTGTCGAACATCGTTGGCCTTGGCATCCTCCAGTGCGGCTAAAACCATGGCCTTGAGATCTTCAGTGGTTTGAACGCTGGGGTCAGTTGTGGTAGCCATACAGTGCATGATCCTTAATATAGTTGACGACCGGTTCGGGTAAAATCTCAGTGCTCACTGTGCCCTGCAATATCTCAG
This sequence comes from Candidatus Thioglobus sp. MED-G25, assembly GCA_002456995.1. Lineage (GTDB taxonomy): Bacteria > Pseudomonadota > Gammaproteobacteria > Arenicellales > UBA868 > REDSEA-S09-B13. The sequence goes on along the minus strand of NTKC01000001.1, from coordinate 131,220 downwards.
TACGAACGCCCGTTGATGAAATATTCAACCGGGGAACATCGACACAGACGACCGATCCGGCTGTACACCTGACCAGATCATCGCCTGTGTCCACTCTGGCCTGCATCCACCAGTCGGGCAGGACGGCAGGTAGATGCCAGCCGGGCCGGCCCATAACCGCGATGTGGGCCAGTTCCAGCAGTTCGGTCCAGCGGTACCATTCGGTCAGACGCAAAACTGTGTCAATTCCCAGAATCAGGCAAAGTGGCATCGATGGCAGTTCTTGCCTCAATTCCTCAAGCGTCACCACGCTATAAGATGGCCCCGCCCGCCTGATTTCCCGGTCGTCTGTTTCGAACCCTGGCCAACCGTCAACTGCAAGGCGAACCATTTCAAGTCGGTGAACAGGGTCAGCCAACGGTTCAACTCTCAGCAAAGGTGCCGCCGCCGGGATAAACAGCACTTTGTCCATCGGCAGCTGCCGCCTGACCGCATCAGCCACCTGTAAGTGACCGTTATGTACGGGATCGAACGTACCCCCAAAAATACCCACGACGGGACTCGTATCCGTTTTGTCGACGACGACTGCTCCCAAGACTTCAGGGTCGCACACTACCGGCGCCAAGTACGATGAACTTTCGAGTGGTCAATCCTTCCAATCCAACTGGGCCGCGGGCATGTAGTTTGTCTGTGCTGATTCCGATCTCCGCACCAAGGCCGTATTCAAAACCATCTGCAAACTGAGTCGATGCATTGACCATAACCGAACTAGAGTCGACTTCCCGCAGAAAGCGTCGACTGGCCTCCAGGTCCTGGGTCACAATTGCATCGGTGTGGCCAGAGCCATAACGTTCAATATGCTCAATTGCCTGATCGAGGTTTACCACCACCCGCACGGCTAGGACAGGAGCCAGAAACTCCGTGCCCCAGTCCTCCTCGGTGGCAGCGATCGCGCCGGACACCAGTTGCCTGGTACGTCCACAACCGCGGACTTCAACACCTTCAGCCTGATACTTGGGAACCAAACGTTGCAGTACCTTTTCAGCAACAGATTCTGCCAGCAACAAGGTTTCCATTGCGCCACATACACCGTAACGCCTGCACTTAGCATTAAAAGCAATGGCGACCGCCTGGTCAATATCCGCCGCGCTATCGATGTAAACATGGCAGTTTCCATCGAGATGCTTGATCACGGGTATTGTCGACTCACGGCTCACACGTTCGATAAGACCGCGACCGCCTCGTGGCACAATGACATCGACAAATTCGGACATTCCGAGCAACTCCCCCACCACACTGCGGTCGGTGTTGTCGAACACCTGTATGACTGAGGCAGGTAAGCCTGCCAGCTGCAAGCCTTCTTGCAAGTACCCAGCGATGGCGAGGTTAGATCGAATCGCCTCACTGCCACCCCGCAGAATAACGGCATTCCCCGATTTAAGACATAGCCCGCCTGCATCAGCGGTGACGTTCGGTCGGGACTCATAGATGATGCCAATCACACCCAAAGGCACTCGCATGCGGCCGACCTCGATGCCCGAAGGTCTACGATTTAATTCACTGATCTCACCCACCGGATCCGGTAGTGACGCAACCTGTTGCAAGCCTTGTACCATCGATCCCACCCGGTCAGGCGTCAGTTCCAAGCGGTCGAGCAGCGCGTCAGCCAGGCCCTGCTGTTTACCGGCCGCAACATCCAGGTGGTTTTGCTCCAAAATCCGGCTTTGTCCAGCGGCAATAGCCTGCGCCATGGCCAGCAACGCTTCGTTTTTCTGACGCGTTGATGCCTGCGCCACAATCCGACTGGCCGTGCGGGCTGCCATGCCACAGTTGCGAACGTATTGTGATAAATCGATGTGACTGTCGAGCGCTTCTTTCATATTTTCAATGTGTTAAGTCACACTTATAGAAATGGTATTTATACCACAAACCGACAACAGTACCTGTTCGAGTTCAGCCCAGACATTACCGGCCGCACTTTTACGACCCTTAACCACATAATCAAGCTGGCACAGTCGAGACAGCAACGCGGCCCAATATCCGTGTGGATGGCGTCTGAGTGCGGCGTTCACACAATTGACACGGCTGCGCCAGACCTGATGGCGGCGGAAAATGTCCGCTTGTGATTCTCCGCTGGCAAGCGCAGCTGAGACTGCTTCTAGCGTCCGGACCTCGCGCGCGAGAGCCCACACTAACAGCACCGACTCAGTACCTTCCCGCCGTAGCACACTCAATATCCGCAGGGCCCTGATCTCGTCTCCTGACAATGCAGTGTCCACCAAATTGTAGACACTGAAGCGGGCCTGATCTTGGGTAAGTTCATCCAGTCGTTTCTCGTCCAGCGTCGCGCCAGTCCCGAGTACGAGTGCCAGTTTGCTGATCTCCTGTGCTGCGGCCATTAGGTTGCCCTCGGCGTAATAGGCTAGCCTCTGGACTGCACCCGCAGTGCCGACGATTTCCTGACTGTTAAGACGTTGCTCGATCCATCGCGGCAACTGATCGCGTGTCAGGGCTCGGGCTTCTATCGCCAGCCCCCCCTTTTCCATTGCCTTGAACCATTTGCTGGACTGGCCCCGCTTATCGACCCGTCCCGCGATAACAACCAGGATAGTGTCCTCAACGTTCTCATCTAAATAAGTCAATATTGCCTTTGACCCAGCATCTCCTGGCTTACCTGTTGGTAACCGGATTACGATCAAACGCCGACTCGAAAACAATGACAGCGACCGGGCGTTTGCATTTAATTCTGACCAGTCCAAATCGACACCGGCGGTCATCGAACGTACTTCATCAACCCCTACCTGACGGGCTACCGTGCGGATTTGATCAGCCGCCTCTTCGAGCATCAATGGTTCAGCACCAAACAAAACGTAAGCACTGACCAGCCCCTTCTCTAACTGGGCATTGAGTGCTGATGGGTTTACTCGCAAAAGTCGATCATCCTTGTTCCTACCAACATCAAGAAAACTGCTCTGTTTTCAAACCTCCAGGAGAAGCTTGCGACACACTATTTAGGCGGCGCAAGATCTGCTGCACCAGGTCCTCACGCATGCGTGCACGTAAAGCATCTTCTTCTTGTTTCTTCGGTAGCACCTGGGTGCTCTGGTACTCCAGCGTTCGACTTAGCTTCAGGCGGGCTGGGCTAGCAAGAACACGACCGGTCCGATCTACGAAACGGCAGAGCACTTGGTAGGTCAGAATATAAGCTGTCGCCTGCCCGCGACTGTTGATGGACAGTACCTGACGGTCAAACTTGACACTGACAAGATCGATAATTGCACTCGCAATTTCGGGGTCATTAACTGCCCTGATGCCTCTGCGATTTAAGCCTTTCGTGAGATCCTCTTTGAACTCGGCATTAGCCGCATTGACATAGGGTGCACTCAGTATGGGAGACAACACCATCTCACCGCGCAGGTGGAACCCGCACCCTGCCAGTACAAAGAGATAGAAGAACCCAGCCACGATCTGTGCCTTGTATCTGCCCCATGGCGAGACCCCACTGTCAACGCTGAAACCTCCACCCGCCCCCATGATAGGCGTGTTCATCAGATCACCACGTTGACAAGTTTCTGCGGTACCACGATAAATCGTTTGATCTCTGATTCACCAATATGGCGGCCAATCTTTTCATCGGCCAACACTTGTTCTCGGATCTGCAGTTCATCAGCATCCATCGCTACCTCAATTTGACCCCGCAGTTTGCCATTAACCTGAACAGCCAGCTTACAGCTAGATGTCTGCAACGCTGCGGCATCGACCTCTGGCCAACTCGCATCGAGAAGCTCAACGCCCGAATTCATGAGCTGCCACAAACTGTGGGCAATATGGGGCACCACTGGTGACAACACACGTATCAGAATATCCATCGCCTCACGCAGGGCAGATTGCCGAGCGGGATCCTCGCCAGGCTCAAAATGATCCAGTCCATTACACAGTTCCATACTCGCTGCGATCACTGTGTTGAACTGATTTCGCGCCATATCCCGATTGATACGCTGGAGCACTGTATAGACCAGTCGACGCATTTCACGGGTTTCAGCATCCCATTCGAAGGCCTGGTTTAAGTCGTTTGCGCCTGAAAGGCACGACTGGTGACGATAGACCAGCGTCCACAACCGCCGCAGGAAGCGCAATGAACCTGCAACAGCATCGTCATTCCACTCCAGGGTCTGGTCCGGAGGTGACGCGAACATCGTAAACAGGCGCACAGTGTCAGCACCGTAGCGATCCACCATGTCTTGCGGATCTACGCCATTGTTTTTGGACTTCGACATGGTGGTCCAACCCGTGGGGTTAACCGTCGTGCCATCGCGCAACCACACCGCGCTGATCGTTTTTCCTTTGTCGTCCCGCTCGACCCGAACTTCGTCGGGTGGGATCCAGGTTCTGCCGGATTCTGTACTGTCCTGATAGTACGCCTCGGCCAGAACCATCCCCTGACAGAGAAGCTTCGTGGCTGGCTCATCACTGCTGACAATACCTGAATCGCGCATCAGTTTGTGCCAGAAACGAAAATACAACAGGTGCATCACCGCATGTTCTATACCACCGATGTAATGATCTACAGGTAGCCAGTAATCGGCGCGTTCATCCAGCATTGCATCGGCACCCGGTGTGCAATAGCGAGCGTAGTACCAGCTCGATTCCACGAAAGTGTCAAACGTATCGGTTTCACGTTCTGCGGGTCGCTCACACTGAGGGCAGGCTGTCTGCCGCCATTGTGGGTCTGCTTTAATGGGTGACTGCACACCCATGAATGTGACATCTTCCGGCAGAAGGACCGGCAGTTGATCATCCGGGACTGGGACTTCCCCACAATGTTCACAGTGTACGACTGGAATTGGGCAACCCCAGTAGCGCTGCCGGGATACTCCCCAGTCCCGCAAACGATAATTAACCTGGCGACGGCCAATGCCCAAAGCTTCGACATGATCGGCAATACGCTTAAAGGCCGCATCATAATCAAGACCGCTAAACGTCCCTGAATTAACGGTCACTATGTTCTGTTTGTCTACCCACGCGGCCGTCTTTACATCAATTTCGCGGCCGTCTGCTGGAGCAATAACCTGCTGTATTGGAAGCCCATATCTTTGCGCGAACCCATGATCCCTTTCATCGTGACCAGGAACAGCCATGATTGCACCGGTACCGTAGCCCATCAGCACGAAGTTCGCGACCCAGACTGGAATATGTTCTCCGCTGAGCGGATTTACCGCATTCACACCCAATGGCAGGCCGATCTTTTCCATCGCTTCGACGTCGACCTCACTGGTACCTCCGCTTCGGCACTGTTCGAGAAAGTCTGCTATCGCTGTGTTCCCGTCGGCCGCTCGACGCGCTAGTGGGTGGTCAGCAGCAACCGCCATGAAAGTGACGCCGAAAAGGGTGTCAGGCCGGGTGGTAAAAATCCGCAGCGGATCCCCCCCATCAGCGAGTGCAAAATCTACTTCCAGACCCACCGATCGGCCGATCCAATTTCGCTGCATGGTTTTTACAGAATCGGGCCAACCATCTAATTGGTCGAATTCTTCCAGAAGTTCGTCTGCATAGGCTGTGATCCTTATGAACCATTGCGGTATTTCTCGCTTCTCTACCTGTGCACCGGAACGCCAGCCTTTGCCATCGACAACCTGTTCGTTCGCCAGCACGGTCTGATCAACCGGATCCCAGTTCACCACTGCATTTTTCCGATAGGCCAGCCCCTTCTTTAGAAGACGCGTGAAAAACCACTGCTCCCACTGGTAATACTCGGGCCGGCAGGTGGTGACTTCTCGTGTCCAGTCATAGGCAAATCCCATGCGTTTCAGCTGCCCTCGCATATGCTCTATGTTCTGGTAGGTCCATTCCGACGGCGGGACTTTGCGTTGGATTGCAGCATTTTCCGCCGGCAGGCCAAATGCATCCCAACCCATGGGCTGGAGCACGTTGCGACCGCACATGCGCTGATATCGACTCATGACATCACCGATGGTGTAGTTCCGCACATGACCCATGTGAAGGTGGCCCGAGGGGTAGGGTAACATCGAAAGGCAGTAGAACTTTTCCCGGGTAGAGTCCTCAGTCACTTCAAAACTGTGGTTCTGCAACCAGTAGTCCTGGACCTGACGTTCGATGACCTGTGGGTCGTATCGTTCGTCCATCGAACGGTTCATCGAACTGGTATGGGAATCAGACTGTTGAACCCATCACGCTCAGCGATCTTCGGCAGGCGCGGACAGATCTTCCGCGCAGGGCCAGTCACAGAACGGGAAAGGTCGTTGATCGGTGTTCCAAGATACGTATTGCAGCACGTTGTATGCAAAAAGATTGAGATCCGCAGTGAACTTTTTGAGTCGGATGTTGACTGAGCCCCTGAAGACGACCAAGACAAACTGAAAAAGCATACTGATTCCAACCAGAAACTTCACCACGTAAAACACCATAAAGAAGTAAACAAGCATCACCACCAGGCGCAACCAGGTTTCGCCGGTTCGAAGTTCAGTAGGTTCGTGTGCGTCCATTATCGTGAATATTTTATCCCCAGATCGGCCAGTCCGATCTGGGGTGACCTGATTTTACTATATTGAACCGCTTCCGCCGCGACTATCCTATCTGACAGATTGGGGGGCAACCTCCAAATTCGAAATGTCGATCCTATCGGATTCTGATGCCGGGTTCTTACACCTCCTCAAGCTTGTGTCGACAGGACTGCATGACACTGCCAGCACACTTCAAAACTGCCTGGGGAGGTCTCACCACAAGAATTGCATAACAGCTCGTCTTCCGAGCTGGTTTCGTAACGCTCAATCACTGCCCGGGCAGCATGAAATTGGTGATTCTGAACGATGCAAACATCCGGCCAGGTATCGGTGACTGGCAGTTCTCCGATAGCGCCCTGTGCGTTCTCATTAAATACCCGAGCGTTGATTCCGGCGCTTTCAAGTTGTTGCAGAATCAAGTGCGCTTCCGGCAGCGTTGCAGCAGTGTAGACGCGGCGCATTGTTCGTTGTAACTACCGTTCAGGAAAGATACTGGTGCTGTCTTGACCAGGGTACGGTGTTGTCCCGCCCACGGGCAAACAGAACTTGGAAGAGTTGTAACGATCCGTAGAGAAAGGCAGCAATCGAACCACACAGATAAAGTCGCCAGGCCCGAGCAAATGCCGGATCAAACATTTCGACAACTTCATCGCTGGCATCGTCATAACGCAACAACCAGTGTTCCAGTGTGCGGGCATAGTGCAACCTGAGATTTTCAACATCAAGTACTGAAAAATTGTTTGGTTCGAGAATGCCCATCATTTCTCGTAGGGTCGGTGGATAGGCACCTGGAAATATTCTTTTTTCAATCCATGCATTCATTAGCTTCGGTTGGTTTCGACCAATCGTGTGAATCAATGCCCGGCCGTCTGCGGCAAGGCACGTGTCGACTACCGAACCCAGAGCTGAATAATTCTGTTCGCCTACGTGTTCCAGCATACCCACCGATACAAATACGTCATATTCACCACTGATGTTCCTGTAGTCATCCTCCACGTAACGCACCCTGTCATCATACCCTTCTGCTTTTGCCCGCTCAGTGGCATACCTGGCTTGCTCATGAGAAATGTTCCAGGCTGTCACCTTGGCACCGTAATGGAGTGCCATGTGTCGGGCGAGTGATCCCCAGCCACAGCCGGCCTCTACTACCCGGTCACCCGGCTCAAGGCGTAATTTTCGACAGATGTGATCCATTTTGGCTTGTTGGGCCGCTTCCAGACTCATGTCCGGCTCCGGAAAATAGGCGCAGGTGTACTGCATCTCATGGTCCAACCACAACTTATAAAATGCATTACCGATGTCGTAATGATGATGGATATGGTCACGTGAACCCTGCAGTGTGTTACTGCGCGGTCTATTGCGGAAAAGAAGCTCAACCACTCGCGCAAGAAACGACCGCTGTTGTGCCCGACTGCCATACAGTTCAACCAGCAGCGCAACCAGATCGCCATCGATCTCGATATTGCCGGCTGCAAACTCATCACCGAACGCAACGTCACCTTTCAGGACTAATTGTGCGAGGGTCCGACGACTGTGAATTTTGATTGTCGCCAGCGATTCTCCCTGACGAGGTGTAATGCTAAAACCGTCCCACAATCGCATCGATACCTGAGGATCGCCCATCTGCTGAAACAACTGGCGAAGACCCCAACGTTCATACGCGCGAGAGAAACCGTTGCCAGTTGAGTCCTCGGTCCTGAAGCGCTCACCCGCTGCGGTTCTGCTGCTGACTGTTGAATTTCTGCTATCCAACGGTAAACATGCCTTATTTTTTCTGAATAACTGTCGATGATACCTCGTCACCGTTATGCGTCAAGTGACTCCGCTCAATCAATATTTTTAACGCAGGCGACAGAAGATATGACTATGCAGTCACACCAAATATGCTGACTTGAATCCTAAGCCTCGGTATTTTTTGGCCAGGCATTAATTACCGCATGGACCAATGTAGCGAGTGGTATCGCGAAAAATACGCCGATCAGACCCCAAAGGCTCCCAAAGATTAAAACAGCCGAGATGATCGCCACGGGATGCAGGTTATTGACCTCTGAAAACAAAATAGGCACCAACAAATTACCATCTAATAGTTGGATAACAACATATGCAGCAAATAAATAACCAAATTCGCTACCCCAACCCCACTGGAACCATGCCACCAATACCACAGGAATTGTGACCACTGCAGCGCCAACATAAGGAATTAGGACAGACAATGCGACAAGCATGGCCAGCAAGGTCGCGTATTCGAGACCCAGGAACGAAAAAGTGATCTGGCAGGCAATCCAGACGACAACGATTTCCCAGAACTTGCCACGGACATAGTTGCCTATCTGTCGATCGACTTCGATCCAAACCTGTTCTACCAACTGGTGTTCTTTGGGGACGAAGCGACTTAACCACTGCATCATCACCTGTTTGTCTTTGAGGAAAAAAAATACCAGTAACGGCAGCAACACAAGATAAATCAGCACCGTAATCAGTCCAACAACTGATGACATAGAAATAGAAACTATTGCCTGACCCCAAGATGTCAGCTCCAAACGCATGGCTGTCATGATTACATCGATCTGGGTTTGAGAAACGAGATCTGGATACATGTCCGGTAGTTTCAGCATAGCTGCGTGCCCTTTCCCCAACATGTTTGGAATCTGCTGCACAAACTGGGTGGCCTGTTGCGACACCAACGGCAACAATCCAAAAAGTATCACGACGAAAAACAACAGAAATACGATAAATACGATCAAGACTGCAATAAATCGGGGTGCCCTCATACCCTCAAATTTACTGACCAACCCTTCCAACAAATAAGCGATCACGATTCCGACAAGTACGGGACCAATCATCTGACCCATCAGAATTAGCACCGCGAATAACACCAGGAGGAACAACCCCAAATACACAACCTGAGGGTTTGAAAAATGTTGCTTGAACCAGCTTGTAATAAATTCCATGCGCCAGGATTCCGGTAGTCAGTGCCGAGCCATGAGGCGTCAGAGCCTTAGTCTGACACGATTTCGTAATCGTGCGTAATCTCTGCAACCGCACCCAGCATCCTGGATGCTGAACAGTATTTTTCAGCAGAAAGGTCAATCGCCCTAGCGACCTTTTTAGGATCGAGGTCATTGCCACTGACGACAAAATGGGCGTGAATCCGGGTGAATACCTGTGGAATTTCTTCGGCCCGTTGCGCCTCGAGTTCCACTCGCATATCACTGAATGCCTGACGCGATTTACGCAGGATGAACATCACATCGATGAGCGTGCAGCCACCCATACCCAGCAGTAACATTTCCATAGGCCGCGGGCCCTGATTCTGACCGCCCAGATCAGGTGCCATGTCCATAGTTACTTGATGACCGCTATCTGATGAACCCAGCAGTGCGTTGTCCGTCGTAACCGTCACTGTTGCGTGCATCTGGTTAACCGTATCCGTTTAGTGTGTAAGATCGAACAAATCAGCCAACCGTTGGCCTGGTTCTTCAGCCCGCATAAACGCTTCTCCAACTAGAAAGCTACTCACACCGTTCTGTCGCATTAAAACAACATCCTGGGCTGTCTGAATTCCACTTTCCGTGACCACGAGCACATCGTCAGGTATCGAAGGCAACAAATCGAGCGTTGTCGTCAGCGTTGTCTTGAATGTATGTAAATCACGGTTGTTCACACCAATCATTTTTGGTTTGATCGCCAGTGCCAGTTCGAGTTCGTTCCTATCATGCACTTCGATCAGCATATCCAAGCTATAGTCAGATGCGGCTGCTGCCAACTCAACCATAGTCGTTGGGTCCAACGCCGCAACGATCAACAGTATACAGTCCGCACCGATAGCCCGGGATTCGGCGATCTGCCAAGGGTCGACTATGAAATCTTTGCGTAAAACCGGTAACCTGCTGGCGCAACGTGCAGCCACAAGGTCCTCGGCCTGACCCTGAAAAAAATCAGGTTCCGTCAACACTGAAAGGCAGGCCGCACCACCTTTGGCATAACTCAAGGCGATTGAGGTCGGATCGAAGTCGGCACGTATCACGCCCTGACTGGGTGAAGCTTTCTTGATCTCAGCGATCACCGCGGCACCACCCTGTGACGTGCGAGTCAACAAAGCATCTATAAATCCGCGCGGTGGCTCCTGCGATGCAACCAGGCGATCAAGGGTTGACTGTGATGTCGTCCCACGCAACTTCGCAACCTGCTCGCGTTTACGCTCAAGTATGCGTTCCAGAATATCGGCGCGTGGCCTTTCCATGGCTAAGCGCCGTCAAGAAAATTCTGCAGTTGCTGGTGACCATACTGGGTCAGTATGGATTCGGGATGAAACTGAACGCCCTGGAGCGGCCACTCCTGGTGCCGTATACCCATAATTTCGTCATCATCGGCCCGTGCCGTAATTTCAAAACAATCCGGCAAGGAAGCCTCCTGAACCACCAAAGAGTGATATCGGGTGGCCTGAAAAGGACTCGGCACCCCCCTGAATAATCCTCCACCCTGGTGCAAGATCATAGAGGTTTTGCCGTGCATCAACCGCCTCGCTCGCACGATGACGCCACCGAAGGCCTGGGCAATACTCTGATGCCCCAGACAAACGCCCAGTATAGAGATATGCGCACCAAATTCCTTGACCAAATCTACCGATATGCCGGCCTCATTTGGTGTACACGGCCCCGGTGAAATCACGATATGGTCGGGTGCAAGTTTGCCAATTTCGTCGAGGCTGATCTGGTCGTTTCGATAAACGATGACTTCCTGACCTAACTCACCCAGATACTGCACCAGGTTATACGTAAACGAATCGTAATTATCGATCATGAGCAACATGTCTAATTTCCTGGACTAACTCTGTCAGTTACTACACCGGACTAGTCATCAAGCACTGCCAGATCGAGCCCTTGAGCAGCCATTGCTGCCGCGCGGAATACAGCTCGGCCTTTGTTCATACATTCTTTCCATTCTTGGGCGGGGATCGAGTCGGCAACGATACCAGCGCCGGCTTGAATGTATAACCGTCCATTGGCAATGATGGCTGTACGAATCGTAATCGCTGTGTCCATATTCCCGTTCCAACCAATGTAACCCAGCGCTCCAGCGTAAATACCACGACGGTCTGGCTCCAGCTCTTCGATGATCTCCATTGCGCGCACCTTGGGTGCGCCGGACACGGTCCCGGCTGGAAATGTTGCGCGAAGTACGTCAATCGCATCATAGTCATCGCGCAATTGTCCTACCACATTAGAGGCAATGTGCATCACGTGTGAATAGCGTTCGATTTCCATCTTTGCAGTCAGTTTGACTGAACCGATTTGGGCTATGCGACCAACATCATTACGCCCGAGGTCCACCAGCATCAGGTGCTCGGCAAGTTCTTTGGGATCAGAAATCAGTTCCTGCTCGAGATGCCGATCTTCTTCATCGGTGTGTCCCCGACGGCGGGTGCCGGCAATGGGCCGTACCGTGACTTGTCCGTCTTCTAGTCGGGCCAGAATTTCCGGAGAGGAACCGACGATGTGGAAATCCTCCAAGTCGAGATAGTACATGTAGGGCGAAGGATTGACTGTGCGCAGTGCGCGGTACATGGTGAGAGGTTCGGCCCGAAAAGGTATGGACAGACGCTGTGACAGCACTGTCTGAAAAACATCGCCGCTGCGAATATATTCCTTGGCCGCTTCAACAGCAGCTTCAAACTCGACTTGTTCAAACGAAGAAACAAAATCGTCCTCTGCAACCGGCGTAGTGGTTGGTACAGCCGCCGACACCGTCTCTTGCTGAATCTGACTCGCCAGCTCGTCTAAACGGTGATTACCGGCTTCAAATGCATCCTCTGCTTCAGGGTCGGTGTGTACGATGACATGGAGCCGACCACTGAGATTATCAAACACAACAACTTCATCTGACACCATCAGCAGAATATCCGGCGCTCCAACTGGATCGGGTTTGGCAGTCTCCCCCAGATGGGTTTCTACATAATTGATTGTTTCGTAGCCGAAGTAACCGACCAGACCACCGGTAAATCTGGGCATGCCATCGATTTGAGGGACACGGAACTGATGCTGAATCTGTTGAATGGCACTCAGTGGATCATCGGTCGACTGGCTGTGTATCACTTCACCGTCCTCTTCAATCACAACCTGATCACCGTCGACCTTGATCACGGTTGCACACGGCAATCCGATCATCGAGTAGCGGCCCCACTTCTCGCCGCCCTGTACTGACTCAAGCAGGTAGCTGTATGCACCCTGAGCAAGTTTGACATACGTGCTAACTGGCGTCTCGAAATCGGCCAGTACCGTCCTCACCATGGGGATACGGTTGTAACCAGCAGCCCGATATTGGTCATAGTCTAATCGGCTAATCATTTCAGAATTTTTCCTGAACCGTGGGCAATTCCGGTATGTCTCGGTAGACTACAGCGTAGTTCAGTAAACACGACAAATGGTTCGATAGTGAGTTCATTGGGGTTTGAAGGCTGTCGTCCCGCTGATGAACAGCAATAGTATTGTCGATCTCCAGGAGATCTAGGTCTATTGTACTCAGCTGGCGACTTGCAGGCACTCACACAGCTGAACAATCGTATCAATTGCCCCATAAGTTGCGTCCTGTTCGATATCATCCTGGCCGGCATACCCGTAGGTAGCCCACAACACCGGAATCTCGGCGGCACCGGCAGCACAAATGTCGTTGATCGAATCACCGACAAGCACACAGGCTGTCAGCGGCACTCCCAGTTGCTCGGCGGCAAACTGAAGTGGCGCCGGATCGGGTTTTTTCAGTGGCAGATCGTCGCCGGATACCACAGCGCCGAAGAACCCGGTTAGCCCGGATTTCTCCAGCACCGGTTTGGTAAAACGGCTCGGTTTGTTGGTGACGCAGGCTAATGCGAGCCCACTAGATTTCAGCGTTTGCAACGTTTCATGGACCCCGAGATAAAGCGTACTGTCTTGGTAAACTGATTCGGCGTAATAGCGCTGAAAGAGGCCATAGCCCTGCTCGATTAAGGATTCATCTGGCACATCTCCCACAATCGCGGTCAGCGCGCGCAGGACCAAGCTGCGTACACCATCACCGACCCAACCCTTCACTTGCGTGCAGTTCACCTGGGGGTACCCCAATGCACTCAACATTTTGTTGGCCGCAAGGGTCAGATCCGGCGCGGAATCGACCAGCGTACCGTCAAGATCAAACAGTACCGCGCGTACCGACAGGGGGCGTGACAGGGATCGCCCGGCCGAACCAGGGCCGGCCTGACTCATCGTCTAGCCTGGGCGAGCGCAGTACGCAACTCAGCGATTACTGAATCGTAGCGGTTTGGGTCCGAATCATTGCCGGCACTAAAAACAGCCGACCCAGCGACGAAGGTGTCAGCACCTGCTTGCGCTATGGCGCCGATGTTTTCCAGATTGACACCCCCATCGATCTCAAGTCGTATCTCCAAGCCCGACTCGTCGATCATCGCCCGAACCTGTTTAAGCTTCTCTAATGTGGTTGAGATGAACTTCTGTCCAGCGAATCCTGGATTCACTGACATCAGCAGAATCATGTCTATGTTGTGTATCGCATAGCGTAAAGAATCTAGCGGTGTGGCAGGATTGAACACTAGGCCGGGCCGACATCCGTTGTCTCGAATCAGTTGTAGTGTGCGATCAACATGGTCACTGGCTTCAGGATGGAAAGAAATATAGGTCGCTCCAGCATCGGCAAAATCGGGAATAATCCGATCCACAGGCTTTACCATCAGATGGACGTCTATGGGTGCCTCGATACCATGGCTACGCAAGGCTTGGCAAACCATGGGACCTATCGTCAGATTTGGAACGTAATGGTTGTCCATAACATCAAAATGCACCATGTCGGCGCCAGATGCGATCACAGCTTCGACGTCTTCACCCAGTTTTGCAAAGTCGGCTGAAAGAATAGACGGTGCGATAAGGTCTTGTTTCATGATCTGGCTTGGCGTTCAGTTTGAACCGTAGTGGTCATATGTTGGATCAGTTTTTCGTTACGGTATCCACAGATACAATGCTGATTCACCGCGCTGAATAAGCAGCAAAAGTTCGCTGGTTCTTCCGTTTACGATCTGTACCAGATCTTTCAGGCTGAACACTTTTTGCTTGTCCACTGTAAGAATAATATCGCCCGACCGCAGGCCCGCCTGCCAGGCGGCACTCTCTTGAGTAACCTCTACAACCCTTATCCCGGGTTGGCCATGCTGACTGCTGCTGCCGTCGACGTCTTCCAGACGAGCGCCTTCGAACCTTTTGCTGATCTGTACGCCTTGACCGGATTTGGCAACCCGCGCTCTGATGCGTATTTTCTTGGTGAGCGATTCGTCTTCACGCAGATAGGTCACCTCGATTTCTTCATCAGCGGGCAACATGCCAATGATGTTTCGAAGTTCTGTCATACCTTTGATGACTCGACCGTTTACCTTGGTGATGACATCGCCTTCCTTAAGACCTGCAGCCTCTGCTGCTGAGCCCGGTATAACCTGCATAATGAGGGCACCGTCGCCAGACTCAATACCAAATGCTTGAGCAAGCTCCGGTGTCAGATCTTGAATGTGTACACCGAGCATTCCGCGCCGCACTTCGCCGAACTCAATGATCTGCTTGATCAGGCTCATCACCATGTTGACCGGAATAGCAAAACCAATTCCAACGCTGCCGCCACCTCCAGAAATGATGGCCGCATTCACCCCAATCAGTTCTCCACGCAGATTGACCAGTGCCCCACCCGAGTTTCCCATGTTGATGGATGCATCGGTTTGAATAAAATCCTCATAACCCTCTATACCGAGTCGGTTTCGGCCGAGTGCACTAACGATTCCGGAGGTCGCCGTTTGACTTAATCCAAACGGATTGCCGATCGCCACCACAAAATCTCCAACTCGAAGCGAATCCGAATCTCCAATATTGATCGCCCTCAGGCCTTGTGCTGGTATCTGGATGACTGCGACATCGGCTTCGGGATCGGCACCCACCACCTTCGCCTCAAACGAACGGCCGTCATCCAAACGAACACGAATCTGGTCCGCGTTTTCGATCACATGATGATTGGTCACCACGTAGCCGGATTCACTGTCAATGATGACACCCGATCCCTGACCCTGTGTAGGGCGTTGTCTGGGCTGGCTGTCGGGACGCGAATCAAAAAAGTGCTTGAAAAATGGATCCGATTGAAACGGACTGCCGCTAGCTGACACCCGTCCCTCGGTCGAAATGTTGACCACAGTCGGTAGTACATCTTCCAGCATGGGAGCCAGACTGGGCAGAGTCTGGCCATCGAGTGCCAGCGGCAAGCCCGCTCCGTTCGACTGCATCGGCCCCAGAAGCAACATGAGTGTCGCACAGATTATGGTCCGGTAAATTAGTGTTTTCATCATTTGAATTCAAGCAAGAGAAATTAATCTGCCGGCACCGCATCCACACAGCCGGTAGACGAATTATATCAAGCTACAGCGAAACCCCATCAACCACCTTCGTTTGCCACACCATGTGGAACATGGCCAGTTGCCACAAACTGGCGCGCTGATTCGCAGTGTTCCGTCTGATCATCGAAAAAAATATCCGCCCCAAAAGTCCTCAGAAACGCGCCTTTATCCAACCCCCCCAGAAATACGGCTTCATCAATGCGTATGTTCCATGCCCTGAGTGTTCGGATAACCCGTTCGTGTGCGGGTGCACTCCTGGCGGTAAACAAAGCGGTACGGATTGGTGAACAATCTTCTGGCCAGTCAGACTGCAGATGATGAAGAATGGAAAGAAAATGTCGGAATGGCCCTCCGACCATGGGTGAATCTGCCGCTGCCCGTTCGGATTCGGAGAAGGCGACCAAACCCTGTTCCTGGTAGACCCGTTCGGAATCATCAGCAAACAGAACGGAATCGCCGTCAAATGCGATCCGTAATTGATCACCCTCGCTATCAACAATCTGCGAGGGCACGATAGTGGCAGCCGCGATGTTAGCGTCGAGCGCGTGTCGTACATCCTGGGGATCGGTAGAGAGAAACAGGTCGGCATTAAACGGTGCGACGTAAGGAAACGGACTGGCACCACCTGAAAATGCAGCTCGTGTAATTCCCAGCCCGTAGTGGCTGATCGAATTGAATATCCGCAGACCAGTGTCAGCACTGTTGCGGGATATCAGTACTACTTCGACACGCCGGTTGGTTTTCACTAAACGGTTAAGGTTCAGCAGTTTTCGGGTCAACGAAAAAGCCACCCCGGGCTTTAGAATCTCGTCTTCGTGGCTGATCTGGTACCGGCAATATGCATCTACACCCTCTTCGGTGAAGACACGATGACTCTCTTCGAGATCAAACAACGCCCGTGAAGAGATGGCCACAACCAGACGGTTATCAGAATTGGCTTTCATCGGGGCAGTTTAGCACTGACTACTCGGGACTCATCAGACAGTACGGTACCTAAATCGCTTCAAGAATGAGCCTGCGATTACCATTACTGACAGCAGCAATATGGGTAGGTTACCCAGGCGTACAAACGGTGTGACACCGGACATCGGAACAACGCTACCGCGAACCGTATCGGGTTGAAACTGTGGTCCGACAATAAGTAGTTTTCCCTTGGCAGAAATCAGCGCGGACAGTCCGTTATTACTGGCCCTGATCAGGGCTCGACCGCTTTCCATGGCTCTCATACGGGCCATCTGCAGTCGCTGATGAGGGGCCAGAGAGTTGCCAAACCACCCTTCCTCGCTGAGATTAATCAGCACTGTCGATGCTGGCAATGATTTTCTGATGAGATGTCCAAATTCATTTTCATAGCAGATCGAAACGCCGACGGGTTGCCCTGCCAGACGCATTGGCTGTTGCGCTGTCGGCCAGGCCGCAAAGTCAGACATCGGGATGTTCAGGTAGTTCAGTACCCAACTGAAGAGTGGGCGGAATGGAAGAAACTCACCGAATGGCACCAAGCGCCGTTTGCGGTACATGGTATCAACTACACCCAGGCCCAGTGCGCTATTGAAGAACTCTGTTCTCTCGTTGTTTCGGCTGCGTTCCAGAACACCCAATAATATGTCGGCCGGCAGCGCCCTGAGTTGCGTGAGATAGGCCGGCGGAATTTGGTCATGGTAAAGCGGCAGTGCGGCTTCGGGCCAAACAATCAGGTCCGCCTGCTCTACTTGACGGGAAACCGACAAATAGCTCTGAGCGATTGCTTCAAGATTATCTGCAGACCATTTGCGCTCGAGGGAAACATTCTGCTGAATGATCGCGATCCGAAGCGGCTTTCCAGTAGATTGAACAAATTCAATACGATCAAGCACCAACACCCCCGCCCCTACAATAACCAGGGTACAAACTGCCAGCACACGGTCTCGTAGCGGCCCTGTAACCAACATCATGATCGCGCCACCACAGACAGCGCCGGCGGCACCGACTGCCAACACACCGCCAGCTGGCGCCAGTGCTGCCAATGGTGTATCAATCAACCCATAACCGAGATAGAGCCACGGAAACCCACTAAATAGCCAGCCGCGTAGCCATTCCCCAAGAATCCAGCAGGCGGGCATGATCAGCAGCAGTCTCACAGCTGACCGATGCTGACGACAACAAGACTGCAACCACCCCGTAGCCGCTACATATCCCGACATCATCAACACAAAAATTACAACGGTCAAGATGGCAAGCGGTGCGGGCATCTGGCCAAAGTTGTGCAGACTGACATAAACCCAAGATACGCCCACACCAAAGGCACCTAGACCAAACCAGAACCCCAACAAAGCTGCCTGCAGGGGACCGGCTGTTAACCACAACAAAAACAGTACCGCCAAAGACAGGGGTGCGACCAGTGCATACTCGAACGGTGCAAAACCCAACGGAAATAGACCGCCGGCTGCGACGGCAGTAAGAACTGGGCCGAACCGCCTCAATAAATCGCTAGAACTCAATGTGCTGGCCGAACACTTCGACCACCGGCGGTGTCAAGGCAAAGGCTTGCGAGTGACTCGCAGTAAGCGGGGAAGACGGCTGTCGGCGCTGAGTACTTCGACATGAATCCCGGGCAGGTCTACTGATTCACCTCTGGCCGGTAGATGGCCGAGTTCGGACGTAACAAGGCCCCCCAATGTGTCGAACTCCAGCGGGTTCAGCGCCGTATCAAAGATTTGATTAAAGCTACTGATCGGCATCATTGCCTTTACCACACAATAGTCAGTGCCACGTCGGAGAACCATACCGGCTCCTTCATCGACATCATGCTCATCCTCAATGTCACCGACGATCTGTTCAAGTACATCTTCAATAGTTACCAGACCAACGACACCGCCGTATTCATCCACCACAATAGCCATGTGATTGCGACTGGCCCTGAACTCCTGCAAGAGCACGTTCAGACGTTTGCTCTCCGGAATAAACACCGCCGGTCTCAACAGACTTTCCCAGGGCAGGTTATGGTCACCATTTTCACGAAGATGGCGCAACAGATCCTTGGCCAATAAGATTCCAAGTACTGTATCGCGATCACCGCCCGTCACTGGAAATCTCGAATGCGCTGATTCGATAATTACCGGTAGCAGTTCATCCATCGTCCGGCTGGAATCTACGGTAACCATCTGCGCTCTGGCGACCATGACCTGATCGACCTGAAGGTCAGAAACTACCGCAACGCGTTCCATCATCAGTAGGGTATCGTCATCCAGCAATTCTCTGTGATGGGCCTGCCGCAACACATCAAACAGTTGCTCTCGACTCAACGGCACCCCGCGAAGAAAAAGCCACAACCGACTGATGACAGGGCGCCACCATTGTTGTCTATTTGACATAAGCCGAGCCTATCACCTAGCGCAATTGATAGGGATCTGGAAATCCCAACTGACGAAGAATTAGCACTTCGAGTGATTCCATATCAGTAGCCACGGCATCGGTTATATGGTCATACCCACACAGATGCAGTACGCCATGAATAATTATATGGGCCCAGTGTGCATCTGCGGCTTTGTTCTGTTCTTGTGCCTCGGTTTGAACAACTACCGAACAAACCACGATATCACCACTGACTCCCGTGCGCTGCGATCCAAAATTATCCGAGGGAAATGAAAGAACGTTAGTAGCGGAGTTCTGGTTCCGGAACCGGACGTTAAGATTCTGCATTTCATCTTGCGTAACAACCCGCACCGTGATCGATACAGCTCTTTTTTGTACAGACTTCAGAGCACAATCAACCCAGGCTGTTATTCTTGATCCAT
Organism: Candidatus Thioglobus sp. MED-G25; assembly: GCA_002456995.1. GTDB lineage: Bacteria > Pseudomonadota > Gammaproteobacteria > Arenicellales > UBA868 > REDSEA-S09-B13. The sequence continues at coordinate 111,526 of NTKC01000001.1, read as the reverse complement.
CCGGCACTAGCTCATCGTCAAGACTCAGCTGGACTTCGATTGCAGTGTTCACTACTTTGGTCTTTCTCCCTCGTCGACTTCATAGGCTTCCACGATTTTCTGAACCAGAGGATGCCTGACTACATCACGTGAAGTGAATTGAGACACCGCTATGCCTTCTACATGAGCGAGTACACCACTGGCATGACGAAGCCCTGAGCGAGATCCCTTCGGCAGATCGACCTGTGTCACATCCCCCGTGATTACACTTTTGGAACCAAAGCCAATCCGTGTAAGAAACATTTTCATCTGGTCGCTCGTCGTATTCTGAGCCTCGTCAAGAATGATGAACGATTCATTCAGCGTACGGCCACGCATGTAAGCCAACGGTGCCAACTCAATAATTCCTCGAACCATGAGCTTGCCGACACGCTCAAAACCCAACATTTCGTACAACGCGTCATAAAGAGGTCTGAGGTATGGATCCACTTTCTGACCAATATCGCCCGGCAAAAAACCAAGCCGCTCACCCGCCTCAATTGCGGGTCGCACCAAAACAATTCTGTCTACCTCGTTATCTGCCAAGGCCTGCACAGCGCAGGCGACGGCTAAGTATGTCTTGCCGGTACCCGCTGGCCCAATACCAAAGGTGAGATCATGAGCCATGATGTTACGCAGATAGGATCGCTGGTTTGGATTCCTGCCTTGAATTATGGTCTTGCGAAAACGAATCACAACATCTTGGGTTTCTGGTTCGCCTGTTTCTTCATCGTACGGAATCTGTGAGATTGCCAAGTGAACCTTTTCCGCAGTCAATGCTGGATCAGTCTCAGTATCACGGTACAGTGCTTGGAGCACGGTCCCTGCCTGCTTAACAGCATCAGACCTACCGTCTATACAGAACAGGTGCCCCCGGTTAGAGATCTTCACACCGAGTCGTTCCTCGACCTGTTTGAGGTTAATGTTGTATTCCCCACACAGACCAGCGAGGCGCTGGTTACTTTCCGGATTGAGGTGGAAGGTGACCGGAGTTGTTATCGTCTTCAAGCGGCGTTGCTTGCCCGTGTTTGACCGGTTCTCATGATAGCAGAATTATGGGAAGTGTCCTCAGCCCTGTGGCCACGCAGAGAATTCGGCAGCGCTTCAGTTATCATGATATTAACAAACTGGTTCTCACACTGTGAAGAACTCAAAAAATTGACCACCCGATTGTTGTCAGTGCGACCGCTTAACTGTTGGGGATCTTTTCTTGACAGTCCGTCGACCAGAACCCGTTGGAGGGTGCCAATCATCTGCTGACTGATCGAACTCGCAAACTGCCGGATTCGTTCCTGCAGGCGGATTAACCGCTGCTGTTTGACCTCTGCAGACAATTCGTCCGTCAACACTGCCGCCGGCGTGCCCGGCCTGGCACTGTAAACAAAGCTGTACGACTGGTCGAATCCCACACGGTCAACCAAGTCCATGGTCTGATCAAAATCGTCATCAGTTTCACCGGGGAATCCAACTATAAAGTCAGTTGAAACTGACAACCCTGGGCGTTGTAACTTCACCTGCCTGATAATCTGTTCGTAATCTGCCACGGTGTAACCGCGTTTCATCAGTCTGAGTATCCTATCGGAGCCACTCTGTACCGGGAGGTGAAGATGGCTGACCAGTTCAGGTACATCGGCATAAACATCTATTAGATCCTGATCAAAATCGATCGGGTGAGAGGTGGTGTACCGCAACCGCTCAATACCTTCTACTGCCGCGGTGTAACGGACTAGTTCCGCAAAACCGACCTTGCCGCCACCGTGTCGGGCACCGGCATAAGCGTTGACGTTCTGTCCGAGTAGCGTTACCTCTTTAACACCTTGCTCTGCAAGTTCATAGATTTCTGTGATTACATCGTCAAACGGTCGACTGAATTCTTCTCCTCTGGTGTAGGGAACGACACAGAAAGTGCAATACTTACTGCAACCTTCCATGACGGAAACGAAAGCTCGGCAACCGTCGCTCTGCGGCGGAGGCAGGTGGTCAAATTTTTCGATCTCCGGAAAACTGACGTCCACCCGACTCTGTCGCTCTGACATCAGTGCATCGTACATCGATGGCAATCGATGATAGGTCTGTGGTCCAAATACCAGATCGACATAAGGTGCTCGACTGAGAATTGCCTCTCCTTCCTGGCTTGCCACACAACCCCCCACTCCAATCACCAATTGTGGCCGACTGTCCTTCAATTTACGCCAGCGGCCCAGTTGTGAGAATACTTTCTCTTGCGCTTTCTCTCGTACAGAACAGGTGTTCAGCAACAGAACATCCGCCGATTGGGCATCATCGGTCTTTTCCATGCCGTGTGATTGAGCGAGCAGATCCGCGATCCTTCGTGAATCATAGTCGTTCATCTGGCAACCAAATGTTTTGATAAACAGCTTTTTCATCATTTTTGGATCAAATACTGTGTGGACTTTGCTGCCTCAGTCCCACCGATCATCTCGCACAAAAATCTGTTCAGCTCTCACTTCAAGCGCAAAGAGGTGAAGCGGTTCATAGGCCGGCGGTGCTGTAACTTCGCCGGTGCGGATACTGAATCGAGCACCATGTCTTGGACATTCTATGACATCGCCGTGAATACAACCGGAAGCGATTTCTGCACCGTCATGGGTGCAAAGGTCCTCAACCGCAAAGTACTCCTCAGCGATATTAAACAAAGCGACATCGGTGCCGTCTATATCGACAACCTTAACTTCACCAGGTTTCAACTCGTCAGTGGATGCAACGTTTAACCAATCGCTCATAGTCGTTCAGAACAGGCCCAGTTCCAGCCGACCCGCCTCACCCAAACGGTCCATATCCCAGGGCGGATCCCAGACCAGTTCAAGTTGAACATCACCAATACCTTCAACAGTTTTTGCGGCGTTTTCAACTTCACCCGGAAGACTCTCAGCGACTGGACAGTTTGGCGACGTTAACGTCATATCAATGCTGGTATTAGTGTCCGGGTCTATATCTATCCTGTAGATAAGGCCTAGATCATAGATATTCAGAGGTATCTCGGGGTCGTAAATTTCCTTAAGTGCTGCAATGACTCGACTCCGCAGTTCGGGGTCGCCACCACCTGTAACCTCTGGCCCTGTTTCTAGTTCGGATTCTGTCTCAGCGGGATCCTGGTCGGCATCAGTGCGGGTGATTACAGTGTCTGGAGTAATCACACCCTCTGAAACGGGCTCAATCTCGGCATTGTCATGGGCTAACGACGATCCATCCACCGCAAACTCTGCGTCACTGGCCGATTCACCGGCTTGTGCATAAGGCAGTGTCGAGTCTTCATTTTCGTCACCTATAAACTTGCCGACAAACGCATCGTAGTGTTTCTTAATACTCATAACTTGTCTACACCTTTAGGTTTCGGTTGTAACGCTTGCGCCACCCTTAGACAACGCTGAACGGGCTGTGTGCCACGCCAAGGTCGCACATTTGATACGCGCCGGATAAGCCTTAACACCGGCCAGTATATTCAGCGTCGACAGATCAAGCCGCCCCGTGAAATCAGAATTCTCACCGACTGCCAGGCTGCAGAATGCCGTGACATACTGATCGGCCTGCACGACGCTCAGATGCTTAACAGTCTCGGTCATGATCGAAGCTGACGCCATACAGATCGCGCAACCGCGGCCCTCAAACCCAACTTCTTTCACTGAGACGTCGTCGCCGAGTCTAAAGAACACATTGACCTGATCACCACACAGAGGATTCACCCCTTCGGCATGTCGATTGGCCAATGTCAACTTACCGTAATTCCGTGGATTGTTGTTGTGGTCGAGAATTACGGCCTGATAAAGATCTCGTAGTTCAGTCATTGTCTAAACATCTCGCGCACTTTGTCCATCGCCCGAAACAGCACATCGATGTCATCGATCGTGTTATAGGGGCCGAAGCTGGCTCTTGCCGTGGCTGAAACCCCGTAATGCGTCATTACCGGCATGGCACAATGATGTCCGGTACGAATCGCAACTCCTTCTTGATCAAGAATTGTTCCGATGTCGTGTGGGTGTATACCATCCAGGGCAAAAGACAGGATACCTGCCTTGACTGGTGCTTGGCCAAAAATGTGCATGTCTTTTTCCGCGTTCGCCCGTTCAGTTGCGTAGTTGATCAACTGATGCTCGTGCGCGGCAATGCAATCGGAGCCCAGCGCTGTCACATAATCCACGGCAGCACCCAGACCAATAGCCCCGGCGATATGCGGTGTTCCTGCTTCAAATTTGTAAGGCAGATCGTTGTAGGTCGTTTCATCAAAACTGACTGTTTTGATCATGTCACCCCCACCCTGCCATGGCGGCATGTCTTCGAGTAGGGATTCTCTACCGTACAACACACCGATGCCAGTGGGGCCATAAACTTTGTGTCCGGAAAACGCGTAGAAGTCGCACTCCAGCGCAGTGACATCGACCGGTCCGTGCGGAATCGCCTGTGCACCATCCACTAGAACAACTGCACCGGCATCGTGCGCCAGTTGAATAATTTGCCCGACCGGGTTGACCGTACCCAATGCGTTCGATACATGTGTCACGGCAACGATACGTGTCTTTTCGGTGAGTTGGTCCTTAAGCCGCGACATCTCTAGCACACCCGTATCGTCAAACGGAACGACCTTGAGTTTGGCGCCGGTCTGTTCGCACAATAACTGCCAAGGGACAATGTTGGCGTGATGCTCCATCTCTGTAATCAGTATTTCATCGTCAGATTGCAGTTTGGCACGGCCATAACTCTGGGCGACCAAGTTGATTGCCTCGGTCGTTCCGCGGGTAAATACAACTTCTTTGACTGATCTGGCATTGATAAACTGTTGCACCTTGGTACGCGATGCTTCATAAGCCTCAGTTGCGCGCTGACTAAGGGTGTGAACACCACGATGCACATTCGAGTGGTCATGTCGCTCGTAGTTGTTCAGCGCTTCGATAACTTGTTCGGGCTTCTGCGAACTCGCACCGCTGTCCAAATAAACCAGCGGCCGGTCATTGACCTGCTGGTGTAATGCCGGGAAGTCTCGCCTTACCGCCTCGACATCAAGTGGGGAGAGTGCGCCTTGTGTACTGGCTCGAGGAATGTTCATCAACTGGTGTGCGTTATGGACGACAATAGATCGCTGACACAACGTTCAAGGTAGCCCTTGAGCGCAGGCTGCTCGATCTTTGCAAGGACATCGGCAGCGAAGGCTAGTGTGAGCATTTTGCGCGCTTCGTCCTCACCGACCCCGCGCGCACGCAAATAGAAAACAGCTTTGTCATCCAACTGACCGACAGTGACCCCATGCGCACACTTCACATCGTCTGCATAGATCTCAAGCTGCGGCTTGGTGTCTACTTCGGCATCTCTGGATAGCAGCAGATTGTGATTGCTCTGCTCTGAATCGGTCTGCTGGGCTCCTGATTCGACTGTAATTCGACCGTGAAAGACAGCCCGGGAACGGTCATCCAAAATGCCTTTGTAATGTTCCCGACTGGTGCCGTCTGGTGTATGGTGAACCACATGCGTATGGTTATCAATGTGGCTTCGACCTCGACCGAGATAAAGGCCGGTTAGATCAACTGCCGCACCGGGCGCATTCAGATTCACCAGCACGTCGTTACGTACCAGGCCACCACCCACTACAACAGAGCAGGCGTCAAGCCGACTCGATTGATCCTGTTGGACAAAAAGACCGCCAACGTGAAAACTGTCAGCGCTTTCGTCAACAACCCGGTAATGATTTAAACTGGCGCTGTCATCGAGTACCACTTCGGTGACAACGTTAGTCAGTGACCGAGACTTTGTTGCCGACAGGTAACGCTCGACAACGGTCGCAGAACTGCCGGATCGGCACAGCACCAGGTTTCGGGGCAATCCCAGCCGATCTTTGCCACTACATGCTGAAACAAACAGAAGTTCGATCGGTTTATCGAGCATGACTTCAGCACCGATTTCTACGAAAGCACCATCCGATATGAACGACGAATTCATCGCCGTAAATCCATGCGGTGATTCCGGTAAAGCTGACCCCAATGCGGATTTCAAATACTCCGGCTCAGACTGCAACAACTGCGCCATACTCATGACCCTGACACCCCGGGGCAGATCGGCATCACTTGACAATTCAGACACGAAAATCCCGTCGGCAAATACGAGCCGATGACTTTTTAGTTCGGGCACTTTCAGTTGTTCAATAACCGCGGTCTCAGACCAGCTTTCCGAACGCAGGACCGGATCGAATTTGGTTCGTGTAATCGATCGCGTGTTGGTGTATTTCCAGTCCTCCAGCCGGGTCGTGGGTAGCCCAACATCAGCCAGAATCACCTTGGCCTTGTCTCGACTGGCGTCCAACCAAGGCGTACCAGCAGCCGGCAGTGCGCCAGCTGCGATCTGCTGTGCCGCAACATAGTCGGCGGCGTCGGCGTTAGAAGCAGCGATATTCACTGGTTCAGGCCCTGGTTTCGAGAAGTTCGGCGGTTTGGCCTTCGATCCAACCGTAACCGTGCTCTTCAAGCTCTAAAGCCAGCTCTTTACCACCCGACTTGACCACTCGTCCACCGGCCAGAACATGAACGTAGTCAGGTACGATGTAATCAAGCAATCGCTGGTAGTGTGTGACCATAACAATCGATCTGCTCGAGTCCCGCAACTCATTGACACCTTGGGCGACGACTTTGAGAGCATCGATATCCAGACCCGAATCAGTTTCGTCCAGGATAGCAAGTTTCGGTTCCAACATGGCCATCTGGAATATCTCGTTGCGTTTTTTTTCACCCCCAGAAAATCCTTCGTTAATCGCACGGTGCAAGAATTCTTCCTTCATGTCGACCAGCTTCAGTTTTTCGCGTACCAGCTTGAGAAATTTCACCGCATCGAGTTCGCTTTCCCCGCGATGTTTTCGAATTTCGTTGACAGCTGCTTTCAACAAATAAACATTGCTAACTCCTGGAATCTCGACCGGATACTGGAAGGCAAGAAAAACTCCCCGACGCGCCCTTTCTTCAGGATCCATTTGCAGTAGATCTTGGCCCTCGTAAATAACCGAACCTGCCGTGACTTCATAGCCGGGGTGACCAGCTAACACATTTGCGAATGTGCTTTTACCTGAACCATTTGGGCCCATTATTGCGTGAACTTCGCCTGCCTGGACTTCGAGGTTAAGCTCATTGAGGATCATGCCCCCGTTAACAGCAACATCAAGATTAGTCACGCTCAACATTGGTTTTTACTCCGCCATACTCGTTCTAATGATTCATTCCACCACATCATCCCACAGCCCCCTCCAGACTGACGCCCAGCAGCGCCTGCGCCTCTACCGCAAACTCCATTGGCAGTTCCTTGAATACTTCCTTGCAAAATCCATTGACAATCATCGATACCGCGTCTTCTTCCGACAAACCTCGTTGCCGGCAATAGAACAACTGGTCTTCGCCAATTTTTGAAGTGGTTGCTTCGTGTTCGACCGTTGCGGTTGGATTTTTCACTTCCACGTAGGGAAAGGTATGTGCACCGCAGCGGTCCCCCATCAGCAGGGAATCACACTGGGAGTAGTTGCGCGCATTGTCAGCACCCTTAAGTATCTTAACCTGGCCTCGATAAGCGTTCTGGCCACGACCCGCTGAAATACCCTTGGAGATGATCGTGCTACTGGTGTTTTTGCCAATGTGGACCATCTTTGTTCCTGTGTCCGCCTGTTGGCAGTTGTTGGTCAGTGCTACTGAGTAGAATTCTCCAACCGATCGATCGCCCTCAAGCAAGACGCTGGGATACTTCCAGGTAATTGCTGATCCTGTTTCCACCTGGGTCCACGATATCTTGGCCTCGTCACCTCTACAGGCCCCACGCTTGGTGACGAAGTTGTAAATGCCACCGCGACCTTCCTCGTCGCCCGGGTACCAATTTTGTACTGTAGCGTATTTGATCTGGGCACCTTTCATTGCCACCAGCTCAACCACCGCGGCGTGCAACTGGTTCTCGTCGCGCATCGGCGCCGTACATCCTTCCAGGTAACTGACATAACTGTCTTCGTCCGCGACAATCAACGTTCGCTCGAACTGCCCGGTATTCAATGCGTTAATTCGAAAATATGTCGACAGCTCCATCGGGCAACGCACCCCCTTGGGGATATAAACGAATGAGCCATCGCTGAAAACGGCCGCGTTGAGGGCAGCGTAGAAGTTATCCCCCGCTGGCACAACTGCTCCCAGATATCGGCTCACCAGTTCCGGGTGCTCCTGCACAGCCTCTGAAAACGGACAGAAGATCACCCCGGCTTCAGCGAGTTTGCTCTTGAATGTTGTCGCGACTGACACGCTGTCAAAAACCGCATCCACAGCGACACCCGCGAGGAATTTCTGTTCTTGCAGCGAAATACCCAGCTTGTTGTACGTCTCCAGGAGTTTCGGATCGACCTCATCGAGGCTCTGGGGGCCGTCTCCCACACTGCGCGGCGCAGAATAATAACTAACCGCCTGAAAATCGATCGGTTGGTAACTAACATGTGCCCAGCTAGGCTCAACCATTTCCTGCCAGCGTTGAAACGCACTCAAGCGCCAGTCGAGCATAAATTCAGGTTCGTTCTTTTTTGTAGACAAGGCTCGAATTACATTTTCGTCCAGCCCAGGTGGAAAGGTGTCCGTTTCGATCTCGGTGACGAACCCTTCTTTGTAGTCACGACCGATCAGGTCACTGATTGCCGATACTGATGAATTCATATTTATCGCCTGTAAGAATTTGGAACACAAACAGAGGGTGCGAGAAACCTTCTGAATATTGTGTGAAGGGATTAGTACCTGTTAGTCGTCCCCGTCAATTGATCAGATTCAACGACGATAGACTGCAAGCCACTGGAGTGGCTCTGTTGTTCAATCTCCTGACGCTCGGCTACCTCTCGCACTTCCGGCCTGTTCACAAGGTTAAACAATGTGATGCCGTCTAAAAACTTATAGATCTCCAGACTAAGGTCTGTCCACAGCTCGTGGGTCAGACACTTTTTGCCATCTTGGCAGTTTGCCTCACCACCACATCGGGTCATATCCGCTTTCTCATCAACCGCAGTGATGATTGCTGCAACTGAGATGGCCTCAGCACTCTGTGCAAGCCGGTACCCCCCGCCAGGACCCCGGGTGCCCTTGACCAAACCGTTACCGCGTAATTTGGCAAATAGCTGCTCGAGATACGAGAGTGAGATCTCCTGTTTTAACGCAATGTCCTGGAGCGTCACAGCGCCCTTGCCCTGATTCAGGGCGAGATCAAGCATCGCGGTCACCGCGTAACGGCCCTTGGTTGTCAATCGCATTTTACTGCCCCCCTGTGTTCAAGATAGTGCCCGAAGCGCCGCAAATTCAGTCGCTGGACGAGAGGGTCACTCGCAAGTTGACGTTCTTGCGTTCACCCAATTGGCTTATGCATCACTGGAATAACCAAGTAATATTATAAGGATATTAGTCGAAAAAACCAAGTGTTATAGTTGGTTAAATGGGCGCTTTATGGTCGCCGAGCCGTAGCCAACCAGCTGTAAAGTCCTACAATGACGCCAAATAGGCACAATCCAGTACCCACCCCCTGGGCCGCCGCCATCGATCCCAGCGTCTCACTGCCGAACAACAGTATGAGCACACCAGACAGCCCGACTGCACTACCAAGCAGAACGCCTGTCAACCGCCGCTCACTGCGGTCAATCCGACAATTCAGCGCCTCAATCTCCCGGGTTCGGGCCTTTGAATGCGATTCATCATCTTGGAAGCGCTGCAACAGATCTTGCGTCAGGCCCGGTAGCTGTGGCAACAGTGCGGCGATGTGCGGGAGTTCCTGTCGAACGGTATTGAATAAGGCCTGCGGTCCAATCTGCTCACGCATCCAACGTTCGAGGAAAGGTTTGGCCGTTTCCCACAGGTCGAGTTCGGGATAGAGCTGACGCCCCAAACCTTCGATGTTCAACAGGGTTTTCTGCAATAAAACCAACTGCGGTTGCACCGGCATGTTAAACCGCCGCGCTACCTGGAAAAGCCGGATCACCAGTCGACCGAATGATATTTCGCTGATCGGCTTGGCGAAGATCGGTTCACAGACGGTACGAACCGCTGACTCAAATTCGTCAGCGCGGGTATCCGCAGGTACCCACCCCGCCCGCAGGTGTGCTCGAGCAACAGCCCGGTAGTCACGATTGAAAAAGCCAAGCAGATTTTCGGCCAAGTATCGCTTGTCCTGTTCACTCAGTGTTCCCATGATACCGAAGTCAACCGCTCGATATTGACCATCGGGGCCAACAAAGATGTTACCTGGATGCATGTCAGCGTGGAAGAACCCATCACGAAATGCCTGTGTAAAAAATATTTCTACGCCATTGTGTGCCAGTTGCTTCATGTCTACACCAGCTTGTCTTATCGCGTCGACATCGCGTATAGGTATGCCACCGATCTGTTCCATGACCATGACGTCACGCCGGCAGTGCTCCCAGTAAACTTGCGGCACGTAGATTAGATCGGAGTCCAGAAAATTATGGCGCAACTGGGCTGCATTTGCTGCTTCGCGCATCAGGTCAAGTTCGTCATGGATCGTCTTATCGTAGTCTTCGACGACTTCCACCGGGCGCAGTCGTTTCGCGTCTGACCAGTGCCTGTCCGCCATATGCGCAAGGGCGTGAAGCACGGCGAGGTCCCTGTCTATCGCAACCTCTATCCCGGGGCGCAACACCTTGACCACTACTTTGGTCCCGTCAAGAAGCCTCGCCCTGTGTACCTGGGCCACTGAAGCCGCGGCCATAGGCTGATCTTCGAATTCAGCCAGATGTGTTTCCACAGGTCCGTCATAGGACAATTCAATGACAGCACGCGCTGTCTTACCGGGGAAAGGTGTAACACGGTCCTGGAGCCGGGTTAACTCACTGGCGATATCTTCAGGGATCAGGTCTGGCCGTGTCGACAATAGCTGACCGAACTTCACGAAAATCGGACCGAGTTCCTCTAGCGCCTCCCGCAGTCTCTGGCCACGCGGTTTATCCAGATTTCGGAACCAGAAACCGGGAAAAAGGTAAAGCAAAGCCCGATACGGCCGGAATAGGTGCAAAACCGTGATGAACTCATCCAGCCCGTGCCTGACCAGGATCTGGACGATACGAAACAACCGGAGTGTCTGCCTAGCGCCGACCATTATCCGCCTTTGCGCTCAACCTTTTCCAACGTACCCAGGCGCCTTGCCAACTGCTCAGTGTCATCTCGCAATTGATTTACCGCAATAAGGAAACGGTCGATTCTTGGTCTAACCACAAGAAGCTGCTTCTCTTCAGTGAGATACTCGCCCGTATTGACAGCAATGGACTGACCGATCTGATCGGCCCATTCGGCGAAGGACCGAATCTGATTACCAGCCTGGCGGGCCGGAATATCACCGATTAATGATGACAATCGTTCTTCGAAATCTGGCTGTAGCGATCTGAGAAATTCCCGCATTACTGCAACCGAATGGGCGTCACCACTGATCTCCAGCAACTGGTCAGGGTTAGCCGATCCCCTGACGCTAGCGGTCGCACTTCGCACATATTCGAGTAATCCACCCTCGATGACAATGTCGGGGTTTTGATCGTGATTGATCTCAATCGACACCCGGTCTCTATGGGGCAGAAGGTAGAAACTTCCGTCGATTGATTCGATGTTCATTGCGATGACCTTACCTTCTAACTTGGCCAACAGCTGCACAGACCCAGGATCCATCGCCAGCGTTGCGTTCAGGGTACGCTCAAGAACCGTCGCCATGATCTGTCGGAATTCCATAAGCGTTCAGAGCTAATCCTCAGTATCGAAACCCAACATGCAGTGCCACCACACCACCGCTCAAGTTGTGATACGACACATCTTCAAGTCCAGCTGAGAGCATCATATCTTTCAGCGTTTCCTGATCAGGGTGACGGCGGATAGATTCGACGAGATAGCGATAACTTTCTTCATCACCGGCGACTACCCTGCCTAGAGGGGGTATCAGCTTGAACGAATAGTGGTCGTACCAGCGGGCAAAAGGTCCGTCTCGCGGCTGGGAAAACTCTAGAACCAACATGCGGCCGCCTGGTCGAAGCATCCTGGTCATGGCTTGGAGGGCAATCGGGATATGCGTCACATTTCTCAACCCAAAGGCGATGGTCACACAGTCAAATCGATGTTCAATGAAAGGCAGTTGTTCCGCGTTTGCGATCAGTAGTTCAACCCCTTGGGCTATGCCGGCGTCTACAAGTCGCGACCGGCCGATCGCAAGCATGTCTGCGTTGATATCCACACCAACAACCTGACCGTCGGGGCCTACACGCTCTGCAAATCGGCGAACGAGATCAGCTGTGCCAGTGGCCACATCAAGAATTTTGTGACCGGAACGTACACTACTTCTGCTGATCACGAAATCTTTCCACAAGCGGTGACCACCCAGAGACATCAGGTCGTTCATTAAATCGTATTGACCTGCTACGGATCGAAAGACACTCGCAACCAGCGTATCTTTCTCATCTTCGTCGACCTGACGGAAACCAAAATGTGCGGTCTGGGGATCAGTACCTTGCGTTCCCACGATCAATACACTCCTGTTGGCGGCAGGAGACGATACACCCTTTACGAACAGTGATCGTCTAGTCTGCTTGAAGCCAGCCGGCGACCTCTTCAGCAAAATAGGTCAAAATGGCATCAGCGCCAGCGCGCTTAAAGCCCAGCAAGGCTTCGCTGACAACTGCGCGACGCGTCAGCCAACCATTCTGAGCTGCTGCACTCAACATTGCGTACTCCCCACTGACCTGGTACACGAACGTGGGCACACCGAGTTCGTGTTTGACCCTGAAGACAATGTCTAAATAAGGCATTCCGGGTTTGACCATGACCATATCAGCACCCTCGGCGAGGTCCAGCTCGACTTCCCGAATAGCCTCGTCCGAATTCCCAGGATCGACCTGATAACTGTATTTATCACCACCACCGAGGTTTGCTGCAGACCCCACGGCATCACGAAAAGGCCCGTAAAAAGCTGAAGCGTACTTGGCTGAATAAGCAAGAATCCGTGTATTTGCATAGCCCTGTCCTTCAAAGGCCTCCCGTATCGCCCCGATTCTGCCGTCCATCATGTCAGACGGTGCCACGATCTGTGCACCAGCCTCAGCGTGAGAAAGAGCCTGCCGGACAAGCACTGCCACTGTGGCGTCGTTGACGACGTAGCCGCTTTCGTCCAGCAGTCCGTCCTGTCCGTGACTGGTGTAACAATCCAGCGCAACATCAGTAATCACGCCCAGCTCGGGCAAGTGCTCACGCAACGCACGTACAACGCGGGGGATGAGTCCTTCCGGATTGAAAGATTCTTCAGCATCCGTCGTTTTGGCTTCTGCTCGTATGACTGGGAACAATGCGATAGCTGGAATTCCTAACGCAACCAGGTTCTCAGCTTTATTGAGAATCAGATCCAAGCTCAAGCGTTCAACACCTGGCATGGTCGGGATCGCTTCACGGTAATTTTGCCCCTCGCACACAAATAGGGGTTGGATCAGATCTTCACAGCTCAAAGTGACTTCACGCACCAGTTTTCGGTTGAAAGCATCCCGTCTGTTACGTCGCATTCGGACGCTGGGGTATTGGTTCATGGCTTATCAGCCCTTGTGTGTGCGTTTTTTGGTCGCAGATTTCCGTACCACCACTTTTGTCTTGACGGCTTTCTCCTTGGCAGCTTTTTTCTTAACTACTTTCTTCTTGGCAACCTTCTTCTCGGCAGCTTTTTTCTTAACTACTTTCTTCTTGGCAACCTTCTTCTCGGCAGCTTTTTTCTTAACTACTTTCTTCTTGGCAACCTTCTTCTCGGCAGCTTTTTTCTTAACTACTTTCTTCTTGGCAACCTTCTTCTCGGCAGCTTTTTTAGAGTCCCTAGCAGATAAGCGTTGCTTCGCCTGACCAACAGCTTTGTCATTGTCAGCACGACTGTCTTTTCGAACCACCTTACCGCCACTGATCAACGTTACAGCATCGGATCGATACTCACGACCGGTTTCTATCGCGATTACTTTCGTCTCCAGAGGTCGAATCTCAGTGTCTACGATCTCACATATCCGTTTAAAAATATCCTGAATATCGCCCTCTCCCTCGACAGTACGTAATTTGTGCTGGGCCTTGAAATACGTAATCAGTGGCACTGTATCCCGGTCGTAAGCGTCCAAGCGTGCGCGTACTGCGTGCTGATGATCATCCGGTCGTTGAACAAGCTCTTTTGAACCACAGTGTTCACAGATTCCGCGTTTGGCTGGCGGCGAGAAATATCGATTGTATGATGCGCCGCATTTTGCGCATTCCAGGCGTCCAAGGGCTCGCTTCACAACCACTGCTGGGTCGAGCGAAAAATACAGAGCTAGCTGTAGCGGCCGGTTCATCCAGCCCAAACGAGTATCGAGTTGCTGAGCCTGGGGGATCGTGCGGGGAAAGCCATCCAGGACAAACCCTCGTTTGCTTTCATTGCTACGAAGCCGTTCCGTTACAGCGTCGGTTGCGATATCGTCCGATACCAGTTCGCCAGACGCCATGATCGATTCAACCCGTTTACCCAGATCCGTTTTCTCTGACACTGCCTGTCGAAGAAGTTCTCCACTGGAGATCTGTGGCACTCGGTATTTCTCAGCCATTAATTTGGCTTGAGTTCCCTTTCCGCAACCCGGCGCACCCAACAGCACTATTCTCATTCCAGAATCCTTGTTTTACTGGTGTTTTATCAACAAATACCAAGCCGAAATCTCAACAGCCCTAACTATCAAATCTCTCCGCTCGATGAAAAATCGGGGCGCTTACTATAGTTCCGTTTCTCCATCTGTCAATATATTCGCAGGTTCCATTGGTTGCCGCTGCCAATATAATGTTGAATGACCAGCGCGATCGGCGATCAGATTGCGTTCCAGCGGGGTAAAAATCGGTTGCCAGCACGGCAACATTACGAGTATCGCTATACTTGATTTCCAACGGTCGTACTTGATAGCCCAATCAATTTCATCATTAAGGAAAAGACCATGACCCAAGGCAAAAATGCGTTTTATGCACAGTCCGGCGGTGTCACCGCTGTAATCAACGCTTCAGCCTGTGGTGTGATAGAGACGGCACGGAGTAATCGACAACAGATCAGTAAGGTCTATGCGGGCCGCAACGGTATCATCGGTGCATTAAACGAGGATCTCATTGACACCAGTCGTGAATCAAAGGCCACTATTACAGCACTGCGCCACACCCCCGCTGGCGCATTCGGTTCCTGCCGCTACAAACTCAAGAGCCTTGCTGAGAGTGCAGCCGAATATGAACGACTCATCGAAGTCTTCAAGGCGCACAACATTGGTTATTTCTTCTACAACGGCGGGGGCGATTCTGCCGACACCTGCCTTAAGATCTCTCAACTTGCCAGAACAAAAGGCTATCCGATACAGGCCATACACATTCCCAAGACTGTGGATAACGATCTGCCGATTACCGACAATTGCCCAGGATTCGGTTCCGTTGCCAAGTACATCGCCGTCTCCACGCGTGAAGCCAGTTTTGACGTGGCCTCCATGGCCAAAACATCAACCAAAGTTTTTATCGTTGAAGTCATGGGTCGACACGCTGGCTGGATTGCTGCAGCGGGCGGGATGGCGTCGGACCGAAAAATCGAAATTCCAATACTCATCGTGTTCCCGGAAATTCCTTTTGAACGCGAAAGCTTTACGGCTGCAGTCACCCGCAAGATTAAGCGTTTTGGCTACTGTTCAATCGTTGTGTCGGAAGGCGCACGCGACGCGACTGGCCGTTTCCTAGCTGACCAGGGCCTCAAAGATGCATTTGGCCACACGCAACTCGGTGGTGTGGCGCCAGTCGTCGCCGGAATGATCCGCGATGACCTTGGGCTGAAGTACCACTGGGCGGTTGCTGACTATCTTCAGCGTGCTGCCCGCCATATCGCCTCCAAAACCGACGTCGACCAGGCCTATGCCACCGGCCGTGCGGCGGTTGAATTCGCTCTAGCCGGCAAGAACGCCGTTATGCCAACTATAGTACGGATATCAAACTCTCCCTATCGCTGGACGATTGGCGAGGCAGACTTAAACCGAGTTGCAAACCGGGAAAAAAAGATGCCCCGCAGTTTCATCAGTCGCAACGGTTTTGGCATTACGGCCAGATGCCGACAGTACCTGATGCCTCTAATCGCTGGGGAAGACTATCCGCCATACCGTCAGGGCTTACCGCAATATGTGCGATTGAAGAACACACCGGTTAAAAGGAAACTGGCAAACACTTTCAACCTTTGACTGGACCGCTAGCATCTGCATGACATTACTGTATTCGACCATTGTCGAGAATCCTGGTGGACTTGTCAGCCACCCCAGCTAGACTATGTTCTCGGAACACCGGGATTTAACGGTAGACAGAACAGGCAACAAAAAACCGCACCAGACCATCATGAATCAACCGACCGCACAGACAGAATATATTACGCAGGAGCCGTTCTACGCGACTCAAGGGGAAGAAATTCAGGTCTTTGAAGCAGCTTACAACAACTGTATCCCGGTACTGCTCAAGGGGCCTACCGGTTGTGGCAAGACCCGCTTTATGGAACATATGGCCTGGAGACTGAAACGCCCCCTGGTCACAGTGTCGTGCCATGATGATCTAACCGCCTCAGACCTCGTCGGCCGTTATCTAATAGTCGGTGGTGAAACACGCTGGATTGATGGTCCGTTGACACACGCTGTACGAATGGGCGCGCTGTGTTACCTTGACGAGATCGTTGAAGCCAGAAAGGATACGACCGTGGTCATCCATCCGCTGGCAGATGACCGGCGAGTACTGCCGATTGAGAAGACAGGTGAAACAGTCAAAGCCCCGGGGGAATTCTGCCTTGCGATTTCCTACAACCCTGGCTACCAGAGTGTCCTTAAGGATCTGAAACAAAGTACCCGGCAGCGATTTGTGGCCATAGATTTTGACTACCCCGAAGCTGAACTCGAAGCGGGTATCGTTGCCCATGAATCAGGCATCGATAAACAGATGGCACAACTGCTCGTTCGCTATGCTGCAATGACCCGTAATCTTAAAGGCAACGGATTGGAAGAAGGCGCCAGTACACGGTTGCTCGTCCATGCAGCCAAACTCATGCATAGCGGGGTGGAACCCCGCACAGCCTGCCGTGGTGCCATTGCAGCATCACTCACAGATGAGCCCGACATGCAGGCAGCAGTCAATGAACTGGGCACGACCTTGTTTTAGCTCACCGCAAGGTAAATGACCATGACAGATATTCATCCAGCACCGGTGCTTGGCATCATTGGTGGCAGCGGTCTGTACGACCTCGAGGGACTGGAGGATATCCACTGGCAACAGGTTAAAAGTCCCTGGGGAGATCCATCCGACGAGTTACTTCGTGGTCGACTCGACGGTGTACAAATGATTTTTCTGCCCCGGCATGGTCGGGGACATAGACTCAGCCCGAGTAGTATTAATTACCGAGCCAACATCGACGCACTCAAGCGAGTTGGTGTGACTGATATTATCTCCCTGTCAGCCGTTGGTTCATTTCGTGACGATCTAGCGCCAGGGACCTTTGTGATTGTCGATCAGTTCATAGATCGGACGTTTGCGCGAGAAAAAAGTTTTTTTGGCACCGGTTTGGTCGCCCACGTGTCGATGGCACATCCGGTCAACACCCGACTGGGTGACTGGTGCGAGGCCGCCTGCCGGGATTGTGATATTCCAGTTCACCGCGGCGGAATATACCTTGCTATGGAGGGCCCACAGTTTTCGACTCTGGCCGAATCAAATCTCTATCGACAATGGGGCTGTGATGTGATCGGTATGACTAACATGCCGGAGGCTAAACTCGCCCGTGAGGCCGAGATACCCTACTGTACGGTCGCGATGGTGACCGATTACGACTGCTGGCACCCTGGCCACGACAACGTTGATGTCGAGACAATCATCGGGGTCCTTCTGGATAATGCTGCCCGGGCTCGTTCACTGGTCAAAACAATCGCTCCTCGAATGCGAACTCGACCGGCACTGTGTCCTTCAGGGGATGACCGGGCACTGGAGTCAGCGCTCATTACAGCACCTGATGCCCGGGACCCAGCCATCGTAGAAATGCTCGACGCGGTTGCCGGCCGATTATTTGTCTGACGGCAAACCCACTATGGACATCAAAACACTTATTCGGTCTATACCGGACTATCCAAAAGCCGGTGTTATTTTCCGCGACATCACCACATTGTTGCAGCACCCCGCCGGTTTTCGTAAGACCGTCGACGATTTAGTTCAACCATTCGCCGGGAATCAGATCGATGCTGTAGCCGGGATTGAGGCACGCGGATTTATTTTGGGCGGAGCAGTTGCGCATCAACTATCTATTGGTTTTATCGCCGTACGCAAAAAAGGAAAACTGCCGTGGCAAACTATCAGCAAGCACTATGATCTCGAATACGGCACGGATGAAATTGAAATTCATACCGACAGCGTCAAGTCGGGAGACCGGGTCCTGCTGGTTGATGACCTGATCGCCACTGGTGGGACGGCATGCGCGACCGTTGCCTTGCTTCGTGACGCTGGCGCACTCGTTGTAGGTGCGAGCTTCGTGATCGATCTACCTGACCTTGGGGGGAAAGAAAAACTCGAGGCGATGGATGTTCCCACGCGCACTTTGATCGCCTTCGAGGGCGACTAACATCAGGGCAGATTGAGTGGCTCTGTTCCGGAGCGCTCCCGAATTCGGTCGATCGCCCTGCGTATCGACGGCCGCTTCACGATAGCCAACTCGAGTCTGTGTTTTCCTGGAAATTCGAGCAGGCTTATCCCAATCAAAATGGTCAGAATGCCCTGCCCTGGCAATACCAGCATAGCCAAGCCAAGCAATACCAGAAGCACACCGAGCAAATTCTTGATGACGCGAATCACCAACCATAGGCCGGTGTGCCGATAGCGCCAGCTATCTCGGTCCGCTTCAGACCGCATAAAATAATCCGCATTCATACGGCCGATGGCCATAAAGATCACAATGGCGTAAACCCCGGCCAGCAGCAACGACACGACCAGCATACCCGTGACCACCAACGGGTGTGTCTGCACCCACAGTAGTACAGTACTTAATCTACCCATTTCTACCCCTAATCTGCTGAACGCACACTGTAGCTTGAGCCGGTTGATTCCAGCAAACAGGTCCAAATCCAGCCAAACCATAGCCGCTCGGTATACTTACTTGACTCAAACGGCTGTACAACAGTACCAATTGCGTTGATGCCTGAAGATAAATCCTTTTCTTTTGAAGCACTTGAAGAACGTTTCGACGAAATGCTCGACGCGGTCCTGTCATCAAGGCGAACGGCCCGGGAACCCGCGCTGGCCCTATCGGTCTGCACCAGAACACAACAAGAGTTCACGCTCCACTGGTTAGAGGTCATCATCCGCACCAACTCCGAGATGGGTTTTCAGTTCGTCCGTCACGCAGCGCGAGCATTTGAGTGTATGGATCTGAGGCAGGTTGAGGACTGGATCATTAATGCTATGGATGTTTACGATCGCCAAGGTCTTTATCCCGGAAGTGAAGCCTTCGCTGCCGTTGATACTTTTGCTCGTGAAGAGAATCTGCGCCCGGTTACGGTCCGCCTCGACGAGACCGTCGGTGTACTTAATCATTACATCCGTGGTCTGGCAGGTAGGTCCTTACGCATTGAGTCCAGTGATGAAGTTTTTACAGATACTGAAGTGCTCTTCCTGCCGGCTCTGCTCAACCGTTATGGTGATAAACAGAATAACTTCACGCTGTACAAACTCATGGCAACCTATCTTTGGGCACAAACGCGCTTTGGCACATTTCGAAAACAAACCCAAGACGATCCGCCGCTATCAGCACGCCTGGCTGAATACTCAGAGCCTCAACGAGCGCTATCGATTTTTTTCGCGCTCGAATCAATACGACTTGAAGCTTGCATTAAACGAGAGTTGCCCGGATTGTGGCGCCAGATGAACACTCTGCTAGAAATTAGCCGCGATAAACCTGCAGCAATCGAGTGGCAAAATGCACTATCTAAACTCAAAGAACCGACCTCGACCATCGAGACAACACTTGAACAGCTTAAGCTGATTTATCCACAGTCAGTCACCGCACCCACTCCCCAACCCTGGCAGGGAACTCTTCAACTCGAACTCGCTGAACAGGTACTCGCCATACGAATGGAACAGGATCGCGAAGAACTCAAGGTCCGCCTAAGCAAACTGCTACGCGATGATCAAACCTTGGATGATTCAGCAATACGACAAATTGAATTGCTGACGCCGGAAAACACAAACGGGGAGATGGAGTTGATGCTGGAGATGGACGGCAACCCTGTGGCCACTCCGCCCGACATTAAACAGATTCTGCAGTCAATGCTGCTGGATTTGGATGAAATCCCACCGGAATATCTCGTAGCTGCTGGGGCGGGAGATTACGACGCAGGTCCTAACGAAGACAGAAGCGCCAAAGACGTGTGGAAAGGATCCCACCGCGAAGAAGGCGCACTACACTACGATGAATGGGATTTCCGACGGCGTCACTATCGTAAAGGATGGTGTGTGCTAAGAGAAATCGACATGAGATCGGTGGACAAGCCGTTTGTGGCAGAAACGCTTGAAAAATACCATGGCCTAGTCAGTGAAATTCGTCGGAGTTTTGAAGCGCTTCGGGGTGGTGAACGACGACTAAAACGACAGCCTTATGGGGACGATATCGACCTGGATGCCGCAATCGAAGCCCGAATCGAAGCCATTTCTGGCCGCGAGATGCCGGAAAACCTCTTCACCCGCCCGCAACGACTCGAACGCGATATTGCTGTGATATTTATGGTCGACGTCAGTGGTTCGACGAAGGGCTGGATCAACGACGCAGAAAGAGAAAGCTTGGTGCTGCTTTGTGAAGCTCTAGAAATTCTAGGTGACCGTTATGCTATTTATGGCTTTTCCGGCATGACTCGGAAACGCTGTGAGCTTTATCGTATCAAGCGAATTGATGAAACCTACGGCCAGGAAGTCAAAGCGCGTATCGCCGGCATTCAACCGCAGGACTACACGCGTATGGGCGTAACAATCCGCCACCTTACTCACCTGTTTAAAAATATTGATGCTCGGACACGACTCTTAATTACGTTGTCAGATGGCAAACCAGATGACTATGACGGCTACCGCGGTGAGTATGGGATCGAAGATACTCGGCAAGCACTTGTAGAAGCCAAGCGTGCGGGCATACATCCGTTCTGTATCACTATCGATCGCGAAGCACGAGACTACCTGCCACACATGTACGGAGCAGTCAACTACACACTGGTCGACGATGTACGCCAGTTGCCGGTCAAGGTATCAGAGATTTACCGGCGCCTGACCACCTGACAGCCTATAGTCTGAAGCCCTTTTATAGGGCATTTTTTGTGCCCTCGTGAAAAAAGTTGACCGACCCAATATGTTGGGCGTATGCTCTGTTCGATGCCACAACATATAGTGTTATTGTCCAGACCTACCCAAACAAAGTGGCGTTTTTAGATTCGTAAATAGCAGCGGCAGATTAACGGGCTCCCCTTTAGCTTTGAGGGTGCAGCCTGTGGGGTCTTTTACCTCCCCCTAAGGAATAACAACAAATGACAAAGGCATCACTGGAACAGCACAAGACCGACGCCTCGAGTGTTGAGTTACAACCTGCGTCTATTGATATCTGGGACAAGAAGTACCGGCTCAAAGCAAAGTCCGGCCAAGTAATTGACCACACCATCGATGACACCTTCAAACGGGTCGCAAGCGCGTTGGCCGTGGTTGAACAGACCAACGAAAAACAAGATCACTGGTATACAGAATTTTTGTGGGCACTTAGAAACGGCGCCATCCCGGCGGGCCGGATCATTTCTAATGCGGGTGCTCGGGAACACAAACCAGCGACCAGTACGATCAACTGTACCGTGTCCGGCACTATCCCTGATTCAATGAAAGGCATACTGACTGAAGTTCATGATGCCGGTCTGACACTGAAAGCCGGTTGTGGCATTGGCTATGAGTTCTCCACGTTGCGGCCAAAGGGCGCTTTTGTGAGCGGCGCAGGTGCTTACACCTCCGGACCGTTATCTTTTATGGATATTTTTGACGCCATGTGTTTCACGGTCTCTTCTGCCGGTGGTCGTCGAGGCGCACAAATGGGCACTTTTGACATCGCCCACCCAGATATCGTTGATTTTATTCAGTCTAAGCGAGAAAACGGCCGACTTCGGCAGTTCAACCTATCCTGTTTAGTTACCGATGAGTTTATGCAAGCTGTACGAAATGATACGGACTGGGAACTGCTTTTTCCTGCTCTGGCAACGGAAATTGATGATGCTGAGAGCCAGATCACTTGGCGCTACTGGCCCTGTCGTGAGGGCTACGTCACCAACGATAAAGGCGAGGTCGCCTGCAAAGTTTTTCGCACGTTGCCAGCTCGCCGGTTGTGGAACTTGATTATGTCCTCAACCTACGACTACGCTGAACCGGGATTTATTCTGATTGATCGAATCAACGAGATGAACAATAACTGGTTCTGTGAAGAGATCCGAGCGACCAATCCGTGTGGCGAGCAACCTTTGCCGCCTTATGGCAGTTGTTTGCTGGGCTCGATCAATCTAACTCGCTTTGTGGAACAACCGTTTTCAGCGAGTGCGCGTTTTAATTGGGAACAGTTCCGTCGCGTCGTCAGTATATTCTCCCGCATGCTAGACAACGTAGTTGATATTCACGGGTTGCCTCTTGATCAGCAAGGACACGAGATCGAATATAAACGGCGTCACGGAATGGGCTTTCTGGGACTGGGCTCTGTATTGGTGATGATGCAGATGAAGTATGGCAGTGAAGATTCACTGGCTTTCACTGAACGCGTTTCACGGGAAATGGCTGAGGTCGGTTGGCAGACCGGTGTTGAACTCGCTATAGAAAAGGGGCCCGCACCGATTATGCAGGACGAGTTTACGGTCGATAAAGAAATGCTGGCCAAACGACCCGAAATGGAAGCTGATGGTTATCAAAGTGGTGACCGTGTTAGAGGGTCTATCTTGATGGCAAAATACAGTCGTTACATGCAACAGTTTCCTGATGAACTCACCGATAAGATTGCTGAACACGGCGCACGCTACAGTCACCACACTTCTATCGCGCCTACTGGCACCATTAGTTTGTCCCTGGCGAATAATGCGAGCAACGGCATTGAGCCGTCTTTTGCCCATTTGTACAGCCGAAACGTCATACGCGAAGGTCGAAAAACCAAAGAAAAAATCGATGTCCTGTCGTTTGAGTTATTGGAATATCGCCGCTTGGTCAACCCTGCTTCGACGCCAAACCACGATAACAACGTGCTACCGGATTATTTCGTCAGCGCCGATTCCATAACCCCCAAACAGCATGTCGACGTACAGGCTGCTGCGCAAAGATGGATTGATTCGTCGATTTCCAAAACTGCCAACGTGCCCACGGACTACCCGTTTGAGGATTTCGAAGATATCTACATGTACGCCTACGAAAAAGGCCTCAAAGGCTGCACGACCTTCCGGTTTAACCCGGATGCCTTTCAGGGAGTACTGGTCAAAGAAGAAGACCTGGAAAACACCACCTATCGCTTCACCTTGGAAAACGGAGAGATGGTCGACGCCAAGGGCAACGAAGAAATTGAATATGATGGCGAAACCCATACGGCCGCCAACCTGTTTGATGCCCTAAAAGAAGGTTACTACGGCAAATTTTAGGGTGGAAAATGGTTATTAAGATCGACAACCCCATCGCCGACTTCGAGGTAATCAAAGCTGAGGGTGACCCGCCGAAGACCACTGTGATGGCACCGGAAAACGAGGTAATCGCGGGCGCTGAGGGTTCTGCTTCCAACGTCATTCAGATGCATGAGAAGCTCGAACGGCCGGAAATGCTGATCGGAAGCACCTACAAAATCAAGACCCCACTGTCAGAGCATGCACTTTACGTCACCATCAATGACATCGTACTAAATCCTGAAACACCTTACGAAAAACGCCGCCCATTCGAGATCTTTATCAACTCTAAGAACATGGACCATTTTCAGTGGATCGTTGCTCTGACTCGAATCATCTCGGCTGTTTTTCGCAAGGGCGGCGATGCCACTTTTCTAGTCGAAGAACTACGCAGTGTATTCGATCCTCAAGGCGGCTATTTCAAACGAGGTGGAAAGTACACGCCATCACTGGTTGCTGAGATAGGAGATGCGATCGAAGCACACATGAAAATAATCGGCATGATCCTAGAAGATGATCTCGACGATCATCAACAAAAACTGGTCGATGACAAACGCCAGGAATATGAAACCAGAAATCAGTCTGGCTCTGAGAACAGTTCGACCACTGGATTTCCCGCCGAAGCCAGACTGTGCAAGATATGCCAGACTAAAGCTGTGCTTCTTCTCGATGGCTGCATGACCTGTCTCAACTGTGGCGACTCTAAATGTGGTTGAACGGTTTTCAGCAACACCATTGAACACGGTTCAATGCAAGCTAAGTTTATGATTGTGCCTCGAACGACCATTTTGCAACGCTAGTACTATTACCGCTTAAACTCCCTGCCCTAACTATGCGTCTGCCGACCCTGTGTCAGTGCGCGTCTGGGAGACTGCCTGGAGTCTCAAAATCAATAAACGCCTTGGACTAGAGATCCGTTCGACGGATCGCTCAATCTGCTGTTTAATTCAATCGACTAGTCACTACGTTGCAAACATTGACATTTAAGCCGATGCCTATTCTTAGGTGACCAGTTAAAGTTAAACCATGTTACATAGACACCCGTTTCGGAGAACGATATGACTACACCGAAAACGTTCGGTTTCGACACCCTGACCCTGCATGCGGGACAACAACCCGACCCGACAACGGGTGCTCGTGCTACACCGATCTACCAAACAGCATCTTATGTTTTCAAAAGTGCCGATCATGCAGCAGCACTTTTTAACGTCGAACGTGCCGGACACGTGTACTCCAGAATCACCAATCCGACCACTGCAGTTCTGGAAGAAAGAATAGCGGCTTTAGAGGGTGGCGTCGGTGCGATTGCCACGGCTAGCGGCCAAGCAGCATGCCATCTGGCTATTGCTACTCTGATGAGTGCGGGCTCACACATCGTATCCTCAGGTTCAATTTATGGTGGCACCCACAACTTGCTGGACTACACTTTGCGCAGATTCGGTATCGAAACTACTTTTGTCGACCCTCGCGACCCGGATGCGTTTGCAGCCGCTATACGGCCGGAAACCCGCGTCTTATTTGGCGAGACGCTCGGTAACCCTGGACTGGAAGTGCTGAATATTCCTGTCCTGGCCGAGGTTGCACACCAGCATGGTCTGCCACTCATGATTGATTCAACCTTCACCACGCCGTATTTGTGCCGTCCATTTGACCTCGGCGCTGACATTATTTTTCACTCGGCCACCAAATTCTTAAGTGGGCACGGTGTCGTCATTGGCGGTCTGCTGGTAGACGGTGGCACTTTCGACTGGGAGACCTCGGGAAAGTTCCCAACAATGACCGAACCTTATGCCGGCTTTCACGACATGAATTTCGCAGTTGAATTTGGCCCCGCAGCGTTTATCACCCGTGCCCGCAAAGAAGGTGCGCGAGACTTCGGTGCCTGTATGAGCCCGACCACGGCATTCCAGGTGCTTCAAGGGATGGAAACCCTGCCGCTTCGTATGCAGCGACATGTTGAAAACACGCGGAAAATCGTCAAGTATCTGTCACAGCACGATGCTGTGGAGTGGGTCAGTTATCCGGAGTTGCCCGACCATCCGGATCACGAATTGGCCCAAAGGATGTTGCCGCGTGGTTGCGGTGCCGTTTTCAGCTTCAGTATCAAGGGCGGGCGGGCTGCAGGGCAGCGATTCATCGAAAAAGTCGAGCTGCTATCACATCTTGCCAATGTGGGTGATGCCAAATCACTCGTGATTCACCCCGCCAGCACGACCCACCACCGGATGGATGCCCAGGCGCTTCAAGCGGCCGGCATCTCGGAAGGGCTGATTCGCCTGTCTGTGGGACTGGAAGACCCACAGGATCTGCTGCAGGATCTAGAAACCGCTTTAAGCGCTGCGCAAAAAGCCTGAGCACAGGAGGCTGATTAACCATGTATATCAATGCTAACCAGAAAAATATTTTCGCCTATACAGGTGCCCGCGACCATCAGTCTGAACAGGAATCGGTCGTCTTTGTACACGGGACCGGTATGGATCACACTGTCTGGGTCCTCCCCGCGCGTTTCTTTGCCCGGCATCAGTACAACGTGTTGGCAACTGACCTACCCGGCCATGGCCGTTCCGAGGGACCTCCACCGGATACTATCGAACACATGGCTGATGAAGTCGTCGCTGCAATGGATGGGGCGAATATTGAAAAAGCCGCCTTGGTTGGCCACAGCATGGGTTCGCTGGTGACGCTTTCCCTTGCAGCCCGCTACCCGGAACGCACACGTTCGTTGGCGCTTATCGGTACCGCTGTACCGATGGCGGTCCACAAGTCCCTTCTGAGCAGTTCTGCACAAAACGACCACGCTGCGATCGACATGCTGACCTATTGGGGTTACAGCAAAGCGGCTCAACTCGGTGGCAATGAGAACCCCGGAATGTGGATGGTCGGCGGCACCCTGCGACTGCTTGAGAATTCAGACAACGATGTCATTCATGCCGGCCTTGCAGCCTGTAATTGCTATGACACCGGGGTGGTGAACGCCGAGGCTGTACGGTGTCCAACCCTATTTATCTTGGGAACCCGTGACATCATGACACCTGCCAGAGCTGGCAAAGAATTGGCCAAAGTGATAACGGGCGCGCGTGTCGAGTTGCTTGAGGGTACGGGCCACTCGCTGATGATGGAACGGCCCAATGATGTACTCGATGCGCTGATTACTATCGTCTAGAACGAAAGCCCGCATCAAGTGCGCCAAAATAAAGAGGGCCCCGAATAATCGGGGCCCTCAGGATACTACTTGCGCTATGCCTGGCAGCTTACATCATACCGCCCATACCGCCCATACCGTCCATACCGCCACCTGGCATCGGTGGCATCGCCGGTTTGTCTTCGGGTACTTCAGCAACCATTGCTTCGCTCGTGATCATAAGACCAGTAATCGAAGCTGCATTCTGAAGTGCCGCCCGAGTGACCTTGGTCGGATCCAGGATACCCATCTCAATCATATCGCCATATTCCCCGGTACCTGCGTTGTAACCGTAGTTACCGTCTTTACCAGCAACATTGTTCAAGACAACAGAGCCTTCTGCCCCGGCATTGGCCACGATCTGACGCAGTGGTTCCTCGATAGCGCGCTTGACGATACTGACGCCGACATCCTGATCAGTATTGTCGCTCTTAACACCTTCGAGCACATCCAGACACCGTACAAAGGCTACCCCTCCGCCTGGAACCACGCCTTCTTCTACTGCGGCACGGGTTGAATGCAACGCGTCTTCGACGCGGGCCTTCTTCTCTTTCATCTCAATCTCGGTTGCCGCACCGACCTTGATTACAGCGACCCCGCCGGCAAGCTTGGCGACGCGCTCTTGCATCTTCTCTTTGTCGTAATCCGAGGTGGCTTCATCGATCTGGACACGGATCTGATTGACCCGGCCTTCGATATCGGCCTTGGCGCCGGCACCGTCGATCACTGTGGTATTTTCCTTGGTGATCTGCACGCGTTTGGCACTACCCAGATCATCGATACTGGCAGCTTCGAGGCTCATCCCGACTTCTTCGGAGATTACCTGCCCACCGGTCAGAATTGCAAGATCCTGCAACATCGCTTTACGTCGATCGCCGAACCCTGGCGCCTTGACAGCACAGACCTTAACGATCCCGCGAATATTGTTCACGACCAGAGTCGCCAGCGCTTCGCCATCAACATCTTCAGCGATGATCAGCAACGGCCGCCCGGCTTTGGCAGTCGCCTCAAGCATCGGCAGCATGTCCCGGATATTTGAGATCTTCTTATCGTGAATCAGAATCATCGGATTTTCCATATCAGCCGACATCGCGTCCTGATCATTAATGAAATAAGGCGAGAGGTATCCACGATCAAACTGCATTCCTTCGACCACCTCAAGTTCATTTTCCAGAGTCTTGCCTTCTTCAACGGTAATTACACCTTCCTTACCAACCTTTTCCATAGATTCGGCAATGATGCTGCCGACGGAATCATCAGAATTCGCGGACACGGTACCCACCTGCGCGATTTCTTTATGATCCGCACAAGGCTTGGAGAGACTCTGAAGCGCATCAACGGTCGCGACGACCGCCTTGTCGATACCACGCTTTAAGTCCATTGGGTTCATACCCGCAGCGACGGCTTTTAGACCTTCACGCAGCATAGACTGCGCCAACACGGTGGCTGTCGTGGTGCCGTCACCGGCCACATCCGATGTCTTGGAGGCTACCTCTTTAACCATCTGTGCCCCCATATTTTCAAACTTGTCTTTTAGTTCAATTTCCTTGGCGACAGAAACCCCGTCTTTAGTGACGGTGGGTGCGCCAAACGATTTGTCGAGTACTACGTTTCTTCCCTTAGGCCCGAGCGTCACCTTGACGGCGTCGGCCAGGACATTTACACCCCGCAACTTCGCTGCGCGGGCTGCTTCGCCGAATTTAACTTCTTTAGCTGACATTACTGTATTCCTTTATAGATATAAATCAGTGTTGATGTTCAACGGTCCGAGTGATCGACAGGCTTAACCTTCGATAACTCCCATTATGTCGTCCTCACGCATGACTAAAACTTCTTCACCGTCGACTTTTACCTCGGTACCGGAGTACTTGCCAAAAAGCACCTTATCTCCTGCTTTGACGTCCAGTGACTGCCGTTCGCCGTTCTCCTGAACCTTACCGTTGCCGGTCGACAAAACTTCGCCCGTCATCGGTTTTTCCGCAGCACTATCGGGAATCACGATTCCGCCGGCGCTCGTACGCTCTTCTTCGAGTCGTCGCACAACGACGCGGTCGTGAAGCGGTCGAATCTTCATTACCTAAATCTCCTAAAGTATTGATGGATGACAACAAAGGGGCGAGTATGCGGTACAGCTAGCACTCGCCTCTATTGAGTGCTAATGATAGCTGGTTTCAGCTCCCTGTCAAGTGGGCCATTGCCACTCAATCATCCAGCCGGTGATAATCGGTTTCAATACTGGATTTACCTGGGCTGGAATTCACGGAGGTCGATCCCGGATGGATCGGACCAAACCGCCGGACAGCCAACCGGATTAGCGCCCGTCGGAGTGGCGGCGTCAAGCACGCAAACCCCACGATATCCGTAAAAAACCCCGGTGTGAGTAACAATGCGCCTGCAGCAAGAAGAAATAAACCCTCCAGCAATTCGAGTGCCGGCAACTCACCGCGGGCTGCACTTTGACGAACACGGTTCAGAGCAGACAGGCCCTGCAGCCGGACCAGCCAAGCACCCACCAGCGCCGTGAGGACAACCAGTGCGATGGTCCACGGTGCCCCAATGACGTTCCCCATCTTGATCAACAAAAAAATCTCAACCAATGGAACCGCGAGAAAAATCAGGAAAATAGTGGGCACTGTTAAGGTCTAGTTAAGGTCTAAGTGGCACGGTTGACTCAACAGCACAAAACTTAATTCGATTGTGGACGTTAAGTGTAGTCGATTCCCAGACGCTCGTTGGTCTAGGTCGCTACAATAGCCCAAGATACATAGTCGGGTGGTAACAATGCTCGACGTCTACCGCTCCAAGATGATTTGTACAGCGTAATAACTCAACGCGATTGTCTCGATTTGCTCATGAAACCGATAACCGCCCTGCTCCTGCTGTTATCAGTAATGCTATCCCCATTAAATGGGGTAGCCCAGCAGGACAGCAATCTCCTTCCAGCTGAAGAAGCATTCAAGTTCCACGCCTCGGTGGTCAACCCGAATACGATCGAGGCCGTATGGACGATCGCTGAGGGTTACTACATGTATCGCAGTAAGTTTGGCTTTACAGCTGAACCTGTTCAAGCCGTTTTAGGTGACGCCAGATATCCTGCCGGGACCATCAAACACGATGAGTATTTTGGCGAGGTCGAGACTTATACAGATTCAGTTCGCATCACTCTGCCGTTGGATAGAGATCACTTTGTCGGGGGTCCATTGGTCCTGTTCGCGGCAGGTCAAGGCTGTAACAAACCGGTCGGCGTTTGTTATCCACCGATTACACAACGTGTCCAAATAGTCGTACCCGTCACGACGTCGTCATTAAGCAATGATCAGCGCTCTGGTTCAGTCAAGACGAGTTCGGAGTCATCCAGTACTGGTGGCAGCGTGACTGAATTGCAGACATTGCTGGGCACCACCGCTGGTGATGTCCAGAAATTTCTCGATCCCGAGGATGCTTTTCAGGTGGAGATCGAGATCGTTGGCGAAAACGCTCTGGCAGCACATTTCAAGATCGCACCAGGATACTACCTATATCGTGACAAAATCGCTTTTCAGGTTGTGCAAGGTAAAGCACAGGTTCGCGCATTCGACCTGCCGCCAGGCACTGTAAAACAGGACCCCTATTTTGGTGCTGTTGATGTTTACCTCATTAGCCGTAGCATCATTGTGCCCATTGAGAGAAATAATCCGATGGCTGACACGCTCAGCGTGTCCGTCAATTTCCAGGGCTGTGCCGAAAAGGGCATTTGCTATGCGCCCATGAACACAATCCGCAAGATTGAATTCCCCAGCTTCGTGAACACCAAGACTAAGGGCCAAGCTGATGAGGCATTATCAGCCCGCAACCTCATTGCTTTTTTCGGTGCCGCTTTCGTCACGGGGTTACTGCTAACCTTTACGCCGTGTGTACTGCCCTTAATTCCGATTCTTTCCAGCATCATCGTCGGTCAAGGCGGCACTTCCAGTCGCCTCCGGGGCGGGGCGATTTCATTGGCCTATGTACTGGGGACGGCCGCGACTTATGCTGCAATCGGTGCTGTGGCAGGCGCGACCGGAGAGCAACTGCAAGCCTATTTTCAGAACATTTGGGCAATTGGCTTGATCAGTATCATCCTCACACTGATGGCATTGTCTATGTTTGGCCTCTATGAAATTCAAATGCCTGCCTTTGTACAGTCAATTCTGACCGCGCGTACGACCAGTTTGAGTGCCGGCTCGTTTGGCATGATTTTTCTTCTTGGTGCAGTATCCGCACTGGTAGTCGGTGCTTGTGTGTCACCGCTGCTGATTTCTGTACTGAGCATCGCAATATTCCATGGTGACCCCTATCTGGGTGCTGGGCTGATGTTTTCTATGGCGTTGGGTATGGGCGTGGTTCTCATTGCCATCGGCTTCGGTGCAGGTATCTTACTGCCGCGAACTGGCGCCTGGATGGATCGAGTGAAACATCTGTTTGGTGTGATGCTGATTGGTGTTGCCATTTATCTTCTTGGCACCATCCCTGCTGTACCTGTTTTACTGTTGTGGGCAGTGCTCTTAATCATGTTTGGCATCTATCTCGTTAAAAGCCAGGCCCCTATGCTGAAGTGGCGCTACGCCTGGAATGCTTTGGGTACCCTTTGCATCATCTGGGGAATGTTGGCAATGTTCGGCGGCTTGA
This sequence comes from Candidatus Thioglobus sp. MED-G25, assembly GCA_002456995.1. Classification (GTDB taxonomy): domain Bacteria; phylum Pseudomonadota; class Gammaproteobacteria; order Arenicellales; family UBA868; genus REDSEA-S09-B13. The sequence goes on along the minus strand of NTKC01000001.1, from coordinate 79,961 downwards.
ACGGTGGTCGTAATATCCTGCAGCCCGTCAGCTTAGCGCTGTTTAGCGAGGACGTATTGAACGACGCTATGTCCGTAAAAGGCCAACCTCAATTTTACAAGGTGACCAGCGTGGCCGAATTTGAACAGCTGCTATCTGACGCCCGCTCAGATGAGCAATCTGTGATTCTGGACTTTTATGCAGACTGGTGCACTGATTGCCTGCGCATGGAAAAAACAACATTTAACGATCCGCAGGTACGCACAGACCTGACCCAATTCCGTTTGCTCAAACTGGACGTCACCGATCCCTCAGATCCAGTTGGTAAAACCATCAAGCAACGCTATGGCGTATATGGTCCCCCAGCGCTGCTGTTTTTCGACGCACAAGGTCAAGAACTGTTGGCAAAACGCCTCTACGGCTACCTTGGCCCGAACCGTTTCCTCTCTCTGCTCAAGAGCCTTAGAGAATGACCGCCTAGTGGGAAACTCAAGGAAAACCTTGGCAGTCTACACCCTGCTTGCATTGGTGGTGGTGGCGGCTGGCGGGTACTGGTTAAGTCAACTGCGTTCGCCTTCTGTCGCTGACATCAGCGCCGGGGCTGACACCATTATTTCGTTTGACCTGCCTACCAGTACGGGAGAGGAATGGTCAACGCGAGTGATCGACAACAAAGTGGTACTGATTAATTTCTGGGCCACCTGGTGCGCACCTTGCCGAACTGAAATCCCCTTACTGATCGCAATGCAGGCACGACATGCGCACGAGATTCAGATCGTGGGTATTGCGGTTGATGATGCCGAGTCCGTTCGCCGGTTCGAGGATGAAGTGGGCCTGAACTATGTCTCATTGATCGGCCTAACCGCAGGTCCCGAACTCATGCAGCGCTACGGCAGTGCTGGACAACTGCCCTTTACTTTAGTGTTTGACCGGACCGGTGTGCTCCGCTACCGAAAAACGGGCGAACTACAAGCGGCTGAACTCTCGAACTGGTTAACACGCCTCCTCTAAGTCATCGCCTAAGTTCGTCGAAATTGAAGAGATTTGTACCTATATGACCTAAAAATCACCGAACTAGACAGACTAGATAGCTTCGTGCACAATGGACACCTCAGTTAATCCTTAAGGTCTTCCTCCCGTGAGACACATCCTGCTACTGCACGGCCCCAACCTGAACTTACTGGGCACTCGTGAGCCTTCACTTTATGGTCACCAGACGTTGGCTGATATCAACCAGCTGGCATCTCAAACCGCTGCCAGCAAAGGTTTTCAGCTGACGAGCTTCCAATCGAACGCGGAACACGAACTAATCGAACAAGTTCATGCAGCAGCGACAGATGGCACCGAATTTATCGTGATCAACCCCGCGGGCTTTACGCATACCAGTGTGGCTTTACGTGACGCACTCGCAGGGGTGGCGATACCGTTCATCGAAGTGCATCTGTCGAACGTCCACGCCCGAGAGAGTTTCCGCCGCCATTCTTACTTTTCTGATATTGCGCTAGGGGTTATCGCGGGTTTCGGTGCCATGAGTTACGAGTTTGCTCTTGACGCTGCCATTGCACACCTTGAATCCGGGCACTGAACACCGGGCAACAACTGATGGATATCCGCAAAGTTAAAAAACTCATTGAGCTGCTTGAAGAGTCTGAATTGACTGAAATTGAGATCAGTGAGGGTGAGGAATCGATTCGTCTGAGTCGCAGCAATAACGGAACCCAAGTGTACTCGGTACCAACTCAGGCCATACCACCCGCGCCACTAAGCACAGTCGCCGAACCCTCATTGGATGACCGCGCGGCTAGCGTGAGCTTTCCAGCGGATCAAGTGTCCGTGGTTTCACCCATGGTAGGGACCTATTACGCCTCACCAAATCCTGACACCCCAGCCTATGTCAAACTGGGAACCGAGGTAAGCGTGGGGGATACGTTATGTGTTATTGAGGCGATGAAAATTTTTAATCCGGTCGATACTGAAAGCGCCGGCATCGTCTGCAAGATTTTCAAGCACAGCGGCGACCCGGTTGAATTTGGTGAGCCTCTTTTCCTGATTGAATCTTTATCTTCCTGACCGGTGTCTGATGATTGATAAATTGGTGATCGCCAATCGCGGTGAGATTGCGCTGCGAATTCTTAGAACATGCCGTGAGCTCGGAATTCGTACTGTTGCACTGTATTCCGAAGCGGATCGGGATACACAATACGTACGCCTGGCTGATGAATCCGTGTGTATCGGTCCGGCGGCAAGCACAGACAGCTACCTGAATATTCCGGCTGTGATTGCCGCAGCTGAAGTAACAGATGCTGTTGCGATCCATCCAGGTTATGGATTTCTTGCAGAAAACGCTGATTTCGCCGAACGGGTCGAACAGAGCGGATTTATATTTGTGGGTCCTTCAGCAGACACAATCCGTGTGATGGGGAACAAAATTGCGGCTATTGAGCAGATGCAAAAAGCCGGTGTACCCTGCGTGCCAGGTTCGAACGGCCCATTGCCAAACGACAATACGGCAGTCGCGAAAATTGCTGCGGAAATCGGTTATCCCGTCATTATCAAAGCCGCGTCGGGCGGCGGTGGCAAGGGGATGCGGGTTGCCCACACTGAAGCCGCGCTACTCAATGCCTGGCAACTGACCCGTAACGAAGCACAAGCATCCTTCGGAGATGCCACAGTTTACCTGGAACGTTATCTGGAACGTCCTCGTCATATTGAGTTCCAAGTACTCGCAGACACGCACGGACATGTGATCCATCTTGGAGATCGGGATTGCTCAATGCAGCGTAGACACCAAAAGATCATAGAAGAAGCACCTGCCCCAGGCATTGATCCGAAGTTGCGGGCAAAGATGACTCAATGCTGTATAGACGCCTGCCACGTCCTGAACTATCGAGGAGTCGGTACCCTCGAATTTCTTTATGACAACGGTGAGTTCTTTTTCATTGAGATGAATACACGTATCCAGGTCGAACATCCAGTAACCGAAGCGATTACCGGGATTGATATTGTCAGAGAACAGATGCAGGTGGCGGCAGGTCAGCCACTTGAACATACTCAGGCGGACATCATTTTCAGGGGGCACGCTGTTGAGTGCCGCATCAATGCGGAAGACCCGGACACGTTTCTGCCATCACCAGGCACAATCACTCAGTACCACCAACCGGGCGGACCTGGTATCCGGGTGGACTCTCATATTTATAACAACTACACCGTACCACCTTACTATGATTCCATGATCGCCAAAGTCATTACCCACGGCGAGAACCGTACACAGGCATTAACCAGAATGAGTGGCGCTCTTGAGGAGATGGTGATCGACGGCATTAAGACCAATATTCCACTTCAACAACGCCTGGTAACTGATTCGGCCTTTGTACGGCAACCGATGGATATCCACTACATCGAAAGGAACCGGCGAAGCTGACCTGGCCGGTCGCATAACAGGCTCCGTTGGCATTCTGTCTCCTGTGGATTATTGGCTGCAAATCAGCATTACCGTTGAACAACCCGCCGTTCAGCGGATCACTGAAGCAATGGACGGCCTCGGTGCTGTGGCAGTGTCACGGCAGCATGCCGGGGGCAGCGCGCGTTTTGACACTGCATTATCCGATTTTCAGGGCTGGTCAACAGAAAATGTCAGCGGTCTTTTCCCGCCAGACGCCGACCAAAAGACTATCTGTAATTACCTTCATGACGCCAGTGGCGGACACACCGGGATCAATTGTCAAATCTTAGCGGACCGTAACTGGGAACGGGTTAGCCGAGATCAATTCAAACCAGTCAATGTCGAAGGTGATCTATGGATCTGTCCAAGCTGGTGTCAACCGCCGGTCCCTACCGCTGTCAATATCATAATTGACCCAGGTCTGGCTTTTGGGACTGGTACACATCCCACCACTGCGCTTTGCCTCAGGCAATTAAACAAAATTGACCTCAGCGAGCATACGGTACTTGATTGGGGCTGCGGATCGGGAATACTGGCAATAGCGGCACTGAAGTTGGGTGCTTTGCGAGCAACAGCCACAGACATCGACCCTAAGGCCTTGAGCACCACTCTGCAGAATGGCCTGAACAACGAGATCGGCGACCAACTGACGGTCGAGACGCCCGAACAAATTGTGAGCCCGATGATCTTTGACATCGTCATCGCCAACATACTGGCTCACACGCTGATCGAACTGGCACCACGGCTGAATTCACTGCTCGCAGCCGATGGGATGGTGTTACTCAGCGGAGTTCTGGGCGCTCAGGCTGAAACTGTATGTGCCGCATTCGGTCCGGGCTATACTTTTGATACCGTGCCGGCAGACGAATGGATTTTGCTTATCGGTACGCGCACAACATGTAGGCCCATCAAACATGACGTATAACGAACAGACTTTGCTTGAAACTCGCTGTAACGGTTGCAAGGGCATCCTATCAGTAACGGCGGATACCCTGGCTGCTGGGGCAGGTCTTGTTCAATGCGGTGAGTGCGATACAGTATTCAACGCAGCATGGAACCTGGTAGAACAGATTCCAAACCCGACACAAGCCCGGTCGTTACAGAATCAATCAACTGCCGGTACATCAGCAGACCAAAATTCTGATTTTGACCAGTCCAAAGTGGACCCGCGACCGCGATTATTTGATCTAGAGACAGAACACCTCGATGAATTGCAACTGCCGGCAACTGAAACAGAAAGTCTGGATGAGATAAAAAGGGTACTTCGCGGCGAGCGAGGTTTCGGCCCAACTGGAAATCAGAAAGTGTCCGATTTCCATTCAACAACCTATCAAACTGAGCCCAGACTCGGTCTAACTGATAGCGCCCGCGACTTCGACAGCGCATCAACTAACACAGCCACTCTCAGCCATGGTCATTCGCAGACTGTACATCCAGCCCCAGCAACATCCAGAAATCTGATCTGGTTCAGCGCGTCAGTGGTTGCTGTTTTGGCATTGTTTCTACAGGCACGCTACGTGTTATTCGACCAACTCGCTGCTATTCCAGCTGCCCGACCCTACTTGGTTCAAGTCTGCAAAAACTTCAATTGCAGCATACCGCTACCGCTGTCGGGTCCTGTATTCCGCGTGATCGAAACCAAGGTTGATCTGCATCCGGATATACCCGGTGTTGTGATCGTTAAAGTTCGCCTGCTTAACCGCAGCACACAACATCGAACCTACCCCGCGATTGAACTGGCCTTGAGTGACCGAAATGGCCGTATTGTCGGCCGTCGTACATATTCACCAAAATCGTTTCTCACAATAGACGACCTCGATAAAAAAGTGCCACCCGGGGCTGATGTGGTCGTGGTCGTAAACCTAGCCCAGCCCGAAGATAATGCAGTAGGTTTCGAGGCTAGGATAGTCAGTAGCTAAGTCAATTTTCAGCTAGATATCAATGACGGATTCCAGTATTCAACTCGGCCGGGTCAGGCTACAGGGCAGCGTATTAGCTGCACCCATGGCCGGCGTGAGTGACCGACCGTACCGTCGACTCGCCCGCATCCACGGTGCTGCACTGGCTGTGAGTGAAATGATTAGTGCAAACCCCGCACTTCGTCACTCGTCCGAGAGTTTGCGACGAATTGATCACAGCGGTGAAACAGGCCCTATTAGTATTCAGCTGCTCGGAGCGGACCCGTTACAGATGGCTGAAGCTGCGAAGTTCAATGTAGATCGTGGCGCCAATATCATCGATATCAATATGGGTTGCCCATCCAAGAAAGTGTGCAATCGCAGGGTCGGCTCCGCCTTGTTACGGCATGAAATTCTGGTGGGCCAAATCTTGGACGCTGTGGTTTCAGCAGTTGATGTGCCAGTCACACTAAAGATTCGAACGGGGTGGGACCCAGATCAACGCAACGGGGTTCGAATCGCAAAGATCGCAGAATCGGCGGGCATAAGCGGGCTGTCAGTACACGGTCGTACTCGGCAGTGCAAATTTCATGGTCCAGTCGAATATCAGACCATCAAGCAAATAAAAAGGGAAGTAGGAATCCCCGTCATCGCCAACGGTGACATTGATTCGCCACAAAAAGCGAAGCGAGTGCTGGAATATACCCAAGCTGATGGAATCATGATTGGCAGAGCAGCGCAGGGACAACCCTGGTTGTTCGGTCGCATAGCCAACTATTTGAACTGTGGAATCGATCCGGGAGACCCGCATCCAATCAGCAAACGTGATACCCTTCTGACGCACCTGAGCGAGTTGTACTTGCTCTACGGAAACGTCAACGGTGTCCGGATTGCACGTAAACATGTGTCCTGGTACACCTCGGCAATAGGAAACGTTCAAGTGTTTCGCAGACGCTTTAATCTAATCGACAAACCTGATGAACAGATCGAGTTTGTCAGGCGCCATTTGATTGGCCCGGAGGGGTAGGGATCACTGAGCATGTAGATACTTCTGAAGGCAAACCACTTAACCACCACGTCAAGCAGTCTATAGAACGTTATTTCAGAGAGTTGAATGGTGCGCAGCCGGCTTCGGTTTACGATATGGTTCTGCGGGAAGTCGAGCGCCCTCTGCTTGAAGTCGTTATGCAGCAAACCAACGGAAATCAGTCTCGTGCCGCTGAGGTTCTGGGCATCAACCGCAACACCTTACGTAAGAAACTTAAGTTCTACCAACTGATCAGATGAACTCTGCTGTGCCGCTGCGCTGGATTATTACTGCCGCAACTTTGACCTTGGGAAAAACACCATGGCAACGGAACGCTTTGCGCCCGTAAAACGTGCGCTCATCAGCGTCTCGGATAAAACAGGTGTCGTAGCCTTTGCACGTACGCTTCGGGAGCTCCAGGTTGACATCCTCTCAACCGGTGGTACAGCCCGATTACTGCAGGAACACAACATCGACGTTATCGAAGTTTCTGATTACACAGGTTTTCCTGAAATGATGGCTGGGCGTGTAAAGACCCTGCATCCGAAAATACACGGCGGCATTCTGGCTCGACGCGGTACTGACGAAGGCAACATGGCAAAAGCAGGAATACTGCCCATAGATCTTGTGGCTGTTAACCTTTATCCGTTTGAACAGACAATCGCACAACCGGACTGCTCCGCCGAACGAGCAATCGAAAATATCGACATTGGCGGGCCGGCGTTGCTGCGAGCCGCGGCCAAGAACCATGCGGACGTTACAGTAATCGTCGACAGCAATGACTACGACTGCATTCTCACAGAGCTCAGCGCCAATGGTGGCGTCTCAACGGCAACCCGCAAACGCTTGGCAGCAGATGCTTTCAGTCACACCGCCCGTTACGATGGATTGATATCCAATTACCTGACGGACAGCGATGAAAATAAAGGTTTACCACGGACACTAAATCTACAGTTCCAGAAAGCCAGCGGCCTGCGCTACGGTGAAAATCCCCACCAAATTGCGGCCTTTTATCGGGAAGCATCGCCCGCCCCTGGCACTTTAGCAACAGCTCATCAGACCCAAGGTAAACCACTGTCTTTCAATAATGTTGCGGATGCCGACGCAGCACTTGAATGTGTCGCGGCTTTTGATACAGCCACCTGCGTTATCGTCAAACATGCTAATCCCTGTGGTGTGGCCTGCGCCGACACCTTGCTCGATGCTTATCAGATGGCTTATGCGACTGACCCCACCTCCGCTTTTGGCGGCATTATTGCGTTCAACCGAGAGCTTGATGCCTCTACCGCCCAACAAATACTCGACCGACAGTTCGTAGAAGTCATCATCGCGCCCACCCAAAGCGAACAGGCGGCTGAAGTGCTCGCAGCAAAAACGGGCATACGCGTTCTGCTAACAGACATTATCGCAAGTGAAGCCTTTGAACAGCACCACTTCAAACGCGTTGGCGGCGGTCTTCTGGTTCAAGAACAAGATCAAGGACAGGTGTCAGTCGACGATCTTAAGGTCGTGACCCGGCGGGAACCGACTCCCGAACAATTTCGCGACCTGCAGTTTGCCTGGACAGTGGCCAAATTCGTTAAATCAAATGCGATTGTATACGCCGCTGATCAACGAACAATCGGAATCGGGGCTGGGCAGATGAGCCGTGTTTATTCAGCCAAAATAGCCGGCATCAAAGCAGCGGACGAGAATCTGAACCCCGCGGGTGCCGTCATGGCATCGGACGCTTTTTTCCCATTCAGAGACGGTATTGACTCAGCCGCGGCAGCCGGAATCAGTGCCGTTATTGAACCCGGCGGCTCAGTCCGCGACGACGAAGTCATTGCAGCTGCGGACGAACACGGGCTTGCAATGGTATTCACGGGCATGCGTCACTTTCGGCATTGAACACGATGGCAAAAGTACTGGTAGTCGGCAGTGGGGGTAGGGAACACGCACTGGCCTGGAAGCTTGCACAATCCGACCGTATAAACACGGTATTTGTTGCCCCAGGAAATGCGGGCACGGCGCACGAAAACGGCGTGGAAAACATCGCTATAGCGGCTGACGATACCGATCGGCTTTGTGAATTTGCCCAACTTGAAGGCATTAATTTGACCGTCATCGGTCCCGAAGGACCACTTGTAGAAGGTATCGTTGACCGTTTTACCGAAAAAGGGTTGCGCTGTCTGGGACCTAGCGGTAAAGCTGCCCAGCTTGAAGGGTCTAAATCTTTCGCCAAGGATTTTCTGCAGCGCCACAACATACCGACTGCCGAACACCAAGTGTTCAGCGAGTCAAGAAAAGCTTACGCCTGGCTTGAGTCAAATGAACCGCCTTTTGTCATCAAAGCCGACGGTTTGGCTGCTGGCAAAGGCGTCATCATCACTCACGAACTCAAGGAAGCAAAGCAAGCTATTACGCAGATTTTGGAAGAGCAGCGCTTTGGCGACGCCGGCAATCAGGTGGTCATCGAGCAATTCTTGAGTGGAGAGGAAGTCAGCTATATCTGTCTAGTCTCCGGGAAAGAGGTGCTGCCCCTGGCAACCTCCCAGGACCACAAGGCTCGAGATGACGGTGATCAGGGACCCAACACCGGCGGAATGGGGGCTTATTCACCGGCACCGATCGTTGACCCGTCACTTGATCAGCGCATTCTCAAGCAGGTCATAGAACCAACCGTCAATGGCCTGGCTAGCGAAGGAATTCCTTACACCGGTTTTCTTTATGCTGGCCTGATGATTGGCGAAGATAACGTACCACGGGTACTTGAATTCAACTGCCGCCTCGGTGATCCTGAAACCCAACCGATACTTATGCGACTAAATTCGGATCTTGCAACCCTGTGCGACGCGGTACTCGACGGTCATATTGCAGACATCGACGTCGTCTGGGACAAGCGCTGTTCTCTGGGCGTAGTGATGGCATCGGCTGGATATCCGGATTGCTACGACATCGGTCTGCCCATCGACGGGCTCGATACGCCAGAGAAAGACACCGTCAAGGTCTTTCATGCAGGCACCCATGATCGAGATGGACAGGTACTTACCAGCGGTGGTCGCGTACTGTGCGTAACAGGGCTCGGTTCTGATATTGAATCAGCCCGCGACTTGGTCTATAGCACAATAAAGTCGATACACTGGCCAGGGTCTTTCTGGCGTGCGGATATTGGCCACCGTGCGCTAGCCCGGCAAAAAACCGAACACAAGTAAGGAGAATTGATATGAGCAAAAAATTTGTCTCGGTCTTGATGGGATCCGATTCCGACCTCTCAACCGTACAATCTACTCTTGATACCTTGAGCGCCCTGGCAATACCTTTTGAAGTAAAGATTACTTCTGCCCACCGTACGCCCGATGACACCCGTCGTTATGTGCGTGACGCTGAGGAAAGAGGCTGTACCGTATTTGTTGCAGCGGCGGGTCTGGCAGCACACCTAGCTGGAACAGTTGCTGCCCATACACTAAAACCTGTCATCGGAATCCCCATGGACGCTGGACCACTCAACGGGCATGATGCACTGCTGTCCACTGTCCAGATGCCTGGGGGAATACCGGTCGCCTGTGTCGCCATCGGCAAAGCAGGGGCAAAAAATGCCGCTTATCTGTCCGCACAAATACTTGCAATCAGTGACGCCGAACTGGCGGAAAGACTTAGAGCCGAGAGGGAAGCAAACGCCCAACTCGTTCGAGATAAAGATCACAAGTTGCAAACAAACCTGGATAAACAAAATGTCCTTTCGGCGCCAGATTGAAAAAGCAGTCGAAGTTTGTGCGGCAGGCGGGATAATTGCTTACCCGACCGAATTCTGCTTTGGGTTGGGCTGCGACCCGCTCAACGAAACCGCCGTCCGGCGGATACTGACACTAAAGCACCGGAGTTGGACCAAAGGGCTGATCGTGATCGCAGACGATGTTCGCCGGCTGGGACGGCTTATTGATTGTTCCGACAGCAGTTCACTCACAGCACCGCTCGCCAGCTGGCCTGGACCACACACCTGGTTACTGCCGGCTTTAACCGCTACCCCCCGTTGGCTGCGCGGTCAATACGATACCCTCGCGGTACGACTCACTGACCACCCACTGGCAATGGTACTGTGTCGACAAAGTCGGTCTGCGATCGTATCCACCAGCGCAAATAGAAAGAATCAGCCTCCACTACGTACCGCCAGACAAGTCCGGTTTGAATTTGGTGATGACATAGATTGGATAATTGATGGCCCAGTAGGTCGGGCAAATTCACCGAGCGAGATCCGCGATGCCCGTACTGGCCAGCTTGTCCGCGGTGGAAACTGAAACAGACGGCTTTGATCTAAACCCCCACTATGACTACTTCTACTAGTGAGGAAGTTCGAGAATTTTTCAGAACTCTGCAGGATCAGATCTGCTCGGCACTAGAACACACCGACGGCAAGGCGTTATTCACAGAAGACACCTGGACACACCACAAAGGGGGTGGCGGACGCACCCGAATTCTGCGCCAGGGAGCGCTTTTTGAGCAGGTAGGTGTTAACTTCTCCCATGTTAGGGGAGACCGACTGCCAACGGCCGCAACAGTCCATAGACCCACCCTGGCTGGTTGCAAATATGAAGCCATGGGCGTCTCCCTGGTGATTCATCCACTCAATCCCTATGTACCAACAGCCCATATGAATGTTCGTTTTTTCACAGCATCAACCGGTGAGAAAGATGGGGTCTGGTGGTTTGGTGGTGGTTTCGACCTCACCCCTTACTACGGATTTGAGGAAGATGCTATTCACTGGCATCGCACTGCATGGGAGGCCTTAAGACCTTTTGGTGAGGACCTTTATCCTCGCATGAAAAAGTGGTGTGACGAATACTTTGTTCTGAAACACCGCGGAGAACAGCGCGGCATTGGTGGATTGTTTTTTGACGACTTCAATGAAGGTGGCTTTGAAAATTCCTTTGGAGTGACCCGTAGTATCGGTGAACATTTTCTGCCGGCTTACCTCCCAATTGTAGAGCGGCGGTGTGCAACCCCCTACGGCACGAATGAACTCGAGTTTCAGCGCTATCGGCGAGGTCGATACGTGGAATTCAATCTAGTTTATGATCGCGGCACATTATTTGGTCTACAAAGTGGTGGTCGTACGGAATCAATTTTGATGTCGCTGCCGCCCGAAGTGTCGTGGCGATACAACTGGAAACCTACCCCAGGTTCTTCTGAAGAAGCACTTTACCTTCAATTCCTTCGACCCAGAGACTGGCTCGAAGATGATTCATGAACTGATCGAGAACAACTAAACCCATTGGCTAGACGTCTCTATACCCTGCTGCTTTGGTTGCTGTTACCTATCGTACTGCTACGATTGGTCGTCAAAGGATTCTACAGCTCCGCCTACCGCGACCGCTGGGCAGAGCGTTTTGGGTACGGCCCGAATTATCCCGACCGATTCAATGTCTGGATTCATGCTGTGTCTGTTGGGGAAGTTAATGCAGCCACTCCGCTTATTACCAATCTTCTCAGTGCTCGGCCAGACTGCCGGATTTTGGTCACAACGATGACCCCTACTGGATCGGAAAGGGTACGCTCAACGATCGATCAACAAGTAACCCACTGTTATGCGCCATATGATTATCCGTTTGCCGTAACGCGCTTCCTACAAAGGACATCACCTGACGTTCTGATTCTGATGGAGACGGAAATCTGGCCAAACATAATTACTCAGTGCGATCGCATGGGAACGAAAGTCTTAATGACGAATGTCCGCATGTCAGAAAAGTCACGCCGGGGCTATGCGCGTGTTTTTCCAGTAATCGGGCTGGCTCTGACCAAGGTATCTGAATTCGGTGTCCAATCCGATAGTGACCGACAGCGGCTGATCGATCTGGGCGTCTCCCCGAATAGAGTAACCCGAACCGGCAGCATGAAATTCGAGACCAACTTACCGCTCAGTCTGCGAGAGGTCGCAGAAGCTGTGCGGCGAAATTGGGGACGCGACCGTTCCGTGATCGTTTGCGGCAGCACTCACGATGGTGAAGAATCACTGCTTTTAGGCCTGCTCAAGGACCTGTCCGAACAGTTTCCACAGACGCTACTGGTCTTGGCACCCCGACATCCGGAACGTTTTGATCAAGTTGCCCGACTGACCGTTCGATCCGGATTTAACATGGCACGACGCAGCCAGCAGCATGGCCCTATTCCAGACTCTGTGTCTGTTCAGATTGCGGATACCATGGGTGAACTTGCAATGCTTTATGCCGCTGCCGACATTGCCATCGTCGGAGGCAGTTTGATTCGTATAAAAGGAATCGGTGGTCATAATATTTTGGAACCCTGCGCGGTAGGTGTGCCCGTTATATTTGGGCCTTATATGCGCAATTTTTCTGAGATCAGCCAGCTTGCGCTCGCTCGTCAGGCTGGGTTTCAGATTGATGGTTCTGAGTCGCTTAAAGCGCAGGTGTGCACTCTGTTACGCGATGCCGATCTTCGCGCAACAACCGGTGAAAACGGTATACGCATGGTATCTGAAAACACCGGTGCCACTGACCGTACACTAAAACTTATTTTGCCTTATCTAAACCAACGCAACTAATCAATTATTACGCCCAATGACTCAAATTGATCGGTCTTTCTTAGCTAGATTAGCGGTAGTTTTTAACGCCATCGTGCAACACTTTCGAGATGTTGTTTGACAAAACAATTGCTGATTACTACTCAGTAAGAATAAATAAAACTACTTCACTCACCTAAAAACATACCTCAACATTAATTACACATCATTTAATTAAAGTGGCTATCGCTTGACATTTGTTTTTGCCTGACTATAGTTCGCGCTTTAGGAGCAACTGTGTTTTGTTACTCCGCGTTTGTGAGAACGAAATGTTTAACGGTAAAACTATCTCGAAAAATTAAATGAGAGCTTTAACGTTATAAATTTAAACATATCGTTCCAATTAACAACTGGCAGTCAATAGCTCACCTCACATCAACCCTAGCAGAGGAAATTAACTATGGCAGCAAAGAAAAAAGCCACGAAGAAACGAGCAGCATCCAAGAAAAAAGCAACTAAGAAAAAAGCAGCATCCAAGAAAAAAGCAACTAAGAAAAAAGCAACTAAGAAAAAAGCAACTAAGAAAAAAGCAGCTAAGAAAAGGCGCTAAGAACGCGTAACAGTGACGTTAATCAACCGTTAGGCAGACGTTCCTATCTCGAAAGAGGCGATGGCTCCGGCCGTCGCCTCTTTTGTGTTTTTGGGGTAGTTTTCTCGCCTGCTGGCTAGAAAACGACCGGAATCTATGGAGCGATTAACGCCGGTGTGGTCGCCCGATGACCTGCGAGATCTGGTAATCCCAGGTGATATAGCCCGAATCTTCGGATGGAGGAAATGACAGGTTGGTATTAAACTCCTGTTTCTGTCCGGGTGGTACATTCTTAGTGATCCTGGCCGTCACCCACCCCAATCCGTTACAGTTGCCCCGATCTGTTTTACCCTGAGTTGGGCAATCCAGCATCTCAATTTGTACTACAACCTCGACTATAGAAGAAACTAGCGAGTCATTGCGTAGAATGCCTTTCATGTCGTAACTACCCGCGTAACCTGGAGTCATGATCACTTGGGATAGTTCGACCTCTGAATCCGAAATCAGCGAGTCGGAACGTTCGTCATTTTTTAAATTCAACTGGTAGATAATGACTGCGACTGCGAGAAGTACAACCAGCAAAGTAAACGCCAGTCGAGGATAACGACTTGCTGAGACGACAAGCGTAAGCCCGATAATTCCCAGCACGAACCAGTGCATAATCTTACTCCCTAGCCGAAGGCTCCAAATTAAGTTGCCGAAATAACTACAGATTCATTATCCCTTGTTATAACATCATTACGTAGCGCGATCGTTATTGGATTTCGATATCATTGGATTTCACACTCGATTCGAGCCTGACTCGACCGTGAACCATCACAGATGAAATCTCGTTAACACAATTTTCACAGCAGGGAGGCGATACTCATTGCAATATGATGACACACACTGCAAACGAGTCTTGGGTAACATACAACTATCAGCGTGCGATTTAGACTATTGCAGCGTGAGTCGCTTCGATGTCAACCGGACAAGTAACGCTAATCAATTCTAGGAGTTTGACCCGATGCGCTACCAAACTGGGATTGACTCTGATCGCAACCGCAGCATAGGCATCATTCTTGCTAACCTGGGAACACCTGACGCTCCAGATTCACCCGCCGTACGTAAATTTTTAGCTCAATTTCTACATGATCATCGTGTGGTAGAACTACATCGAATGATCTGGTGTCCAATACTTCACGGCATTATTCTCCGGTTTAGACCAAAACGCAGTGCCACCGCCTATCAAAAAATCTGGTCACCCGAGGGATCGCCTCTTCTAACAATTGCGAGACGTCAAACCGATCTAATCTCGGATTATCTTCAGCAAAAAATCGAGCGACCATTGTATTTTGAGCTGGGCATGCGTTATGGCAACCCGTCAATTGTTTCCGCACTGCATAATCTGGCTGAACGGGGCACAGAACAGATCCTAATTCTGCCACTTTATCCACAGTATTCGTCTTCCACTACCGCATCGATCTATGATGCAGTAGCCAACGTTGTAAAAAGCTGGAGAAACCTTCCAGCGCTGCATATCGTTCGTGACTATCACCTCAATGAGGGTTACCTCAATGCGCTGGCGGCGTCGATTTCTGAGCACTGGACGAAGCAGGGTAGGGCTGAGCAGTTACTGATTTCTTTTCACGGCACACCAGAGCGCTACCGGCAGGCCGGCGACCCCTATGCCGAACAGTGCTTTGCTACCGCCACAGCGCTTGCTGAAAAACTCAAGCTGTCGCAAGACGACTGGCAGGTAACCTTTCAGTCTCGTTTCGGTCGTGCAGTCTGGCTTCAACCGTACACCGATAAAATTCTGGTACAGCTCGCCAACCAAGGTGTTCGTAGTGTCGACGTGATCTGCCCGGGGTTTTCTGCAGACTGTCTTGAAACACTCGAGGAAATCGAAATCCAGAACCGGGAGATATTCCTGCGCTCAGGTGGCGAACAATTCCATTACATTCCCTGTCTTAACGATCGTCAAGACCATGTCCTGGCGCTAGGATCGATCGTGGAACAGGCGTTGGCTGGCTTTGCTCCCTGAGCCTTCCTATATAAAACCGCCTTCTGGACCTGCTCATTGAAAAGACTCTAACTAGGCATTGAATAATGTGGCCGTTACATCTGTCGCACCAAGCGGATGACTTCTACCGTCTGGGGCTTGATTTCGTTCCAGAGATAAAACGACGCTGCTGCCTGTTCCACCAGCATACCCAAACCATCGCTGACTTGCTCCGCTCCGTGATCCTTGGCCCACTGCATAAATACCGTGGGTTCATCACCGTACATCATGTCGTAGGCCAGAGCATTAGCTGCAAACAGCGCGTCAGGCAGCGGCGGCGTCTCGCCGGAAAGACTCGCAGAAGTGGCATTGACCACCAGGTCAAAATGACAACCTGAAAGGTGATCCAGCCCCACTGCCTCGACCGGGCCGTAACCTGCAAACGCAACCGCCAGTTGGCGGGCTTTCTCCGCGGTACGATTTGCGATCACTAGTTGCTTAGGACCGGCCTCCAGCAGAGGCTGAAGCACACCCCGTGCTGCTCCACCGGCACCCAGAAGCAGTAGTCTTCGACCGCGCAATCTCAGTCCCAGGTTTTCCTCGACATCTATTACTAGGCCGATACCATCGGTGTTATCGCCATAAATATCACCCTCTTCTCTAAAGCAAAGCGTATTTACCGCTGCAGCGATCTCAGCGCGATCACTCACATGATCACACAACTGGCTTGCTTCTTCCTTGAACGGAAGGGTCACGTTGAGACCGCACACACCGCCTGCCTGCAGGTTGTGTACTCCCTGAACGAAACCTCCCCGATCAAGCTGAATCGCCATGTATTCGAGTTCGAGTCCACACTGCTGCGCAAAAAGTCGGTGGATCTGTGGAGATTTACTGTGTTCTACCGGGTGTCCCACCACACCGAACTGGCGTTTTTTTGCTCCGAGGTCAAACAAATCTTTCATTACACTGGGTGATCATCCTAAATGTGCGTACCATCGAAACAGTACTGACACTGTGGGTAGCCTGACCGCATAATCTCATCTCAGCTGCCATCCAGTGTATTCGATACCATCGGTGTGCGTCATGCCGGAAACTCCTCAGTAGCAGGTGACCCTGAAGATGAAATTACAACGCGTAAACGTAATTGACTCCCACACAGGTGGTGAGCCTACAAGGATTGTGATCTCCGGAGGGCCGGATCTCGGTAAAGGTGACATGGCCAGTCGGCGGAAAATATTCCAAAATGAGTATGACCAATTTCGATCTGCCATTGTCAACGAACCCCGAGGCAGCGACGTTTGGGTTGGCGGCATTCTGTGTGAACCAACCAGAACGGAGACAACCGCCGGAATCGTCTTTTTTAACAATGTAGGTGTGCTCAACATGTGCGGTCACGGCACCATTGGTCTGGCAGTCACGTTACATCACCTGGGCCGAATCGCTCCCGGTAACCATCTGATTGAAACATCGGTAGGCGATGTCAGCATCTGCCTGCAGGAAAACAACCGAGTCACTGTCACAAACGTTCCAAGCTATCGTTACAGACAGTGCGTCAAACTTAAGCTTGATGGTGGCGACACCATTTATGGTGACATTGCCTGGGGTGGGAACTGGTTCTTTCTCGCGCAAGACCCACAGCAACATGTCACGGTTGACCATATCCCGCGCCTCAGTGAAATCGCCAACCGGATTCGCGCGGCGCTAATTCGCGATGGAATTACTGGAGACGATGGCGGAGAGATCGACCATATCGAACTGTTTGGTCCGGCAGATGATCCAGCGGACAGTCGCAATTTTGTACTCTGCCCGGGTGGTGCCTACGACCGATCCCCTTGTGGTACGGGCACCAGCGCCAAACTGGCCTGCTTGATGGCCGATGGCAAACTCGCACCAGGAACGACCTGGCGCCAACAAAGTATCGTCGGCAGTGTCTTCGAAGCCGAGGGGAAGTGGCACCAAGACCGGGTAATACCTAAGATTACAGGCAGTGCACATATCAATGCCGAATCTACTTTGATTCTAGATCCAGAGGATCCTTTCTGTATGGGTATAACCAGTTGAGCCATCACACAAAACACGTTCTGGTGATAGGCGGAGGCGTTATTGGCACAGCCTGTGCCCATTACCTCGAGGCAGGGGGTTATTCAGTCTCACTGATAGACCGGGGTCGAGTCGGTGGTGAGGCATCGCACGGCAACTGTGGCGTGATCTGTCCGAGCCACCTTTTACCCCTAGCAGAACCTGGCGTGATTGGTCAGACGTTGGGTTCGTTTTTTCGGCGACGTTCACCTTTTTTTATAGCGCCCCGCGTAGATTTCGATCTATGGCGCTGGCTATTCAGATTTGCCGGAAATTGTCGTGAAGATCAGATGATAAAGACAGGTCACGCAGCACTTAGTCTGTTACAACAATCTAGACGACTCTATGACGAATTAATAAATGAATACGGACTGGCTTGCGACTGGGAAACCACGGGGACACTTTATGTGTGTAAGCTGCCCCAGACGTTCGCCTCGTTTTCTAGCACAGTCAAACTCTTGCAGACCGAATACGGTGTTGCCGCACGGTCTTATCTTGGCGAAAACATATCGGCCTTGGAACCGGCGCTGCGCCCCGGGTTGGCCGGCGCCTGGCATTTTCCTGGAGACGCTCATCTCAGGCCAGATCGACTGCTTCAAAGTTGGCGAGATTCATTGGTCGAACGAGATGTCAAAATACTGGAAAATACAACGTTACAAGAACTTGTGTTTAACGATGGCCGACCCACAGCTGCTCGCACGACACAGGGCGAAATCGTGGCAGACCATTTTGTTTTTGCGACCGGCGCATTCACCCCACAGCTTTCCGACCAGCTTGGCTGGTCACCACCGATTCAACCGGCCAAGGGGTACTCACTGACCATGCCCCGACCCAAGCGTTGTCCAAACTATCCCCTTAACCTCGTTGATTCCGGCATCGTCGCAACTCCCTGGAAGAGTGGTTACCGACTGGGATCGATACTTGAATTTTCAGGTTACAACCGGAGGATCGATCCACGTCGAGTAACACTACTTCGAACCGGAGCCAATGAATGCCTTAAAGAAGCCTGTGCCGACATGATCGAGGAAACCTGGGTTGGATGGCGCTCGATGACGCCAAACGGGCTACCCTGTATCGATCGTTGTCCCATCGCGTCCAATGTCTATGTTGCCGCCGGTCACAATATGCTGGGCATGTCGATGGCAACCGGCACCGGGCAGATGATCGCGCAAATGATCGATGAACGGGTCCCGTCTGTTGACCCTAACGCCTATCGCCTACAGTTCTGAGTCCTCAAAAAGATCCGCATTATCGAAGTGTAGGACCATACCTTGGAACTAATGACAACGGCCAAAGACATTGTTAAAGATAGTGTTGTTGGCCTGCCGTCCACTCTTCGGCCTTTAGTACTGTCACGCCTGGAAACCCTACTGGACCACCTTGAAAACCCGGCGGTCCAAGTCAATCCAGATGATTCGAATCAACAGGCCGTACAGGCATTGGCCCGAATCGTCGCCTGCAGTGACTTTATCGCCCGCGTTCTGTCTCAGGAACCGGGACTGCTTCAAATATTCTGTGGTCCGTCGGGTGTCGAGCAACCAAGGCACCCAGGCGAGCTAACAACTATTGTGCAAGAGATCGGGAGACGAATTGTTCATCGTACCGAGCTGGCTAGGGAACTGCGTCGCTTAAGACACCGGGAAGTCGCACGAATCGGATGGCGCGACCTTGCTGGGTGGGCAACACTGGAGGAAGTAGTCGCCACACTGTCGGAACTCGCCGATGCCATCATCGAAATAGCGCTGGCCTGCGCTCACCGCGAAGTTGCAGATCGCTACGGACAACCTATAGGGGATGACACTGGTCTCCCCGTCGCATTGACGGTATTTGGGCTTGGTAAGCTCGGCGGCAGGGAACTGAACCTGTCTTCTGATGTCGATCTTATATTTGCCTATGCTGAACCAGGCGAAACACTGGGTCCGAGCAAGATCAGCAATCAGGAATTCTTTATCAAACTGGGTCAGGTGCTGATCGCTATCCTGGAGGAGCCCACAGCAGATGGCATCGTCTACCGCACCGACATGCGGTTACGTCCCAATGGCGACAGCGGGCCGCTCGTACTGTCTTACGACGCGATGGATCACTATTACCTGACACACGGACGGGACTGGGAACGTTACGCCTTGATCAAGGCTAGACCTGTTGCCGGGGATCGACTCGGCGGTACCCAGTTACTTAAAACACTCAGGCCCTTTATATATCGCAAGTACCTGGATTTCGGCGCCATTGACGCGATCCGTTCAATGAAAGCACTGATTGAGCGAGAGCTTCAACACCAGGATATGTCCGACCACATCAAGCTAGGTCGAGGGGGCATACGAGAAATCGAGTTTATCGTGCAGAGCCATCAGATCATCCACGGTGGTCGTCATCAGGTGCTCCAAACACCAAGTATCTGGTCCGCCCTGTCTGCTCTGGAATCGTTGGACATTCTAGACCACCAGTGTGTTGAACAACTGCGCTCCGGTTACGATTTTCTACGTCGGCTCGAACACCGTCTCCAGGTCTTAGACGATCAACAGACTCATCGTATCCCAAAAGACCCCGTGGAGAAACAACGCATCGCCACAGCCATGGTCTTCGATTCTGAAAGTCATCTTTTTTCTCGGCTCAGCCAAGTAACCGAAGGCATCCATCAGATTTTTGTTGACATATTCACCCCTGTTGCAGACCTCGACCCTAAAGATACGACCTATCTGGCCGATATCTGGCAAGGTGAACTGCCGACCGACGCAGCGGCCAAAAGGTTGACTGCAGCGGGCTTTAAGGAATCCGGCAAAATTATCCAGTTGCTGGAAAACGTTCGCACAAGCCGTTTTTATCTCGCTTATTCGCGTGAAGGCCGTGAACGCTTCGATCGACTGTTGCCGCTTGCCCTCGAGGAATGCGTGCAGTCCAGCGAACCAGAAGTCATGCTCACCCGACTGTTATCGGTCGTCGAAACAATCGGCCGACGCTCCGCTTATCTCTCACTGCTGTCCGAAAATCCTCTCGCGCTTAGACAGCTGGTACAACTCACAACGGCATCAAGTTCAATCAGTAACTGGATCGGTCAACACCCGGTTATCCTTGACGAACTATTGGATCCGATCACAAATTTCGAGGTTGAAAAGCGGTCAGCTATTACGCAGGAGATCACTAAAAAACTGGGCAATGCCAACAGTACCGATCTCGAACGGGATATGGACCTGCTCCGTGAATTCCGCTGGGGTTATAACCTTCGTGTCAGTGCCGCTGATATTGCCGGGCTACTCAGTGTGCACGACGTGTCCCACGCACTGTCTGCGTTGGCCGAAGCCCTGATGGAACAGGCGTTAGATAGCGCGCACAAAACTCTGATACCGTCGCTACTGGACATAGACACAGCCGAACTGGGAATTATTGCGTATGGGAAGCTCGGCAGTGGTGAGTTGGGATACAACTCCGACCTGGATATTATATTCGTCTATGACCAGCCATCTTCGATAAGTGCGTCAGCCGCCGCAGATCGCCGCTACCGACTGAGCCGGCTAGTGCAACGACTGGTCCACATTCTTACCGTGCGAACCCCGGCTGGAAATCTCTATGAGATCGATCTGCGTCTTAGGCCCGACGGGCGATCCGGTACGGTAGTTACACCATTGGATGCCTATGCACGGTATCTGCAGGACAGTGCCTGGACCTGGGAGCACCAAGCACTCGTTCGGGCCCGGATGATCTGTGGAAATGCGCAATTGGAAGAGCGGTTTGAAGCAATCCGAAAAGATATCCTGCTAACGTTTCGCCAACCGACCACGCTCGCCCAGGCGATTGCCAACATGCGTGATCAAACCATCGCCGTTAACTGCCGCAGCACAACAAGCCAGTACGATCTAAAACTGGATCGAGGCGGGTTGGTCGACATAGAATTCCTGGTCCAGTACTGGGTTCTGAACTGGGCCCGAGATTACCCTCAACTCGTGGTTGATCGAGACAATTATTCCATCATCAAGGCATTGCTCGACGCAAGCCTGATTGATGCGGACACCGGGTCTTCCCTATTGGAAATCCTTACGCTCTACTTGACAACAGAAAACCGACTCAAGCTCCAGGAGATGCCTCCATTGATCGACCAGAACCAGCTAGCCATGGAACGTGGCAGAATCACATCACTCTGGCAACAACATCTGTCTGTCGACTGAATCACAGCAAAAACATTCCGAACGCTTTATTCGACCCGTACCCCGACTACCATGCGGTAGAATTATCCTCTCGATTCAGCCTGCACACACTGCTCTACAGTTATGCACAAAGGACCCACCATCGCCGTCATCATTGGTTCATTTCACCGAGCCTATGGAGAAATCATGCTGGCCCAGGCTCACGAGACTGCGATGCATGAAGGACTACAGCTGGACGAGCCAATTTGGGTCCCCGGCTCAATGGAAAAACCGCTTGCCCTGAAAAAGGCGTTAAAGCGAGCAGCTATTGTCGGTGCTGTAACACTGGGCATTATTGAACGTGGTGAAACTGGGCACGGTCTCGTTATGGCACAGGCCGTAATTAAATCAATTATCGACCTTCAGTTGGAAACGATGAAACCAGTTGGAATCGGTATATTGGGACCCGAAATCACCCCAGAGCAGATTCAATCTCGTCTTGAGACTTATGCGCGAGATGCTGTGCTCGCGGTTAGCTGGATGCTTCGGGACACCAAAAATATTCCACTCTAGACAGAACATCACTGGTTGACAGGGGCGTACTTGTGCTCTAAACAGGGGCGCTTGATGTTCAGATTCAAAGAACACAACACACTGGGGAAATCCTGATGTCATTTTCAGACCGCGACGGCACTATCTGGATGGACGGCGAAATGGTGCCGTGGCGAGATGCCAAAGTACACGTGCTAACACATTCGCTGCATTACGGGCTGGGTGTGTTTGAAGGCGTGCGAGCCTATCAGGGCGAACAGGGGACAGCTATTTTTCGTCTGCACGATCACACGAATCGGTTTTTTCAATCAGCACACATTCTCGGTATGGATATGCCCTATGATGCCGACACACTCAATGACGCACAGAAACAGGTGATCCGGGCCAACGGCCTTGAAGCTGCCTATATCAGACCACTGGCTTTTTACGGATCCGAGGGCATGGGAATTCGTGCCGACATGCTCACAACACATGTGGCGATCGCGACCTGGGAATGGGGTGCTTATCTCGGTGATGACGGATTGGAAAACGGCATCAAGGTCCGTACATCGTCCTTGACGCGGCACCATGTCAACATCACCATGTGCCGAGCCAAAGCTTGTGGTAACTACATCAACTCGATTCTGGCCCTGCAGGAGGCTGTCTCAGCCGGTGCAGACGAAGCACTGATGCTTGATGCTGAGGGGTATGTCATGGAAGGCACTGGCGAAAACATCTTCATTGTGCGCGATAACAAGATCTACACACCTGATCTGACCTCCGCACTCGAAGGCATTACCCGCGATACGGTAATTACGTTGATCAAAGAACTCGGTATCGAGTTGGTAGAAAAACGGATCACCCGTGATGAGGTCTATATCTCAGATGAAGTATTTTTCACCGGCACAGCGGCTGAGGTCACACCTGTCCGGGAACTCGATAACCGCACCATTGGTTCGGGTAAGCGCGGTCCGGTCACTGAAAAACTTCAATCATTGTATTTTGACTGTGTCCTAGGTCGCCACCAGGCGCACCGTGACTGGTTGACCCCAATATAACAACCACTGCCAAGATGCCAATTCCAACAAAGCCCCCGATCGGCCAGACCGAGACGGTAACAGCCGATCAGCATACCGCTGTCCAAACCCGAGAAATCGCAAACAGCGAACTGCCCCTTTTCTGCCCCCGTGAAGACACGACGCTATGGAGCCAACACCCGCGTGTTTATCTGCCTATCGAGAAGGGAGGCGATGCCTTGTGTCCTTATTGCGGTACGCGATTCATTCTTAAAGACAGCTCCTGACAGGCCAACCCCGGGAGGTGGGTCCACCTTATCTGGTACCACCATGACCACAATCGCCTCTAATATTCTGGTGGTCGGTCCGGCCTGGGTCGGTGACATGATCATGGCGCAGAGTCTTTTCATCAAATTGAAACAGACCCGGCCCCAGTGCCGGATCATAGTCACAGCACCCGACAGTACCTTACCCTTGTTAAGCCGTATGCCGGAAGTCGATGACGCCATAGCAGCGCCTTTTGCACACCATCGTCTGCAACTCACTGACCGTATTCGCCTGGGTCGACAACTGCGACACCGCCAATTTGATCAGGCCATTGTCCTGCCGGGTTCTATCAAATCGGCACTGGTACCGTTTATAGCTAGTATTCCGCACCGAACTGGCTACCGGAAAGAACCCCGTTACGGACTGCTCAATGACTTGCGCACGCTCAACAAGGAAAAACAACCCCGGCAGGTACAGCGTTTCGTGCAACTTGGGCTGTCAGCAGATGCTCCGCTTATCGAAAATACCCCGAGACCCAAACTAGAATCTAAGCCTGAATCTGTACCCGACATCCTCGCCAACCTCGCCGTCCCAGTCGCCGACACCCCGGTACTCGCGCTATGTCCCGGTGCAGAGTACGGCCCAGCAAAGCGTTGGCCAGTCCGGCATTTTGCCGCACTCGCGTCACTTAAACTGAATGAAGGCTGGCGGGTTTGGCTACTGGGTAGCTCCCGGGACGCGCCTTTTGCCCTAGCTATCAATGACGCCGTTCATGGGCGCTGTGTAGACCTCAGCGGACGGACCAGTCTGGACCAAGCCGTTGACCTGCTGAGCGCTGCGACTCAAGTTGTTAGCAATGATTCTGGACTGATGCATGTTGCAGCTGCTATCGGTAAACCACTGGTAGCCGTTTATGGCGCGTCGAGCCCTGAATTCACCCCACCACTGAGCCGCAATGCCCGAAGTGTGTCTCTGGAACCCGACTGCTGGCCTTGTTTCCAGCGGTCCTGTCGATTTGGACATACCCGATGTCTCGAAGATCTCTTGCCACAACACGTTGCCGACGTGCTGGCTGAAATTGGACAGATCTGAGGCTAAATATTCAAGAAAAGACCGTGTGCCCAGATATAATGCCCATTGTTACAATCGTCTGAGCCAAAAAATTGGCGACATCTCCCCTCAAAATTTTAGTTACCGGTGGTGCGGGATACATTGGCTCGCACACTGTCCGGCAACTACTGGCAGCGGGACATCAGGTGACTGTTGTCGATAATCTGTACAGCGGTCATCGTTGGGCAGTGCCACCAACGGCTGACTTTCACCAGCTTGATGCTGGCGATGAGACCGCCATGTCGTCACTCCTACGCCAGCAGCGGACCGATGCAGTCATTCACTTTGCCGGGCATATCGTTGTGCCTGAATCTATCGCTGAGCCAGCAAAGTACTATCGCAACAACGTAGTCGGATCATTAAACCTGATCCGCGCATGTTGTGCATCAGGGGTAGGGTGCTTTATTTTTTCTTCCAGCGCCGCTGTTTACGGAGATCCAGAGCAGATCCCAGTTGCCGAACACCATCCCACGATACCGATCAATCCCTATGGCCGAACCAAGTTAATCACTGAATGGACGCTGCGTGATATGGCGCTTGGTGGTAGGCAAGGCAACACTGGTCTCAAGTACGTTGCACTTCGCTATTTCAACGTTGCCGGTGCCAGTCTTGACGGCACTCTGGGTCAGGCAACTCCGGAAGCAACCCACTTAATCAAGGTCGCGTGTGAAACCGCAACCGGGCAGCGCCCGTCAATATCAATATTCGGTCACGATTACGACACTCCTGATGGCACCTGTGTCCGTGATTACATTCATGTCGAGGACCTCGCAGCAGCCCATTTATGCGCGCTCGATCACCTACAGTCAGGGGGTGAATCACAGGTTTTGAACTGTGGCTATGGTCGAGGTTTCAGTGTCCGTCAGGTTCTTGATACCGTCGAGCAGGTCAGCAGCGAGCGCTTATCCATCGTAGAGGCTGGGCGCAGGGCGGGAGACCCTGCCAATTTAGTGGCCGACAACCGTGCGATTCGGGAGGTCTTAAACTGGACACCACAATACGATGACTTGGCGATAATCTGCCGTACGGCCTACAACTGGGAGTGCCGTCAGCTGCAATAGCCGGCTATCTACTTGCGTTGATATTGACCCTAAAAATCGGCAGTAAAGACGGTTACACTATCCACAATGGCCTATCGAAAAAGGGGCCGTTCTCCTCATGAAAATTGCATTCTGTCTGTTTAAGTATTCGCCCTATAGCGGCTTGTCACTCGACTTTCTCCGAATTCTGGAGGAGTGCCAAAAGCGGGGGCACGATACCCACGTTTTCGTATCCGAGTGGCAAGGAGAACGTCCGGAAGGAGTCCCGTTTACGGTTCTAGAGCCTCTAAAATTTTCCTTGAAATTCTCAAATCATGCCCAAAACGAGCAATTCCATAACAAACTGGAGGTAGAACTCAAGAAACAGACCTTTGATGTAGTTGTCGGCTTCAACAAAATGCCCGGTCTTGATCTTTACTATGGAGCAGATAGCTGCTACGTCGGGGATAAAAGCACTCTGTACCCACCCATCTACAAACTGTCGGCACGCTATAAGGGCCGGTATGCTTTTGAAGAAGCCGTATTCGGTCTGAAAAGCCAAACGCTCATTCTTTCGCTATCAGAGCGACAGAAAAGCGAGTACCAAGAGAATTATTTCACTCCCAATGAGCGATTCCACTTGCTTCCTCCGACACTCGACAAAAGTTTCTCACCAATTACAGATCGCGTTCACCAAAGAGAAAAGCTCCGCGTAGAACTCGACCTACCTATCAACGATCTATTGCTGATGTTCATTGGGTCCGGTTTTCGAACTAAAGGGCTAGTTCGGGCTATCAATGCTCTAGCCAGTCTGCCGATAGACCTCCAAGAACACACTAGCCTGATTGTTGTTGGTGACGATGATGATGAAAAACAATACCGAAAACAGGCCGATAGGCTGTCGGTATCTAAGCAAGTCCTTTTCCTAGGCGGGCGATCACGAGAAGACATCCCCAAACTGCTTGCCGCCGGTGATCTGATGGTGCACCCGGCACATAACGAAAATACAGGCACGGTTCTGCTTGAAGCTATTGCTGCAGGACTCCCCGTCTTAGCAACGGATGTGTGCGGTTATGCGGACCATATAAAAGCCGCCGAGGCAGGTACCGTGTTGGATTCACCGTTCGACCAGGAAGCGCTGAATTCTCAGTTGGCGAGCATGCTAACCTCTCCTTATCAGAAACAATGGTCTGCAAATGGCCAACGCTACGGCAAGAATCCAACCCTTTACAAAATGCCAGCCAAAGCCGTTGACGCCATTGAGACTTACGAACGTAGAAAAACCTCCCCAATAAACTCCATATCTGACAGCCAAGATATACGCAACGTCTACTTACGCGAAGATCTTGGCCAATTGAATTTTGATGAGCTCTTGGATATTGGGAAGAACGCAATTGGTGGTCCCCATAACGTCGTAGAGGCTCGAAACAAGCTAGGTGAAGAGGGTCGCCGAACTGTTTCCTTCAGTCACAACGGTGAACGTTACTACTTGAAAATTCATGATGGTGTGGGTTGGAAAGAAATTGGGAAAAACCTGACCTCTCTCCGGTTGCCCGTATTCGGTGCGGAAAATGAATGGAAAGGTGTCCACCACCTTCGTCGCCTGACACTGCTCCAGAATCTTGGACTGAATACCCTCAACATCGCGGGTTATGGCACCCGGGAACGCCGTTTTGGAAAGATATTAAACAATCCTGCTAAACGCCAATCGCTGATCGTGACAGATGAAATTCCAAAAGCTATAAGTCTTGAAGATCTGTTCAAAGATACAAATTTTTGGGGGCGTAGTGCCAACAAGCTACCCGATAAAATTTGCTTTAAACGCTGGTTAATCGAACAACTCGCACAAACAGCTCGAGTTCTACACAAGAGCGGTGCCAACCATCGGGACTTCTACCTCAGCCATTTCCTGCTGCAGCGAACCAAAGAATCGCATGAACGAACGCCCGAAAATAGCAATCTTTTCCTTATCGACCTGCACCGAATGAAGATTCATAAACCAACGATAACCGCCTGGTTCAAGGCGATCTGCATAGGGATGCTAAAACTGCAACGACCGCAGCCACCACAGAGCGTAACTCCTTCGCGCTGGAAGATGAGAGACGTGTCTGGACTGCATTACTCCAGTATGGATCTCGGCCTAACCAAACGCGACCTAATACGGTTCATCGCCACTTACGAAAATATCAGCAACCGACAGGTACTCGAGACATTGCAAAACAACGACCGCTTTTGGCGTAATGTGCAATCACGCGCCCACAACCTGTATCGTTCTGAAGAGCGTCGCAAAAGAAAGACAGGCAACGTTGCTAACGCCCCTCTGACACCGGCCAGCACCCAGCACTGACCTTACCAAGGGACGCAACACAATCTGGGATGCGCAATTTGTAGATGGAAACACAATCGCAGATTCCGACGGGCGATCTCACGCTGCTCTCCGATAGCGCGAGCCAGTTTTCTTCAGGTCATCTGCATATACACCATTATTTACGCGATGATTCACCGCTGATACACCACACTCTCAAGAACCCGGATCTAGCACTGTCCGATCCAGAATGTCAGATTATTAAAAGCGACAACACAACTACTGTTGGACTGATCTTCCGCGATAGTTACAAAATTGCAATCAAGCGTTACAACACCAAGAATGCCTGGCATCGTCTCCGCCGCACCGTTCGCAGCTCACGAGCTGAGAACTGCTGGCATTTCACCCGAATCTTGCGGAGCCTGGATATTTCTGTGGCACCGGCTGTGGCCTGGATCCAGGAAATCCAGGTTGGTTTAAAGGGTAGATCCTGGTTCGTGTCTGAATTTGTGGATGGAATTAGCTGTCTAGACCATCTCAAAAGGGATGTTCCCCATGCCGAGATCGAAAAAACCTTGAGCGAGATTGTCAGGATCCTGTGCAAGCTGAGGCATAAGCACATCTCGCATGGCGATCTCAAAGCAACCAACATTCTGCTGTCGGACCAGGGACCTGTGCTGATCGATCTCGACGCTATGCGGCAGCATAAGACTGAATCAACTTATCAACAGGCCGCCAGAAAAGACATAAATCGCTTTCTTCGAAACTGGCAAGACAACCCCGTTTTACTGGCTACCGCCCGGCAATTACTGTCGGCCCAAGGTTTCCCAATCGACCCCCCGTCTTAGAAGGAAACTCGCGCCGCGTAGAATGGATGGTCCGATGGTCCGGTCGGGGTGTGCCACGCATTAATAATTTTCAACCCGCGAACAAGCAACCAGTCGACGCGTCCAGGCGGCCCCCCGGCCAGGCCAGCTGCGTCCTGCACTGCAAATGTCTGTAGCCGGTCAAGGCACTCGTGGCCTGCTTCAACGTTAAAGTCACCGAGCAGAATCGCGTGATCGTACTGTTCAAAAACATCCAGTACCCGTTCAAACGGGTGGCGTTGACGATCCGGATTAGACAGGTGCGTGTTAATGACATGCACCGTCTTGCCGTTCACACTGATCTCGTATCGCGTCAGGTTGCGATAGCCCTTGCCGGACGTCGGCGATAAGGGTTCACGATGCCAGTGCTCGACGGGAATACGTGTAAGCAGGGCGTTGCCTCGATTCGGCACCAGACATCGCCGACGCGTGGGGGCGAAATGAACCGCGCAAGCGAGCTTTTCTGACAGCGAGTGAGCCTGGTTATTCAGTCCGCGCCAGGTTGATCCTTCGACTTCCTGTAACCCAACAATGTCACAGTCTTTAATCACCTCGGCAATGCGATCAAGATCGCGCCGGCCGTCAGTCCCCCGAGACCGGTGAATATTGTAGGTGCCGATGGTAAAGCTGTCGCCGGTCGGCTGATCCACACGGGTTATGTGCTTAAGTTCTGAGCCTGAGGCGGGACCCAACGGCCAGTACTTAAACAGTAGAAGATAACCGCCCATTACTGCCACTGCCCAAACCAGGAAATCAAGTACCGACATCCGACCCCTCGAGTTGAGTATCCATCGCATCTGGTTCATCGTTATCGACCGATGTCGCGTCAAAACAATGGGGTATCGTCGATAACATCAAGTCTGCGAATCCGGTCAGTTCAATCGTGCCGCATTGACGAGGCGTGCTTGATCAGGGACCATCATTGTAGCGAGGTTTTTGAATTTGGATAAACACCCTATGAAAACTGCTTTTCTGACTGACCCAAGGTTTGCCGAACATGAAACCGGGCCTGGGCATCCTGAGCGTGCGGCCCGTCTGACCCACACGCTGGACCACCTGCGCGCACAACAATGGTTCAACCAACTGATACCTGTCGAATCACAGCTTTGCGACGAGCGCTGGCTGCGTAGCGTCCATGATCGTACGCTGATCGAGCGTGCACGACAGGCCTGTAGCCAGGGACGGGCGTATCTGGATAGTCCCGACGTCGCGGTGAGCCCAGCCTCATTCGAGATTGCGCTGCGGGCCGCCGGTGGCGTTCTTGCCCTGACCGATGCTGTGGTCCTCGGTAAAGTAAATAACGGCTTTGCTCTAATCCGACCTCCCGGCCATCATGCCGAGCGTGACGTCGCACTTGGATTCTGTCTGTTCAACAACATTGCGATCGCTGCCTGTTATCTGCAACAGAAATACGGGCTGGAAAAGATCGTTATTTTGGACTGGGACGTCCACCATGGGAACGGGACGCAACACAGCTTCGAAAGCGACCCCAGTATTTTCTATATCAGCCTGCACCAATACCCACACTATCCTGGAACCGGCGCTTATTCCGAAACCGGTATCGGCGACGGGTCCGGTACCACACTGAACTGTCCAATGCCCGCGGGTAGCGACGACAGCCACTACGAACAAGCCTTCCGAGAAAAAATACTGCCGGCTGTCAACGACTATGGACCAGACGCGATCCTGATTTCAGCCGGATTTGACGCCCACCAGGCAGATCCCCTCGGGGGTATCAATCTGTCTACAGCATTCTACGGGTGGATGACCGAGCGGATGCTGGAAACCGCAGACCAGCATGCTAATGGACGACTTATTTCTGTGCTTGAAGGGGGCTATGCACTGGATGCACTGGCCGCGAGTGTCAGCGGTCATCTTCAGTCCCTAGCTGGCATTTCTTTACCCGACGAACGTTCATCCAGAAACGCCCAATAACAGAAGAGCCAGTGAGAGTGTAATCATTGAAACGGCTGTGCTGACAACCGTCGACGCAGCAGCTAACGGTACCCCCGTCGAGTATCGTTCCGCAAACAGGTAAGTGTTAATGCCTACCGGCAGAGCCGCCAACACCACGGCGACCGACAGCCACAACGAGTCTAACTCCAGCACAAAGCGTAGAACCAGCCAGACACCTACTGGAAATACCACTGTCTTCATCACGCAGATCGCAACTGATGCACCCAGAGAGCCCGCAACACGGTACTGGCTCAGTGCAGCACCCAATGCAAACAGCGCACACGGTGTTGCTGATTGAGCGAAAAGCTCAAGTACACCCACCAGCACCGTAGGTAAAGACAAGTCCATCAGGTTGACCAACGTACCCAGTGCAATCCCGGCGAGGTACTGATTGGCAATAACGCCCCGGGCAAACGACCACAGACGCGAATTCTGATCTCTATGGCCAGCACCCGAGACCTGAACCAGCGTCATTACGGGAAACATCACCAACGCCTGGGTCGCTACCAGCATAAACAATGGCAGGGTCGCGCGCTCACCAAAGATAGTCAGCACCAGGGGGATACCCAGCGGGATGAAACTGCCGTAACTGCTGCCAAACGCAAATATACCGGCCTCCCTAGGTCGATAACCAAAAACCAGGCCAGATACGGTAAATGCCACAGCGAAAAATCCCAACGCACATCCGTAGTAGCCCAGCAGATAACTCCAGGGCAAGACGTCGGGCAGATCGATCTTGGCCATGGCGTAGAACAACAACAGCGGAATTGCGAGGTTGAACACATAGATCGAAATGCCGTGGATGGCCGCCTTGTCCAGCAACCGGACACGGCCGGCTATATAGCCACAGATCACGACGCCAAAGATGGGGGCAACGATAGCAATGACCACATCAGCCATATTTAGATCTCCTGTCAACCAAGGGCAACGTGATACAGATCATAGCGCTGCCAGTACCTGCGCATCAGCGAGGCGATCCCGGCCTAGTCTCAGCTAAATCTCCATTACGGTTGAATAGCATAGGTTTGCGGGCCTGCAGTTTGCTATTTACCGGTCGCACGGTTAGATTTTGCTCCACTGTAGGGCATTTGTTACGAGAAATGCCACAGTCAAGGCGATGATGGGGACGAGTAGCCGATCGCGCTCGCGCAGCAGAGACCGGGGGGCGCTGAAATCCCCGGGCCGGGCCCCGGTGAATATCACCCCTGAGCCACTGACCGAACAACGCCACGGCGTTCACTAGGCTCAGTCGGTTGACTCCCGAAACCGGGTTGCGGACAGTACGCTGTCCATGAGGTCGCCGAGCATTGACTGGTGACAAAGCCGGGTGGTACCGCGCGCGGATTCTGATTGACCCCACAGATTCGAGACGCCCCGGAGGCCGCAAATCAAGGCATCCCCCCGGGGCCTTACTCATGGAGAGCGATGAGATGGTATTCCAGAGGGCTTCTAGCCGATACGATGGTCCGACACTGGAAGCTGATGTGCTGGATTTCTGGCGAGAAAACCAGGTATTCGAAAAAACCCTAGCCAATACCGAAGGCCGCCCTCTGTTCACCTTCAACGAAGGGCCGCCAACAGCCAACGGGCGTCCCGGTATACATCACGTACTCGCCCGCACATTCAAGGATATTTACCCACGCTACAAGACAATGCGCGGTTTTCATGCCCCGCGGAAGGGTGGTTGGGATACCCACGGCCTGCCAGTAGAGCACGAAATCGAGAAAGAACTGGGTATCTTCGACAAACAAGAAATCGAGTCGCAGATTGGGGTCGCAGAATTTACCCGACGTTGTCGAGAGTCTGTTATGCGTTATATCGGCGACTGGGAAAAAATGACCGAACGGATGGGTTTCTGGGTGGATCTTGACCAGGCCTACTACACCCTGGATAACCAGTACATTGAATCGGTTTGGCACCTGCTGAAAACCATCTGGGACAAAGATCTGATTTATCAGGACTACAAAGTAGTCCCCTACGACCCACGAATTGGTGCAACTCTATCTTCACACGAAGTGGCGCAGGGTTATCGGGAGGTCGAAGATCCGTCAGTCACCGTCCGTTTTAAGCTGACCGAGACTGACCACACCGCCTTTCTCGTCTGGACAACCACTCCCTGGACCCTGCCATCCAATCTCGCCCTGGCTGTGGGTGCGGACATCGACTATGTCTACATCCAATACGGTGATGAGGTTCTGATCCTCGCCGCGGCACGGCTTCAAAGTACTATGAGAGAAGCCGATTACAAGGTCATTAAAACCGTCAAGGGCCAGGATTTGGTTGGACTTCGCTACCAGCGCCTGTTTGACCACCTGGCAGCCGACGGCGATATCTGTCGGGTACATGCGGCGGACTTTGTCAGCACAGACGATGGTACCGGGATCGTGCACGTTGCACCCGCCTACGGGGTCGACGACCTCGAACTGGGACAACGCAATAATCTGCCCGTCGTTCACGGCGTTGGGCTCGATGGCTATTTCAAATCGGAGGTGACGCCGGTAGCGGGCTTGTTTTTCAAAGATGCCGATCCCGTCATTATCGACCTGCTCGAAACACAAGGCCTGTTGTTCCGCCAAGAAAAATATCTGCACAACTATCCATTCGGCTGGCGAACAGGTGATCCATTGATCTATTACGCCAAAAATGCCTGGTACATCCGGACGACTTCGGTTCAGGAGCGGATGGTGTCACTGAACCAGACCATCAACTGGGTGCCACATACCATTCGCGACGGCCGATTTGGCAACTGGCTCGAACACAATGTCGACTGGGCGCTCTCACGCGAGCGGTTCTGGGGTACGCCTCTGCCACTGTGGACCAACGGAGAAGGAGAATTTATATGCATCGGCTCGGTTGCAGAACTCGAAGCGTTGTGCGGGCGATCTTTAGACGAAGTTGATCTCCACCGACCTGCCGTTGACGACATCGTATTCAATCATCCTGAGACGGGCCAGGAATATCGCCGCGTTCCGGAAGTGATTGACTGCTGGTTTGATTCAGGGGCAATGTCTTATGCCCAATGGCACTACCCTTTCGAAAACCAAGAGACCTTTAACCGGCATTTTCCAGCTGAATACATCTGCGAAGCGATTGACCAGACACGCGGCTGGTTCTACAGCCTGCACGCCATTGCAACACTGGTCTCTGACAGTGTTGCCTACCGCAACTGTGTCTGTCTAAGTCATATTGTCGACAAAGACGGCAAGAAAATGTCCAAGTCGTTGGGTAACATCGTCAACCCCTACGATGTTTTTGACCACATTGGCGCAGACCCGTTACGCTGGTATTTCCTGGCCCGTCTTGCTCCGGAAGTCCAGAAGCGGATCTCCGTCGATATCATTGCTGAAGTAGCAAGCTCCTTCATCAACACGCTCTGGAACACATACGCATTTTTCACGCTTTATGCGAACCTGGACAATATCGATTTCTCCGACACATTAGATGTTGCAAAGCGACCGGAAATCGACCGCTGGGCTCTGGCACTACTCCACCACACCACTGAAACCGTCACCGCAGCTCTGGATCGGTACGATGCACGGGCAGGCGGCGAAGCAATTGAGAGCTTTGTTAGTCAGTTGAGCAACTGGTACGTGCGGCGCAATCGCAGGCGTTTTTGGAAAAGCGAAGCCGGTGAAGACAAGGATTCAGCCTACCTGACACTTTACCAGTGTCTCAAAACGATCAATCGACTGCTGGCGCCGTTCATGCCGTTTCTGACTGAATCGATCTACCAGAGCCTTGAACGCCCTGTGAACACGGCAGCCCCGCTCAGCGTCCACATGACTGATTGGCCAAAGCCTGATTCAGCGTGGAAAGATGACGACCTGATCGCCTCTGTCAATATTCTCCAGAAAGTGGTCGGACTCGGCCGGGCGGCCCGGGAAAGTAGTCGAATCCGAGTACGCCAACCATTGGCCAGACTACTGGTCCGGGTTCCCACTGACAGCCACGCTGCCGCCATAAAACATCAGGAAATGCAGGTTCTGGAAGAACTCAATGTCAAGTCCCTAGAGTTCATCGCCCGGGATGCGGAGCTTGTCTCCTACCGGTTGAAACCCAACCTACCGCGAATCGGCAAACGCCACGGCCGCCTCATCCCCGCTATTCGTGAGGCATTGTCCAAGGCCAACGCAGCAGCAGTAGCGACTGCTCACGCTGGGGGTGAATCAGTGACTCTTGAAATCGCGGGCCAGGAGATTGAATTTGAGCCCGATGACTTGTTGATTGAAACCACCTCCGCCTCAGGATATTCAAGTGCCGAGTCAGAAGGATTCCTTGTCGGCTTGGATACGAAGCTGACACCCGAGTTGATCGATGAAGGGCTAGCCCGCGAAATCGTCCGCAGTATTCAGGAGGCACGCAAGAATGCGGGCCTTGAAGTTTCGAATCGCATTCGACTGCATGTCTCCGGATCAGCCGATATAGACCGTATCTTGCTGTCCTACCGCGACTGGATCATGGCCGAGACACTGGCTGAATCCTGGGCTGAGTCTGGACAAAGTCCAGATTATTCAGTCGATGGTGCGCTTGAAGTACACAACTGGCATATCGAACTGAGCAAACACTGATGCTGACTAGTTCCATCTCATTTCGGTGGCCGACACACTGCATCAACCGATAGATATGAATGGGCAAAAGCCCATACCAAACATTACC
The DNA here is from genome assembly GCA_002456995.1 of Candidatus Thioglobus sp. MED-G25. Lineage (GTDB taxonomy): Bacteria > Pseudomonadota > Gammaproteobacteria > Arenicellales > UBA868 > REDSEA-S09-B13. The sequence goes on along the minus strand of NTKC01000001.1, from coordinate 44,623 downwards.
CTCTTGAGTTATCAAACTATTCGACATGCCAACAGGCTGTGATCAGTATCTGGTTTGGGCAACGTGCTCAAAATAATCAGTGTTCCAATTCAGTGTCTGATAAAATTCTTACCCAGTATCGTCTTGCTCTAATAATTTCCAAAGGAGGCCCAATGTCGCGTCGTTTTCTTTTCACCTCTGAGTCTGTTTCTGAAGGCCATCCCGATAAAATGGCTGATCAGATTTCTGATGCTATTCTCGATGCCTGTCTTGAACAAGATCCGAACTCACGCGTGGGCTGCGAAACACTCGTCAATACCGGACTCGCTATGGTGTCCGGCGAGATCACGACCACTGCCCAGATCGATACCATCGACGTAGTACGCGACACAATTAAACAGATCGGTTATTGCTCATCTGATATGGGCTACGATTACAATAGTTGTTCCGTAGTTGTTGCGCTGGACAAACAATCACCAGATATCGCACAAGGTGTCAACGAAGGTGAGGGTGTAGACCTTGAGCAGGGCGCAGGTGATCAGGGTCTGATGTTCGGCTTTGCCTGTAAGGAGACCGACGTCTTGATGCCCTTTCCAATCACCTATGCTCACCGCTTGGTCAAACAGCAAGCTGACGTGCGCAGGGCTGGCACTCTGCCATGGCTGTGTCCGGATGCCAAAAGCCAGGTATCTGTACGCTACGAAGGCGGCAAACCGGTCAATGTCGAGACCGTGGTTCTATCCACCCAACACCTCGATGACGTTGATCATCAAACGATTAGTGAAGCTGTGATTGAAGAAATCATCAAGCCCATTCTGCCGGAAAATATGATCACAGCCGACACACAGTTCTTGGTGAATCCAACTGGCCGTTTCGTGGTCGGCGGCCCGCATGGAGACTGCGGATTGACTGGCCGAAAGATTATTGTCGATACATACGGTGGGTCCGCTCATCATGGAGGTGGTGCATTTTCAGGCAAAGACCCCTCCAAAGTTGATCGATCAGCAGCCTACGCTATCCGCTACGTGGCCAAAAACATTGTAGCTGCGGGCCTTGCCGACCAATGCGAGGTACAGGTTGCGTATGCCATTGGGGTCGCTCAACCAGTCTCCTTACTCGTCAATACCGCGGGCACCTCCAAAATACCTGAAGAGGAGATTGAGCGCCTCGTACGGGAACATTTCGACCTGCGGCCCAAAGCTATCATCCAGATGCTGGACCTACTGCGCCCGATATACAAAAACACGGCAGCTTACGGTCATTTTGGACGCAACGAGGCGGACGGATTCCCCTGGGAACGAACTGACAAGGCTGCAGCACTGCGGGACGCAGCCGGACTGTAGTTCAGCTCTGGCTGACTGCTGCATTTGCGGTACCGGTAGCAGTCTGTGTACACCTGTTCATTACACCGAGTGGATATAATCTAGTTACATCCATACCCAATTGATTGGTAGTCCTATGACGCTGCCGAGAAGCGCTGCAACGGGCACTCGCCCGCCAGGCTCGGATTCACAGTCGTCATTTTCGATTCAACGGCGCTTTCTAAGATTGGAGCGTAACCATGAGTACTGCTGTTAAACCTAAATTTTCTGATTTCCAGGTCGCCGACCTATCGCTGGCAGGCTGGGGCCGGAAAGAAATATCTATTGCCGAAACCGAAATGCCCGGGCTGATGGCGATGCGGGACAAGTATGCGGACCAGTCTCCGCTACAAGGCGCTCGTATTGCCGGCAGCCTGCATATGACTATTCAAACCGCAGTCCTGATCGAAACCCTTGAAGCGCTGGGTGCCGAGGTCCGCTGGGCATCGTGCAACATCTTCTCAACACAGGACCACGCCGCGGCCGCCATCGCAGCAGAGGGCACACCCGTCTTTGCTTTCAAAGGAGAATCTTTGAGTGAATACTGGGCCTATACCCATCGCATTATGGAATGGAGTGACGGTGGAACACCAAATTTGATTCTAGATGATGGCGGCGACGCGACTATGCTGATCACGCTGGGGAGTAAAGCCGAACAGGATGCCAGCGTATTGGATAACCCTGAGAGTGAGGAGGAATCGGCGCTGTTCTCGACAATTCGAGAACGCCTCAACCAGCAACCCGGCTGGTACTCGAAGATCCTTCAGAATATCCGTGGCGTAACGGAAGAAACCACCACCGGCGTACATCGTCTATACCACATGGAAAATTCCGGCGAACTGCCGTTTCCGGCCATTAACGTCAATGACTCGGTGACAAAGTCAAAATTCGATAACCTCTATGGCTGTCGTGAGTCCCTGGTCGATGGAATTAAGCGGGCGACCGATGTCATGGTGGCCGGAAAAGTTGCCTTGGTCATGGGTTATGGGGATGTCGGGAAAGGATCGGCGCAATCACTGCGTGGTCTTGGCGCTACCGTTTGGATTACCGAGATCGATCCCATCTGTGCTCTTCAGGCTGCAATGGAGGGATATCGTGTAGTCACACTGGAAGACGTAGTCTCAGATGTCGATATATTCGTGACCGCTACCGGCAATTACCAGGTAATCAACCACGATCACCTTTCGCAAATGAAAAATCAAGCGATTGTCTGCAACATAGGCCACTTCGACAACGAAATTGACTGTGCGTCTCTGAAGCAGTACACCTGGGAGAACATCAAACCTCAGGTCGACCACATCATTTTTCCTGACGGCAAGCGGATCATATTGCTGGCCGAAGGGCGATTGATCAATCTGGGCTGTGGCACCGGCCATCCCAGTTTTGTAATGTCTAATTCCTTTACTAACCAGACTCTGGCGCAGATCGAATTGTGGAACAACCCAGATCAGTACGACAACAAAGTATATGTTCTACCCAAGAAACTAGACGAAATGGTCGCCCGGCTTCATTTAGAAAAAGTCGGTGCAAAACTTACGCAGCTCAATGACCAGCAAGCCGCTTATATCAACGTAGACAAAGACGGTCCCTATAAACCTGACTACTATCGCTATTAAACCGACGTCAAAATAAAAAAGCCCCCAAATTTGGGGGCTTTTTGTATCGTCTAATTCATCACTTCAGGCTGTTATATCAGGAACGAGTCTACCTTCGAGCAGCGTAATACTGTCCTTAAGAAAAAGCTTTCGTTTTTTGAGTCTTCGCATTTGAAGGTCATCGAATGTTGGATCGTTGGCCATGTTCTGCAGTTCTTTGTCCAGCGCGCGATGCTCGGATCTGAGTTCCTGAATCTTGGCCACAACACCAGTACCTTGCTCTAGTATCATAGGGTCGCTTTCCTCATGCGCTCTTGGTCAAAGCGCTGTGCTTAATAAAACCCCGGGGATTATGTTTTCAGTTTCAACTACAGATCAGGTCCCCTGTTGCCTGCCCTAGAATCCATGTTACTCCTTTTTCACACGGCTTTCACCCCTCTGTTTGGTACTGCCCCTTGAATCTTATACACCTTGTTCGAACCACAAATCTCGCCCACAATCCTGTTAATCCTGACCAATCACGGTCATGACCGTTACCCGAAAGACCAGAAGAAAATGGAGCCAGTCGCTACCTGGGAAAAGCTGCTGTTGGGTGTACTGGCCCTGCTGGTTATCCTGTGGTTTTCCCCGGGTATCAACAAGATGATGGGGGTCAGTCGTGATGCAAATAGCGACTGGATCGGATTGGCCATACCCATCGCTATGGTGAGCCTTTTCGTGTTTTTATTGATCCTGATAATCTGAAATCAGTGGTGCGGTGAAAATATATCTACCAATTACAATAACGTCGGAGCCCTAACCCGGATACCCATGACCCCAGAAAAAACCACGCTAGACCGCATTTACCTGAGTGACTATCAGCCACCGGGTTTTCTGATCACCACGACAGTCCTCCACTTCGAGCTGTCAGCCAATAACACTCGGGTTCGTTCACAACTATCGATCAGACGACGCAACAGTAACCAAGGCTCGCTGCGACTCGATGGCGAGGCACTCGAATTGGAAAGTATAAGAGTCGATGGTAAAGAGCTAACGCCAAATCAGTACACGATCGATGACCATTCGCTCACAGTACACGATGTGCCTAGTCAGTTTACGCTCCAGATTGAAAACTATATAAGCCCAGCAGCCAACACCAAACTTGAAGGGCTCTATCTATCCAGTGGTAATTTCTGCACCCAGTGTGAGCCGGAGGGGTTCAGACGGATCACCTATTTTATCGACCGGCCTGATGTGCTCTCTGAATATACCGTGACCCTCAACGCGTCGGTGACAGATTGTCCCGTCCTATTGAGCAACGGAAACATCTTATCAACAGAAACGCTTCCAAACGGTCGTCATCAAGTCACGTGGCACGACCCGCACCCTAAACCCAGCTACCTGTTCGCATTGGTTGCAGGAGATCTGGGGTTTATCGAGGATCGTTTCACAACCGCAAGTGGTCGGGATGTTCGATTGCGAATCTACGCTGTTGAACGAGACCTCGGACAGTGCCGTCACGCGCTGGATGCACTGATACAAGCAATGCGGTGGGACGAGCTGCGCTATGGCCGGGAGTATGACCTTGATTGTTTCAACATTGTTGCAGTCGAGGATTTCAATATGGGGGCCATGGAAAACAAGAGCCTCAATATCTTCAATACCCGTTACGTCCTTGCACTTCCTGAAACAGCCACTGACCAGGATTATCAGGCGATCACCGGGGTGATCGGTCATGAATACTTCCACAATTGGTCCGGAAACCGCGTCACATGCCGAGACTGGTTTCAACTCAGTCTGAAAGAGGGTTTCACCGTTTTCCGTGACCAGGAGTTCAGTGCAGAACTGGGTTCGGCTGGCGTCAAGCGGATTGAAGACACCAAACTAGTACGCGGCCCACAGTTTCTCGAAGACAGCGGACCAATGGCTCACCCTGTCAGACCTGCCTCTTATTCCGAAATCAACAACTTCTACACACTAACGGTTTACATCAAAGGTGCTGAAGTGGTGCGAATGCTGGCAAACTTGCTTGGCCCGGTTCTGTTTCGAAAAGGCTGCGACCAATATTTTGATCGCCACGATGGTCAAGCAGTGACAACTGAAGCGTTTATCAGTGCTATGGAACATACCAGCGGCCTGGATCTCTCGCAGTTCAGACTCTGGTACGAGCAGGCTGGCACCCCCAAACTGACTACCCGAGGCACTTATGATGCCGAGATGGCACGCTACACACTGACTGTCGCTCAGCAATGCCCGTCCACCCCTGATCAGGATCAAAAAAAACCGCTTCATATTCCCCTAGCCACCGCCTTATTTGATCGCGCCGGACAGGCGATGAAGACAACCATTGGTGCGCAGGGCGATCCCAAACATGAGCATATGTTGAGCTTGTGCCAGCAGGAGCAGCAATTTGTATTTGAAGGCGTCGTGAAAGAGCCAGTAGTTTCCCTATTACGACGGTTTTCGGCACCAGTAGAACTCGAATCTGATCTGTCAGGTGACGAACTCGCGATTCTGATGGCGCATGACGACGACCCATTTAACCGGTGGGATGCGGGGCAGCGCCTTTTCAGCACCGAAGTATTGCGTGCGTTCGAGGCGTCTGTTGAGGGCAATTCGTTTTCGCTCAATGAGCGTTTTGCAGTGGCCTTTGAAAATACGTTACGGCACGACTTCGATGACAGATCGTTTCAAGCCTATGCCTTGGCCCTACCAGATCATACCCATCTTTTACAAATCACCCCCATCATTGAGCCGGACCGACTCCACCAGGCCAGAAAGACCGTGAAACTGATACTGGCCAGACGATTTACAACAGAATTTGAAGCGCTTTACCACCGGCTCGAAGCGACAGGGAACGACCAAACTAACTGCATCAACAGCGGTCAGCGTGCCCTGCGTAATACCTGTCTGTCTTACCTGATGGCGCTTGAACAACCCGAGTTCACACGTCTGGCCAGCCACCAGCTGCAGGCAGCCGATAACATGACCGATGCGCTGGCTGCTTTGACCTTGCTCGCCTGTTCACCACATCCAGAACGCACTGCTGCTCTGGCTCACTTTTTCGATCGTTGGCAAGATTACCCGCTGGTGATGGACAAGTGGTTCCGGGTTCAGGCAACAGCGGATTTGCCTGGAACGCTCGGTCACGTGAAAGCGCTCACATCACATGACCTGTTTCAGCTGGAAAACCCCAACAAAGTGTTCTCCCTGCTTGGGGCCTTCGCCCATGCCAACCCGCTTCATTTTCACCAGGTCGATGGTCAAGGCTATGCATTCATCAGCGAATACATATTGAAACTAGACCATACCAATCCGCAGGTCGCAGCCCGACTACTGTCGGCCTTCAATCTCTGGCGGCGTTACAACCGCGAACGACAGGAAATGATGCGTGAGCAGCTTGAACAGATTCAAGCACAACCCGCATTGTCTAAAGACGTGTCTGAAATTATTAATCGTATTCTCTCTTAAATGGCAGCCCAGATCCTCACCTCGGCCATCTGCTGACAGATTCTCTACAGTGTTATGATCTATCTTGATTACCTGATTGTTAAGCGCTGTTGCAATTGAAAAAACCACCCAACAGATCGCTGGAAACATCAAGCCGCGAAGATATCGATAACTTTCTGCAGCGGGTGAGATCCACACCACTGGCTTCCCGCCCAAACGGCCGGGGACGACTGCTATTCGCCATGGATGCTACAGCCAGTCGGGAACCCTTGTGGGACAGAGCCTGTCACATTCAGGGTCAGATGTTTGAAGAAACCGACACTTTGGGCGGTCTCGACGTACAGCTTGTTCACTACCGTGGCTTTATGCAGTTCTCCTCGACACCCTGGACGAGTAACGCCGAGACTTTGCTCAACCACATGACTGCCATACGTTGTGCCGCAGGACAGACCCAGATTGCCCGCGTTCTCTCACACGCCACAAAACAGAACCAGCCCGTCAACGCTCTGGTATTTGTCGGTGATGCCATGGAAGAAGACCCGGATGTTCTGTGCAAACTGGCTGGTGAGCTTGGCATCCTCCAAACCCCTGTGTTCATTTTTCAGGACGGTAACGACCCAATTACTGAACGCACGTTTCGCAAGATTGCTCAGCTTAGTTCGGGTGCCTGGTGCCGGTTTGACGCTAACAGCGCTTCACAGTTACGCGATCTTCTATGTGCCGTGGCAGTTTATGCAGCTGGGGGGCAGAAAGCACTTGAACAATTCGGTCGTAAGCACGGTGGTACCGTACTCAGACTCAGTCACCAGATCAGTAACAAGAACTGAAAATATGATCCGGCTGGTACTCGCTTTAGTCGCTCTGGTGGGTCTGATGTGGCTGGCATCGTGGCTCGGCAAGGCGACACCAGCCCAACGTAGCAAGGCACTCAAGATGATTTTGCTCTACGGCATCGCCGGTATGCTGTTGCTGCTGGTAGTCACCGGCCGAATTCACTGGATGTTTGCAGCAGTCAGTGCGGCACTGCCCTGGCTACAACGGGTATTAATGGCGCGGCGGGTATGGCAGATGTTCAAATCGACACGTGGCCCAGCTTCTGGCCAGGTCTCAAAGGTGGAAACCGCTTTTCTGCGCATGACACTGGATCACGACAGCGGCGATCTGGCAGGTGAAGTTATTGCCGGGGCATTTGCCGGACAGCAGCTCGAGCAGATGAGCCTCGAAAATCTACTCGAGCTGTTATCCACCTGTCAGGTACAGGATGCCCAGTCTGCTGCTTTGCTCGAAACCTATCTTGACCGCCACCATGGCGAAAACTGGAGAGCGGATACCGACACTGGAGACACGGCAGCAGTACCACCCAGCGGTCACATGAGCCGAAGAGAAGCTGCGGAGATTCTAGGTGTTCCCGAAGACGCAGCGAACAAGGAAATCAAAGCCGCACATCGCCGTCTAATACAGCGCCTGCACAGCGATCGTGGTGGATCGGATTACCTGGCCACTCTGATCAACCAGGCCCGAGAAACCATGACCAGCTGATCAGACAGCCATCGAGATGTTTTCTCCCCTTCAGTCGCCTTATACTCAGATGTTATATGGTCCACACCAGCTAAACGCGGAGCGATTCACGAAAAAGGTGCTTCTGCATGAGGCCCCGTCGGGCGCCGGCACACCTACCATCCTGGTCAATAACTACACCCCCCGTCCATATGAGCAACCAGCGCACTCGCAAAACCGTTAGCCAGACAACCCTGCCTGGCCCGCTGCAGATTGCGCTTGTGACCGTGATCCTGATTGGTGGTATGTTGTCCTGGCCAGAACATCTGAGTTCCACAGAATGGCAACGCAGCGCTGTGTGGGGTGTGGACCGGCACGTCATCAGTGAAGCTATAACGTCAACAGTGCAGAACAATACGTATCCACACGAGATCACCGTTACCAGTCAAGGCCGGCGACTCCCCGCAACAATCCACTACAACACCGATCGGGCTCTGCGTGATTCCGTCAACGCGATATTTGAACAATATGGACCGGATTACGGGATGTTTGTTGGATTGGATCCCGATACCGGCAAGATTCTGGCACTGGTCAATCACCGCCGCAAGACAAAGCCCACAGCCAATTTCGCTTTACAGGCAACGTATCCGTCTGCTTCGGTCTTCAAGCTTGTAACAGCCGGCGCTGCTGTCGATCTGGGAAAAGTTGACGCTGACACCGTCATTCCATTCAACGGTAAAACCACCAGCCTTTACCGCAAACATGTACTACACCACAAAGACAATCAATGGACCCGGCACCTGCCTCTGAAAATGTCCTTTGCTAAATCTGTCAACAGCGTATTCGGTCGACTGGGCGTGCAGCAAGTCGGCGGTAAAGCGCTACTGGATTACGCAGAACGACTGGGGTTCAATCGGGAGATCCGAAGTGATGTCGAGATAAGTCCCAGCCGCCTCGCGCTAAAACTGGACGACCCTTGGTCTATCGTAGAAACCGCGTCTGGCTGGACCCAAAATACCACGATGAGTCCGGTCCATGCTGCAGTCCTGGCGGCGGCGACCATTAACGGCGGTTTTGTTGTCCAGCCGAGTCTTATCGATGCAATTACGGATACCAACGGTATCGTTCTGTATGCTGATGATGAGCCCTATGCCCAACAGGTGTTTAGCGAGTCAACTGCCCGCCAACTACAGGCTATGATGACTTTAACAGTACGCAAAGGATCGGCAAAAAAGTCGTTCAATAATTTTTTCACCGGCAAGATGTCAAACATCGAAGTCGGTGGCAAAACCGGCACACTCAACGGGACAAACCCTGCCGGTACTTATGATTGGTTTGTGGGCTATGCCCGTCGCGGCGACCGTAAGTTGGCTTACGCGGTTCTTTGTATCAACAAAGAAAAGTGGTATGTAAAATCGGCCTATGTCGCACGTAAAGCGATAGAGCATTATTTCTCAAAACAAGTGCTGTAGCCACAGGCTCAGCAGATTCCCAGCACAAGTAGAGCACAGCATATTGCAGCAGTATCTTGATGTCGTCGAAAGCGTACTCAGTGGCGGTCACCGAAAGACCAATCGAACTGGTGTGGATACTCTTTCAATCTTTAATTTGAATTATCAGATTGACTTGCGACAGGGCTTTCCACTACTGACCACCAAAGAGATTTCCTGGAAAAATATCGTCGTTGAGAATCTGTGGTTTCTGTCGGGCAGAACCGATATTGGCCTGCTACAACGGCATGGTTGTAAGTTTTGGGACCCTTGGGCAGATGAAGACGGCCACGTGCCCAGTGCCTATGGCAACTACTGGCGACAGTTCCCAGTACATGATCAGGACAAGGCCTCGTTTAACGATCAAGTGGCCTGGGTTGTGAAAGAACTCAGGAAAAATCCGGACAGTCGCCGGTTGGTCGTATCCGCCTGGGCACCGGGCAATGCCCAGTTCAGTGGTTTACCTCCCTGCCATGCGCTGTGGGTGCTCAATGTTCAACGCGACGAGGCTGGCGAACCCCTGTTGTGCCTACACTTAACCCAGCGTAGTTGTGACGTTGCGCTAGGGCTACCCTATAACATCGCCGGTTACGCTTTCCTGCTTGAGCTGTTTGGGCAGTTTGCGGGTATACCTGTGGGTTACTTTGGGCACACCTTGATCGATGCGCACATCTATACCGCCAAGCCTGACGGCAGTATGGCAGAGTACGACCATGTACCTGGTTTACGAGATCAGCTGCTGCGAAATCCCAAACCATTGCCACAGCTAACCATAAACAGTGCTATTCGATCGCTCAACGATGTGGAAGACCTCCTCAGTGCCACGACGGACGAGTTGCTCAGCACTTTTGCTCTGACCGGCTACGAACCCGAACAGGCGATTACTTTCAAGGTGGCCGTGTAGCTGTACGATGACAACAGTAGCTGCACTGATTGTCAGGAGTTTTCTACCGGCTCAAGTTAGGGGCTGACATTGCGCGCAGCAATTGTGGCAATCACTCAAGACCGTGTCATCGGTGCAGATGGAAAACTACCCTGGCACTATTCGGCCGATATGAAACGCTTTAAACAGCTGACTCTGGGCACCACCATTATTATGGGTCGCGGCACGTGGGAATCGATAGGTGCAAAACCACTGTCCGGGCGACGCAACATTGTGATCACCCGCTCGCTGCTGGATGGTGTCCAGTGCTATACAACGATCCCAGCCGCCCTGGCCACCTGCACTGGCGACGTCTGGTTTATCGGTGGTGGGCAGCTCTATGCAGCGGCTCTTGAATTCTGTGATTTCATCGATGTCACACAGGTGCCTGACAAGATCTCAGCTGGTAATACCGTGTATTTCCCGGAACTGGACCCAGGTGTGTGGCAGGCAGAACCGATGACGCCACTCGCAACAGATCCTAGGTTGAGTCATGGCCGTTATTACCGACGATCGACAACAACCTGAAGTGCCGAAAGGCAACATTCAACCTGGCAACCTTGACTTGAGTGATTAGCGGGTATGGACGTTTCTTTCATATTTGATGATCTCAACGACGCTCAGCGTCAGGCAGTATCCAAAGATCCCTGTCCGATGCTTGTTCTTGCCGGTGCTGGAAGCGGCAAGACCCGCGTTCTGACCCACAGAATCGCCTGGCTTGTGACAGCACTCGAGGTGTCGCCACTGTCTATCCTCGCTGTTACGTTCACCAACAAAGCGGCCCAGGAAATGCGACACCGAGTAGAACGCATGATCGGTTCTCCTATGCGTAATATGTGGCTCGGCACGTTTCATGGCCTGTCACACCGTTTGCTGCGTACTCACTATGCCGACGCAGGTCTTTCGAATTCTTTCGAGATCCTTGATGCCCAGGACCAACACCGTCTGGTGCGGCGTTCACTTAGAGAATTGAATCTTGATGAGGGATTCTGGCCACCGCGACAGGTACAGTGGTTTATTAACAGCAACAAGGAGGAGGGCCGGCGACCTACACAACTTGAAGGGTCATCAGATAACCAGCATCAGACTCTGACCCAGATTTACGCCCACTACGAATCACTGTGTCAGCGCTTTGGACTGGTTGACTTTGCAGAACTTTTGCTACGGAGCCTGGAGCTAGTTCAGAACAACGAACCAATTCGCGACGCTTACCGGAAACGATTTCAGCACATCCTGGTCGACGAATTTCAAGATACCAATACCATACAGTACCGTTGGCTAAAACTGTTGGCACAGCCACGCAACAGCATCACTGCTGTGGGCGACGACGATCAGTCGATCTACGGCTGGCGGGGTGCCCGAATTGAGAACATGGCCTTGTTTCAGAAAGACTTTCCCGAGACGCAGATCCTGCGACTGGAACAGAACTATAGATCTACTGGAACAATTCTCGCGGCCGCAAACAGTGTAATCGACCACAACGTCGGCCGAATGGGCAAAAAACTGTGGACTGAAGATCAGGCCGGGGCACCGATTAGGCTTTACGCCGCATTTAACGAAATTGACGAAGCCCGGTTCGTCTTGGAACACCTTCGCGAGTGGGTGCACGAAGGCCATCGCCGTGATTCTATTGCCATCCTCTATCGCTCAAACGCACAGTCCCGTGTTTTTGAGGAACTCCTGCTCAGTGAAGGCATTCCTTACCGAGTCTATGGTGGACTCCGATTTTTCGAGCGAGCCGAAATCAAAGATGCTCTGGCATACCTGCGCCTGATCTCAAATCGCCACTCTGATCCGTCTTTTGAACGGGTCGTCAATGTCCCCACTCGCGGCATCGGTGCACGAACAGCCACCGCAATCCGTGAACATGCCAGGGCATCTGACACCTCCATGTGGGCCGCTGCAGTTGAATTGGCAAGTAAAACACAAATACCGACCAGAGCCCGGACCTCGCTGAATTATTTTATCGATCTCATCGAAGCGCTTGACGCATCGACACAAGACCTTGATCTAACTGAACAGACGGACATCGTTGTGCAACGTAGCGGGCTTATCGATCACTACCGTAAACAACATGGTGAAAAAGCGCAGACGCGGGTAGAAAACCTCGAGGAACTCGTCAGTGCAGCCCGTCATTTCAATTACGACCCGGCCGACGACCAACATCCGGACCCACTATCGGAATTTCTCGCACACGCTGCGCTGGAGGCCGGTGAAGGCCAGGCAGAAGAGTGGGAAGATTGCGTACAATTGATGAGCCTTCATTCGGCCAAAGGGCTTGAGTTCCCGCTTGTATTTCTGTGCGGTCTGGAAGAAGGCCTCTTTCCGCATCAGCGTTCGATCGATGAACCGGGTCGACTCGAGGAGGAAAGACGTCTATGTTACGTCGGTATGACCCGGGCCATGGTGCAACTATTTCTGACCTGGGCTGAGGTCCGGCGGCTGTATGGCCGGGAAAACTATACCCGCCCGTCTCGTTTCCTAAGCGAAATCTCAGCGGAACTGGTTGATGAAATCCGTTCGTCCACCGTATTGCCCCGGGCTACCTCAACACCTGCCGAAGCCTTGAACACCGTGGCTCAAACGAGCAGCCCGGGTATCAACCTGGGGGCTCGTGTACATCATGCCAAGTTCGGTCAGGGTACTGTCGTTAGTGTAGAGGGGCAGGGTGAGCATGCCCGAGTTCAGGTTCGATTCGAAACTGCTGGCAGCAAATGGCTGGTGTTGGCCTACGCCAACTTGGACCCCGCTTGATCGATGTCGGTGGGAATGTGTTCGCTGCTGCCACTCAGTTCAAGCGAAAGGAAACTACGAGACCCGCAAATACACAGGCACCGAACCAAGTATTGTTGATAAACGCCTTCAGGCACATGCCCCGATCGCGACCGCGACACAATCGGTATTGATAACCAGCCGTTACCGCAGCACCAACCAGGCCTAGATAGTACCAACCGCTCAGATGCAGCCCCCAGCCGATGATGCCAAGTACCGCCAGTGCGAGAGCCTGCAACACCGCGTTGGCCAATAGATCATATCGACCGAAAAGAATGGCGGTAGATTTGACCCCGATTTTGAGGTCATCGGGCCGATCAGCCATCGCATACATGGTATCGTAAGCGACCGTCCACAACAGATTAGCACACAGGAGCCACCAGGCCAGTGCCGGTACACGACCGGTTTGTGCGGCAAATGCCATCGGAATCCCCCAGGAAAAAGCAATCCCTAAAAACAGTTGTGGTAGGTGTGTGAAGCGTTTAAATAGTGGGTAACTGATCGCAATCGCTGCGCCAATGAAGCCCAGTACAATGGCTTGTCGGTTCAGGGTTAACAACAACCCCAGTGCCACCATCATAAGGGCTGCAAACAGGATCAGTGCTTCCCGCGTAGAGACGTCGCCCATTGCCAAAGGCCGGTTTCGAGTTCTTTGGACGTGCGGATCAAATGCACGATCAAAGTAATCATTTATCACACATCCTGCTGCACGCATAACAATTACACCAGTGACAAACACGACGACGATCTGCACTTGTGGTTGACCACCACCGGCAATCCAGACAGCCCAGAGTGTGGGCCACATCAGCAACAACCAACCGATCGGTCTATCGAGCCTTGCCAGGCGCACATAAAGAATCAGGCGATCACGCACTGTAAAACCCATCTTCAGTTCTGAGCCACCGACGGATTAACCGATCGATCAACTTCGTCTCACCGTTTTCAAGCAGTTGAGCTGCAACATCCCGGACACCTTGGAGTAGCGTGTGATCGCGGGTCAGATCAGCAATGCGAAATTGCGGCAGGCCACTTTGACGCGTGCCCAGTAATTCGCCCGGACCACGTAGTTCGAGGTCCTTCTGCGCGATCTCGAATCCATCATTGGTCTCGCGCATCGTCGACAGCCGCGCTTTTGCCCGCTCTCCGAGTGGGGCCTGATACATCAAGACGCAGGCCGACTTTTGGTCTCCACGGCCCACTCGACCCCGTAATTGATGCAACTGGGCCAGTCCCAGTCTTTCGGCATTTTCGATCACCATCAGGCTGGCCTCAGGCACATCGACACCAACCTCAATAACCGTTGTTGCAACCAAAAGGTCGACCTGGCCACTCCTGAACCCATTCATGACGGCATCTTTTTCTGTCGGTGTGTTGCGACCATGCAACAGTTCGACCCTCAGTTCAGGCAGATCCTGACGCAAAGACTCTGCGCGCTGCGTCACCGCCTCTAGGTCCAACAGCTCTGATTCATCGATTAATGGACAGACCCAGTAAGCACGCATACCCCGGGCACAGGATTCCCGGATACGTTCCTGTACTGCCTGACGCCTGGAATTGGGTATCACCACCGTCTCTACTGGTTGTCGACCAGGCGGCATCTCATCGATGACCGAAACATCCATGTCTGCATACATCACCATAGCCAAAGAACGAGGTATCGGTGTGGCTGTCATCACCAGCTGGTGCGGTGCACGATTATCTGAGCGCCCTTTATCCCGCAGCGCCAGTCGCTGCTCGACACCGAAGCGGTGTTGTTCATCTACGACCACCAGTCCAAGGTTGTGATAGTGGACATCGTCCTGAAACAACGCATGGGTCCCAATACCAACCTGAACATCACCATTGGCTAAGCGCTGACAGGCTTGTCGACGAGTCGCTGCTGCTGCCCGACTGGTCAGCCACACTGCATCTATTCCTAGGCCCTGGAGCCAGGTCTCAAAACTATCGAAATGCTGTCTGGCCAACAGTTCGGTCGGTGCCATAACTACAGCTTGGCAGCCGGCTTCTACTGCGGCGAGCACTGCGGCAGCAGCCACCACAGTTTTCCCGGATCCCACATCCCCTTGTACCAGTCGCATCGTAGGAACAGTACCGGCCAGATCCTTGAACACCTCCTCAACAACTCGGGCCTGTGCACTGGTCAGCGGAAAATGCAGTTGCTCACAGAGTTGCGGCCAAAGCTTGGTAGACGGCGGCATCAACGGAGCACACAGCCGATCACGGTGGGATCGCCGCTGTCGTATCGCAATATGATGCGAGAGCATCTCCTCAAATGCCAGCCTTTGCCGGGCAGGATGAGATCCTTGCATCAGGAAATGAGGATCGGTCCCTACAGGTGGACAATGCAGTATGGTGAGGGCGTCGGCTAGCGATATCTCCATACCGGGAACGCCAACGCCCTTAGGTAGCAACTCTTCAATCTCCGTGGCACAACGTGGCAGCGCTTGTCTGATCATATCCCGCCATTTACGCTGGCCGACACCATCGGTAGTCGGATACACCGCTGTCAATGCCTGCTCTGTAGTCGCCTCCGACTCACTGTGCAGCAAACGGTATTCAGGGTGAACCATCTCCAGGCCAGTTGGACCTTGGCGTACTTCACCAAAACATTGGATCAAACCTCCTCGTGCCAGTGAGCGTTGTTGGGTTGCTGTGAATCGGAACTGTCGCATTGTGATTGTGCCGGTGTTGTCTGAAATAACCGACACCAGACTGCGACGACGTCCCATGCGCACGCCGGAGAGCTCGATCACACCAGTCACAAGTGCATCGCTACCGGCTGTCAGTCCACCCATGGGTGAAAATCGTGTGCGGTCTTGGTAGCGCAGTGGCAAATGAAACAGGACGTCCTGGACCGCGCGGATTCCCAACCGGGCAAGCCGGGATTCGATTTGGGGGCCAACACCCTTAAGCACCGTGATTGCCTGAAACGCTGCCCTGGACCCGGCAGGTTCGAGCAAATTTTGGTTAGCCACGGAATGGGTCAACTGGCAGCATGAGACAGGCCTAGTTTTCTACCAATCAAACGGGTAGTCGCACTGTCCTATACCGGCAGATAAACAATCGCCTCAACTTCGACTGGAACACCTTTGGGAAGAGCAGCCACACCGATAGCGGCCCGGGCAGGATAGGGTTCATCGAAATACTCGGCCATTACTTGGTTGACCGTCGGAAAGTCAGTCAGGTCGGTCAAGAAAACTGTCAACTTGACAGCATCGTCAAGACTCGCTCCGGCAGCGTCAGCGACTGCCGACAGGTTATCGAACACACGTCGAATCTGGGTTTCCATATCACCTTCGACCACCTCCATAGTTTCCGGATCCAAGGGAATTTGCCCGGATATATAAAGCGTATTACCGGCAACTACCGCTTGCGAATAAGCACCGATCGCATCCGGTGCCTGCGAAGTGCTGATAGCCTGTCTACTGGTCATCGTGTTTTATCCCTCGTTCAGTTGACTACATCTGGAGCATTATCCTCTTGCTCGAAATACGCGAATTACTGACCGCCGCGCTCTTAGCCGACGAATAATCCGGGCAAGGTGTTGGCGGTTTGAGACTTCTATCGTAAAACGAATCGTCGAGTTACGATTATCCCGCGCATTGACTGCAACACTGTTGATATTGGATCCTTCTTCGGCGACCAGTGCAGCCAACTGAGCAAGTACACCCCGGCGGTTAAGCACTTCCAGTCGTATGTCTGCCGCAAATTCCCCCTTAACTTCATCCGACCACTGTACGTTGATCCAGTTCTCAACGCTTTTTGCCTGTTTAGCAGCATTAGGGCAGGTTGTGGTGTGAATAACAATACCACGACCAACGGAAAACAGACCCGTTATCTTGTCGCCGGGAATGGGCCGGCAACATCGGCCATAAGACACACTCATCCCCTCAACACCCTTGATCGGGAGAGGCCCACTTTTAGTTTTCTTCAACGGGACACTACTGTCGGGCAACAACTGGCGCGCGACCACCATGGGCAAGCGTCTACCCAATCCGATATCCGTTAATAACTCATTCCAGTCTTCTCGATTGAGTCGTTTGAGCAACCCAATCTTCTGGCTGGTTTTCAACCGGGTTGTCAGACCCACAGATTTCAGTGCCTGGTCAAGTAACTGACGACCGAGTTTGACAGCATCACCTTCCTGTTGAGACTTAAGATAATTCTGTATTGATGCACGGGCCTTGCCGGTGACAACATAATGAAGCCATAGCGGTGTTGGGCATGCGGACCGAGCTGTGAGTACTTCGATGTGATCCCCATTGTTGAGCACATGGTGCAGCGGTATGGCTTCATTGCTGATCTTGGCACCGATGCAATGATTACCGATGTCCGAGTGGACCGCGTAGGCAAAATCCAGCGCGCTGGCGCCTTTAGGGAGCTTCTTTATATCGCCTTTAGGTGTAAACACATAGATTTCATCTGGGAAAAGATCGGTCTTTAGGTGCTCGAGAAATTCCGAGGGATTACCTGACTCTTGCTGGGTTTCTATCAGATCGACTAACCAGCTATGGGCCACTATCTGCGGTGGCGCTTCACCGCCATGAGACTTGTAACGCCAGTGTGAGGCAACGCCCGACTCTGCAACCCGGTGCATGTCGGTGGTTCGGATCTGTACTTCGATACTCTGGCCAAATGTACCAAACAACTGTGTATGCAGTGATTGATAGCCGTTAGCTTTGGAGATCGCAATGTAGTCCTTGAACATACCGGGTACCGGTTTGTACAAGTTGTGAATAATGCCCAGCACCCGATAACATTCGTCCACTGTATTCACGATAATACGAATCGCAAAGATATCACCCATTTCCGCCATCGGTACCCGCCGATCTTGCATTTTTCGGTAGACGCTGTAGATGTTTTTCTCACGACCGACCACGGTCGCATTTATCCCGGTCTCCTCGAGCTCTTCAGTAATCTTCAAACGTGAACGATCAACAACCCGCTTACGATTGCCCCGACGTTTACTGATCTCTTTGCGAATTGCGGAGTAACGCTTGGGATAGAGGTGCTGGAAACTTAAGTCTTCCAGTTCCTGGGTCCAGGTATACATGCCCAGACGGTTGGCGATTGGTGCATATATATCGAATGTTTGTTGGGCAATTCGCTTGCGCTGATCTGAACGCAAAGAATCTAGGGTGCGCATGTTATGGATTCGATCAGCCAGCTTAATCAGTATCACTCTGATATCCTTCGCCATGGCCAGGAGCATCTTGCGGAAGTTCTCCGCTTCCGCATGCTCCTTAGATTCAAACTCGATCTGGTCGATCTTGCTGACACCATCAACCAATAACGCGACATCTTCACCAAACAGTTCCGCCAGCTGCTCGCGTAAAGTGGGGGTGTCTTCTATAACATCGTGAAGGATGGCGGCAGAGATGCTGGGACTGTCGAGCCGCATGTCCGCAAGAATCAGCGCAACAGACAGGGGATGGGATATAAAGGCCTCGCCACTCCGGCGACGCTGTCCATCGTGGGCATCCGCACCGAACAGATAAGCCTTATAGACGGCTTTTACTTCTTTGGGATCTAGATACTCCTCAAGAACCTCGATCAGATCACTGATGACCACCTTGCCTGTTGATGCGGGCGGTCGTCCTTCTTTACTGGACTGAGGTTCTTTCCTCCTCGTTGTTACTGCTGTCGTCGGCATTGCTGTCACCTGTATCGTCGTCTGCCGCACTAGATTCGTTGGCTGCGGTATCTTCTTTCAGACTCAGATCTTTTGTCTCCGTCTCAGCTTTGGTTTGAACCTCTTCGATTTCACCGAACAGTTCTTTCTCGAGATCGATTTCTTTTTCTTCGAGAATGTCTGGGGTTATTAACCCTTCTGCAATTTCGCGCAGTGCAATGACTGTTGGCTTATCACGGTCTTCCGGTACCAGGGGGTCGGCACCAAAAGTCAGTTGCCGGGTACGTTTTGCGGCAACCAGCACTAACTGAAATCGGTTCTCAACATTTTCGAGGCAATCCTCGACGGTAACTCTGGCCATTTTGTTTCTCCGGCAAACCAGGGGATGCAGCCCGTTCCCGTCTGGGGCTGCGAACAAACGCGCGGCTGACCAGGTCTGCCTTCAATCCGGTCGAGGAGGCTGCGCTAACTGTATGGGGTATCTGGAGTTTTGAGTTTAACGTTTTCTGCGGAATTCACAAGGGCAGCTAAGTCTAATCCAGCTGCTGACGTCGGTGGCTGCTGATGGAGTACAAGTTGTTTGAGTTCAGTCACGGTATCGTCGAATCTATCGTTGATCACGATATGATCATATTCAACGTAATGCCGCATCTCATTGATTGCTCGTTGCATGCGATAGTCGATCTGATCTCGGTTATCGCGTCCACGCTGAGCGAGACGTTTTTGCAGCGCTTCAATGGAAGGCGGCAGAATAAAGACGCTGACCGCATCGGAGTTGGACGCTCGGACTTTTCGGGCCCCCTGCCAATCAATATCCAGAATCACTGTCTGCTTTGCTGCCAGAGCTCTGTCCACACTACCCCGGGATGTCCCGTAGTAATGGTCAAACACCCTCGCGTACTCAAGAAATTCCCCGCGTTCGATCATTTGTTCAAAAACAACTGGACTGACAAAGAAATAATCAACACCGTCTACTTCTCCTCGACGCAGACTACGGGTCGTGTGGGATATGGAAACCACAACATGTGGGCAGTCATTCGCAATGGCCTGGGCCAGGCTAGTCTTGCCGCCCCCTGAAGGTGCTGAAAATATCAACAACTGCGGTATCTTCTGCCAGCCAGTCACACACTGTACCTACTCAATGTTTTGGATCTGCTCGCGCATCTGCTCGATCAGTACTTTAAGGTCAACCGCTGCAGTTGTGGTTTCGGGGTGATTTGATTTTGAGCCCAGAGTATTGGCTTCTCGGTTGAGTTCCTGCATCAAGAAATCGAGTCTTCGACCCACGGGGCCCGACCCATTGAGAATATTTTCAACCTCGGCCAAGTGAAGTTGTAGCCGATCGATCTCCTCAGTTATGTCGGATTTAGCCAGTAACAGTACCAGCTCCTGTTCGAATCGTCCGGGCTCCAACTGTTCAGCAAACTCACTGACACGTTCGTTGAGACGCTGACGAGCGTGCTGGTCCAGTTCAGGCCCGCGGCTTTGCACACCGATGACGATATCCCGAGCAGCCGCAAGTTTCGCGTTAATCACCACAGCCAGCTGTCGACCCTCACGCTGCCGCTGACTGACCAGTGCGGACAAGGCATCCGTTAGAGTAGCTTTAGCAGTTACGCTCAGCTGGTCCTCATCAATCCGCTCGGGTGTCAGCACACCAGGCCACTTGAGAATATCTGCTATAGATAGTTCACTCGCAACAGGCGCTGTGGACTGCACGGTTCTCGACCACGCCATCAGCTGGTTTATTGTGTCCAGGTTGAGCTCAGGGCTATTTGCTGAAGATTCAGCTGACTGGCATCGAAGTACAGCGTCTATCCGGCCCCGGCTCAATGACGCCTTAATAGTCTCACGGAAACTCATTTCCGCGCTACGAAGTTCCTCAGGCAACCTCATGGAGATTTCCAGATACCGATGATTTACGCTACGAATTTCCCACACCAGCCGGCTTTGCTCTGACTGTGATTCGTGCTGAACAAAAGCTGTCATACTGCTAATCAAACGCAGGTCTCCGATATATCAGGTTAAAAGGGGTCGGTATCATCGACCCCGTTCGCACCACTGCAACTATAGTGTAGTTGATGCTGGGCAAGGCTTTCGCTCCAGCCAACAGACAGGGCAACAGCAAAAGTGGCCGCTTGTCATTTACCTGGAACACCCGGAGTGTTATGGTCAACCTATCTTTGGTCATACCAAATTACCAGAATATTTATGGATACTCCGCGCGTTTCAGACATCGTCGTCGAAAAAATTGAGCGGTCGATTCTCGAAGGCACGCTGAAACCGGGTCAACGTCTACCCGCCGAACGAAAATTTGCTGAGCAAATGGGCGTCTCCCGCCCGTCGTTGCGTGAAGCGCTCCAGAAACTGTCCGCCCGCGGCATGCTTGTCGCACGCCGCGGTGGGGGCACCACCGTGACGAAATCCCTGAATCCCGCACTTGAAAATCCACTGCTGGAACTCATCAGTAATTCACCGGACTCTCATGCAGACGTGCTTGAACTGCGGCATGCGATCGAGTCATTGTCTGCCTATTACGCAGCCAGCCGGAGAACCGAGTCGGATATCGAACAGATTCGAACCTGTTACAAACGACTGATTATTTCTCACAGCCGCCAGGATGCTGCACTAGAAGCTAAAGCCGATGCAAACTTTCACCTCGCCATTGCAGAAGCGTCACACAATGTTGTTCTGGTACATGTGATGCGCAGTCTATTTTCGCTGCTGCGGAAAAGCATCCGCTACAACCTGGAGAATGTCTACGCACAGTCGGGACGTTTTGAACACGTACGAGACCAGCACTATCACTTGATGACCGCGATCATAAACGGTGATCCTGATCATGCGCGCTCTGCATCAGATCGACATATCGACTACGTAGAGCGTGTATTGATTGATATTGATTCACAGCGGCAACGAGAAGCACGAGCTAGCCGACGAGCATTAGGGGCAGCCACAGACTGAATCGGATTGAGACACCCAGCATCCCGCTCGACCACGACACCGATACCGACACCGACTACTGGATCACCGACTTGTTACGTCTTTTAATACTTTTTTCCCTGACAATCGTCTTGTGGATCGCGTTATCGGGGCACTTCGATCCGTTTCTTCTCAGTCTCGGACTGCTCTCCGCGGCAACCGTAACCTTGGTCAGCCATCGCATGGGCATTATCGATGCAGAAGGACAACCTTTGGGACTGATACCCGGACTGCTTCGCTATGCACCCTGGCTAGCTAAAGAAATGGTCCGAGCCTGTATTGATGTCGCATGGCGAATCACACGACCCAGTCTTCCGATTCAACCGACCATAATTCGAGTGCCCGCGAATCAGCAGACGGTGCCGGGTCGTGTCAGTTTTGCCAACTCAATCACCCTGACACCTGGAACTATCTCCCTCGATGTGCTCGAGAAAGAGATTGAAGTACATGCTCTGACTACAGAATCCGCGGCAGACCTCAAAAGTGGGGAAATGGGAAAGCGCGTCGAACACCTGGAAAGTGGCTAATGCTGACACTGGTGACCATAGCTTTGCTGGCAGCAATGGGGATGGCGCTAATTCGAGCGATCAAGGGTCCGACTGTTTACGACCGCATTCTTGCTTCAAATACTTTCAGCACAAAAACTGTCCTGATGATATCTGTACTCGGATTCTTGACCGGAGAATCCGAGGTTTACCTTGATATCGCCTTGATGTACGCGTTGGTGGGCTTCATTGTCACCGTTGCTGTACTCAAAGTTTCTGAGTTCGGTGACCTCGGTCAATCCCGACCCGACTCAGGAGAAAATAGGCAATGAGTCAGGCTCTCGATATGTTGAGCGTACTACTGCTTTTCTTTGGCGTACTGTTTATTCTGGTGGGCAGTATCGGTCTGCTGCGTATGCCGGATGTCTTTACCCGCATGCATGCCGCAGGTATTACCGACACAATCGGAGCCGCCGCTATCATTCTGGGCCTTATGTTGGTGGCTGGATGGACGATTGTTCTGATCAAACTCTTAATTGTTTTGCTTTTTCTGATGTTGCTGAATCCAACAGCCTGCCACGCACTGGCTCGTGCAGCAGTCCATGGCATTCGAAGTCCGTGGCAGGGAGAATCAGAACAACAACAGTGATTGAACTAATCAACATTGTATTACTAGGACTGCTGGTTATTACCGCTTTAGCGGCAATTCGCCTGCACGATCTTTTCGCCGTGACGATTATGTTCGGGATCTACAGTCTCCTAGCTGCCGCGGTGTTTGTAGTGTTAGACGCGGTCGATGTTGCATTTACTGAAGCAGCCGTGGGAGTTGGTATTTCCACCATACTCATGCTGGCAACTATCGGTCTTGTGGGGCGCCAGGAAAAACCACCGTCACACCGACCACTACTACCGTTAGTGGTAGTCATTGTGACCGGTGCAGCTCTAGTTTATGGCACGTTTGACATGCCGCCTTTTGCCGCCCCGGATGCACCTGTACAACAACATGTTGCACCCCGCTATCTTGAACAATCTCCCCACGAGATTGGAATACCCAATGTGGTGACAGCTGTACTCGCCAGTTATCGTGGTTACGATACATTAGGTGAGTTAACCGTGATCTTTACTGCTGGCGTTGGAGTATTGGTGCTTCTCGGCTTTCGACGCCGTCGTAGTCATATGGCTGACTCTCCGGAAGAAGAATCGTGAAAGACATTCCAGTACTTCGGGTAGTTACCAAAATTACGATCCCGATCATTCTACTGTTTGCTATGTACGTACAGTTTCACGGGGACTATGGTCCCGGCGGTGGGTTTCAGGCCGGCGTTATTTTTGCCGCAGCTTTTATTTTGTACGGCCTTGTCTTTGGTACCTCAGCTGTCCGACAGGTGGTATCACCTGGAATTCTGCGGCTACTGACGGCACTAGGCTTATTGTTGTTCGCCGGCGTCGGTATCCTCACCATGCTACTCGGCGGCGACTATCTCGACTACAACACACTGGGCCAAGACCCGTTACATGGTCAGCATCTGGGGATTTTCCTTGTCGAACTCGGGGTCGGTATCACAGTAGCGGCTGTCATGATCATCTTTTTTCTGGCCTTTGCCGGACGCAGGGACTGAACGTGGAAGTTCTCGCGCTCTACAATTACTGGGTCGTCATATTTCTAATGATGACCGGGTTTTATGTGGTTATTGCTAGCGGCAACCTCGTCAAAAAGATTATCGGTATCAACTTGTTTCAAGCATCGGTATTCATTCTCTATATCAGCATGGGCAAGGTCAGTGGTGGTGCTGCACCCATCCTGCGCGAGACGATACAAACCTACTCCAACCCTTTGCCTCATGTGTTGATTCTGACTGCGATCGTGGTCGGGGTAGCCACTACGGCACTGGGACTGGCCTTGGTTGTCCGCATAAAAGAGGCCTATGGCACAGCTGAGGAAGATGACATCCATCGCCAGGACGAATCTCTGTGACACTGGCCCAACTACCTGCGCTTCAGGTCATACTGCCGTTGATCGCAGCGCCACTTTGTCTACTGCTTCGCAGCGGTCGTTTAGCGTGGTTGCTGAGCATCCTGGTCAGTGCAACCGCCCTGATAATTGCAGTACTGCTGCTCAGACTGGTTCTTGAAAATGGTACGGTTATTTATACCTATGGCGGCTGGGCAGCCCCTTGGGGAATTGAATATCGCGTGGACATTGCTAACGCGTTTGTGTTGGCAATCGTTACCAGTATCAGCACCGTCGTATTGCTGTTTTCACGGGTAGGTGCTTCCTGGGAGATTAAGTCTTCCGAACAAAGTCTTTTTTACACGGCTTATCTGCTATGCCTGACTGGTCTGCTGGGAATGACCGTCACCGGTGACGCTTTCAATCTGTTCGTATTTCTGGAAATTTCATCATTGTCCAGTTATGTCCTTATTGCGATGGGGCCAGATCGGAGAGGACTGACCGCTGCTTACCAGTACCTAATAATGGGAACGATTGGTGCAACCTTCATTCTGATTGCGGTTGGCCTGCTCTACATGGTTACGGGTACCTTGAATATGGCCGATCTGGCCAATCTGCTTCCCGCTCTAGAACAAAGCCGTACCGTGCGAGTCGCATTTGCTTTTCTGACGGTCGGCATAGGACTTAAGCTGGCAATGTTTCCGCTACACCTATGGTTACCGAACGCATACGCATACGCTCCACACGTCGTTAGTGCTTTCCTCGCCGCTACCGCAACCAAAGTAGCGGTCTATGTTCTCGTGCGATTCATTTATGACGTTTTCGGATCAAGTTTTGCCTTCGACAGTATGCCGTTGCAGTCCATACTGGTAGTACTGGGTGCTGCGGCTGTATTGTCAGGGTCCACGGTCGCAATTTTTCAGCATAATATTAAACGCATGCTGGGATACTCCAGCGTGGCACAGATCGGCTACATGATTCTGGGTATCAGTCTCGCATCAGTTAGCGGCCTCACAGCAACGCTGGTCCATCTTTTAAATCACGCGTTGATGAAGGGTGGTCTTTTTCTAGCACTGGCCTGTATGGCCTTTCAGCTGGGTGGAACTCGCCTAGTTGATCTTGCCGGTGCCGGACGACGTATGCCCTGGACCTCGGCTGCATTTGTAGTCGGCGGATTGAGTCTTATAGGTGTGCCTCTAACTGCCGGCTTCGTCAGCAAATGGCTGCTGGTTGTCGCTGTGCTGGAGGCGGGCTGGTGGCCGGTGTTAATCGTTATTGCCGTAGGTTCATTGCTGGCCGTCGCCTATATCTGGCGAGTCATTGAGATGATCTACTTTCGATCAGCCACAAACCCAGACGAGCATTCCGAAGAAACGCACTGGTCGTTACTCGCACCAGTATGGCTGCTGATTGTCGCCAACGTCTACTTTGGTCTTCACACCCAATGGTCTGTTGGCGTAGCTCAACGTGCCGCACAAATGTTGTTTGGAGGTCCGGGTTGAATACTCTCGCGCTGGCCGTGATATTACCTTTTGCGGGAGCGGTGGCAGTGTTAATAACCGGGTCACGCCCCAATCTACGTGAATGTGTAAGTCTCGGTACCGGAATAACTCTGGCGGGATTGGTCGCTAGCCTACTGCCTGCCGTGCTTGCCGGCCAACGGCCGCACATCACGCTTGCTGAGCCCATCCCCGGCATACCCATTGCGTTTGAAGTGGAACCGCTTGGACTCCTCTTTGCATTGATTGCCAGTTCGCTATGGGTTGTCACAACCCTCTACTCGATTGGATACATGCGCGGTCATGGTGAAACCAATCAGACGCGTTTCTATGCGTTTTTTGCCGTGGCCATCGGCAGCACTATGGGTATTGCGTTTTCGCAGAACCTCTTTACGTTATTTGTCTTCTACGAGCTGCTGACGTTGTCGACTTACCCGCTTGTTACCCACGCCGGTACCCAAGAAGCAAAGCAAGGCGGCAGAGTCTATCTAGGCATTCTCCTGTCAACTTCAATCGTTTTCTTCCTGTTAGCAATTGTCTGGACCTGGACAATTGCTGGCACGACAGATTTTCGTGTTGGCGGCATCCTAACCGGTAAAGCATCCCCATTTGTGATTGGGCTTCTGTACGCCCTGTTTGCTTTTGGCATAGGAAAAGCGGCGCTCATGCCATTTCACCGCTGGCTGCCGGCAGCCATGGTGGCACCTACACCTGTCAGCGCGTTATTACATGCGGTAGCCGTGGTTAAAGCTGGTGTTTTCTGTATTCTCAAAGTCACCCTATATGTGTTCGGACTGGACCTCGTCACCACAAGCTGGGCATCCGGTTGGCTGCTGTGGATTGCAGCCGCCACTATTATCATTGCCTCACTCGTCGCTTTACAACAGAACAATCTCAAGCGTCGTCTGGCTTACTCGACCATTAGCCAGTTATCTTACGTCATCCTGGGTGCGTTCCTCGCCAACGCCAGCAGCATTATCGGGGCATCCACCCATATCGCCATGCACGCTTTCGGCAAGATCACATTGTTTTTCTGTGCTGGCGCTATCCTGGTGGCCACCCACAAATCGGAGATCAACGAGATGGATGGTCTGGGCCGACATATGCCGTTCACCATGGCAGCATTTCTGATCGCCAGCATCAGTATCGCCGGGCTGCCGCCGCTTGGCGGCGTCTGGAGTAAATGGTACTTGCTACTTGGGTCGCTGGACGCGGGTTATACCGTACTGGTCGCAGTCCTGATGTTGAGTACACTCTTGAACATCGCTTATTTACTACCGATTCCCATCCGCGCGTTCTTCGCTGGTGATCGAAACACTCCCAGAACCATTACCGAAGCACCTGTACCTTGCCTCATTGCAATTGGCGTAACAACGGCGATGTGTATGGTGTTGTTCTTCTATCCGGATCCAATCCTGCAACTGGTTGGCCTGCTAGTCGGCTGAGGTGACATAAGATGACCACGCCACTTATCAAAACAGAAGTGATCTCAAGGATATGATTTTCCGCCTGCTTCTAGCACTTTGCATTTTACTCGTGGTGCTTGAGCTGGTTGTGCATCGACATTCGACTTTCCCGTGGGAGGGGTGGCTCGGATTTTACGCAGTTTGGGGCTTCATCTCGTTATTCGGGGTCGTCATCATCGGCAAACAACTTCGCCGATTTATAAAACGGCGTGAGGACTACTACGATGAGTAGTCTCCCGCCAGGACTGATCCTAATTCTCGGTGGCCTAGTCCTGCCCGTATTGCCCAGGTCAGTTCAAGCGAAAGGTGCACTGGTACTGCCGGTATTGGGGCTGTTACAGCTGCTATTTCTGTCTGAAGGAATGTCAGTCGATGTCGAAATCGCTGGCTATAGCCTGCTCCCGGTGCGGGTAGACAAACTGAGCCTAGTGTTTGGCTACATTTTTTATATCGCTGCTTTTCTCGCGGCGCTCTACGCACTACATGTCCGCGACACTACCCAACACGTGGCCGCAATGATGTATGTCGGAAGTGCCATAGGTGCAGTGTTTGCCGGAGACCTGATCACCCTGTTTGTGTACTGGGAAATCACCGCGTTGACGTCGGTTTTCCTGATCTGGGCTAACCGCAGCGAACGCGCCTACCGGGCGGGCCTGAGATATCTGGTAATCCAAATCGGTTCTGGGGTGTTGCTGCTCTCCGGCATCTTGTTTTACTTCCATGAATCGGGCTCGCTGTTATTCACCCAACTGATCGGCCCGGGAGAGAGTCTTGTCACAGCCGGCCCGGGCGTATGGCTGATTTTTCTTGCGTTCGGGATTAAGTGCGCTTTTCCTCTGCTGCACAACTGGCTACAGGATGCCTACCCGCAGGCCACGATAACCGGCGCAGTATTTCTGAGTGCGTTTACAACCAAGCTCGCAGTCTACGCGCTGGCCAGGGGATTCCCGGGCACAGAAGCGCTCATCGGCATTGGTGTCGTAATGACCCTTTTCCCGATTTTCTTTGCGGTGATCGAGAATGATTTACGCAAAGTATTGTGCTACAGCCTTAACAACCAGCTAGGCTTCATGGTCGTTGGCATTGGGATCGGCACCGAACTCGCACTCAATGGCGCTATCGCCCATGCTTTTGTCCACATCCTTTACAAAGCACTTCTGTTCATGTCCATGGGTGCCGTGCTTTACCGCACCGGAACAATCCGCGCGTCTGAACTCGGCGGACTCTACCGATCGATGCCCTGGACAGCGGCATTCTGCATCGTCGGCGCAATGTCGATTTCTGCCTTTCCGCTGTTCAGCGGGTTTGTCGCAAAGTCGCTGACCATGTCTGCAGTGATCGAGGGGTATTATGTTTTGACCTTTATAGGACTCCTGGTCGCATCCGCCGGTGTCATGGAGCATTCGGGTATCAAGATCCCGTATTTCGCATTTTTCGGACGCGATTCGGGGATTCGATGTCGAGAAGCACCGATTCACATGTGCCTTGCCATGGGCATAGCCGCTGTGCTGTGCATCGGCATCGGCTGTTTTCCTGATCTTCTGTATGCCCTTTTGCCTTATCCGGTGGACTACGAACCTTACGCTGACTTTGGTCACTCGTTGACACAGTTTCAGCTACTGCTCTTCGCCGCTTTAGCCTTTGCCGTACTCCTACGAATGGGTCTGTATCCGCCCGAGCAGAATGCCATCAACCTCGATACCGACTGGTTCTACCGTCGACTGGCGCCTAACGTTATCCATAGCATCACGAACAACCTGGCAAATGTTACAGACCGGTTAACCGCAACGACACGGTTAGCTGGTCGAACCCTAATGCGTTCCGTAATCCGCCACTATGGGCCCGAAGGTACGCTGGCCAGAACCTGGCCAACCGGCAGCATGGTGCTGTGGATCGCGGTGCTGCTGGCCGCCAGCCTAGTGCTGTACTTTGTTTAGTCCAAGATCAACGAGCACTGATGGCCACACCAACCGCTGTAGGCATCCTAAATATGGATAAAATAAGCTGATGAGTGCCTGGGCAGATACTGAACTGAAAGACCGTCTTGGTATTCGCTATCCCATTGTTCAGGCGCCGATGGCGGGGTCATCTACACCGTCGCTTGCCATCGCTGTCTCAGAAGCCGGGGGGTTGGGCTCACTTGGGCTTGCTATGCATACACAAGAGGCTTTGCGTAAAGATTGTACGACGGTATCCGAGGCTACCGCTGCGCCCTATAACGCCAACTTTTTTGTTCACTACGAGCCGGTCGATGATCCTGAGCGAGCTAACAATACTCGTTCTCTGCTCGCACCCTACTATCGTGAACTGGGACTCGGCGAAGTACCGGATGTGGTTACGCCAGCACCGTCTTTCAATGAAACCCACCTGCAAGCCGTGCTTGATCTTCGTCCGCCGGTGGTGAGTTTTCACTTTGGTCTACCAGGGGATGATGCGTTCAAGGCGATCAAGGCAGCTGGTCTGTTCACTCTGTCGTCGGCAACCAACGTGGCTGAAGCCCGTGAGCTCGAAGCTCGAGGTATCGATGCGGTTATCGCCCAGGGTTTTGAAGCCGGCGGGCATCGCGGCACGTTTTCAGAACCTTACGAAAGGGGTCACGTCGGGACTTTGGCGCTGGTCCCCCAAATTGTCGACGCGGTATCCATCCCCGTGATTGCAGCAGGTGGCATCGGCGACGGCCGTGGTATCGCTGCAGCGCTTGCCCTTGGCGCAAGCGCTGTACAACTTGGCACTGCGTTTCTAACCTGCCCCGAATCAGCCGCACATCCGATTTACCGTCGGGAACTCAACGAAGCACGTGATGATCAAACAAGGATCACACACGCTTTCTCCGGTCGACCAGCGCGAGGCCTGGAAAACCGATATCTGCGTGAGATGACTGGTCATGAAGGCATCTATCCGGATTTTCCGATTCTCAATTCCCTGACAGGACCACTGCGTAAAGCCAGTGCAAAACAAAACAACCCTGATTTTCTGTCTCTATGGTCTGGTCAAAGTGCCGCGATGTCGAGAAACCTGCCCGCCTCCGAACTGATACAGCTGCTGGTCACAGAAACAGAATCTGTTCTAGAGCGTCTGGCGACAGTACGTTAGTTGCACCGGGCCACGAACGCTGACAGTATTTCATTTGTCCTGACGGATAAAGCGCATCGCCTGACGGGCTGTCCGCCTCACCATCTTTCGCCGAACCGGGGCCGAGAGTAGTCGGTTTAATGCCGCCACTGCGATTTGGCCGGCTGCGCCAACCTGAGGCAAAGCTGAAAGTCGTTTCACCGCCTGAACGGTTTTGAGCAAATGAACTGACACAATGTACTCCGATTGTCCGTGGTCCATCAGCATGCCGGTCGTTTCTTGAAAAAATGTCTGTGGTTCACTCACCACCCAGTCTTCAAGCGCCACGGCCGGATCAGCATGGCCAACATTACGACCCGCAAAACAGGCCATCTGCAGGAGGCCTGCCGGCCACAATTCCGGATAACGCTTACACAGACTGTACACGGCATCCGCAAAAGTCAGGCCGTGCGAAAAATCGAGCCAGCCTCGATCACTGCCATAAGGCTGGTCGATATCTTCAAGATGCGTAAGATCAAATGTCAGCATGTTCTGGGCATTCACTGCCAGCAGACTGCGATAGAGTTCCTCCGGTGGAGCGCTGCCGTGTTCTGCCGTCAGGGCCATGGCTTTGGCTGGATTAAGGCCGACATAAGCCTCGAGCGGTGGTGAGCGACCAATTTGGCCCTGACCAAAACCGGCAAGTGCCTCACCGTAGTACCGGAACTCGGGGATCAGATCTTCCCGGAATCCAGTAACAATACTACGCACCAGAGAGAGCAACACGGGTGCCGCCACTCCCTCACCCAAGCGATGGATCAACTCGGCAGCCCTAGGGATGTAAATCAGGGCATGCCCAAAACTGTGGTAGTGCGCCAGGGCTGCTCGGGCGAGACCTCGTTCCATGATGGCAAAAGCACCAGCGTTTGCAAGCGCTCCACGTGTGCGTTGTAACGCTGCTGTCTCGTCTTCGTGCTCTACGGCCGCAACAAAAGCATCTTCATCCCAGGCAAGCGTACCGGAAACGAACGGGTAACGGGGCTCGCGCAACGTATCTTCAGACATATGCCCAATCGCTTCCAGCAGGCAGATCAGCTGTTGTTCCCGTTTCCCGTCGTGATCATCGTAAAGCTGCAACCACTCCGCAGCCCCCGCATAGGCGTGTGTCCAGCCAAACTCCATACGCTCACTGGACCATTCAATCGCCCAGGTTATCGCTACGGTAGGGTCTGCGCCCATCTGGAACAATCGAGCGAGTTCTCGAGCCAGACGGTCGTAATCATGATTAGAAAAAGCGAGGTTTAGATCATTGATCGTTTTCTCCTGTTGTTCGGCCAGTGGCGGATCGATGACCTGTATCCAGATATGATCACCGCGTACCTCAACTGGATAAACTCGGAGCTTGTCACCACCCCGTTGGTTTTCGCCCGTCTGAAGATCGAATTTCCAGTTGTGCCAGTTACAGGTCAGACGACATTGTTCATCCAATACACCTTCTCGCAGCGGATAGCCTTCGTGTGGACAACGATTGTTACACGCGTAAATTCCCTGCCGGGTATCAAACAGTACGATCTGGCGACCCTCAAAACGGAATACCTTTCGGCCGTCACGCTTGAGTGCATCGCAGCTGACTGATTTGATCCAGCTTTGAGTCATGATGTGATCGCTAATGCTGTGATCGACCGTTACGGGCAAACTCACTCACGAGGTGTGAAATGTTATGGCGTTATACACGCTGGGGCTCTTTCAGACTCACCTTCATCATGTGCTCATGAAAACTCAAACTCATCAACCACTATCCGCCCCAGCCTTTTCTCAGGGCTTTCGCGTATGCTACGTGGATTCTTTGTGCGGATTCTGCCTGACAGTAACACATGACCCTATTACGTTGTAACGCCCGAAAAGCCGGCACTTCGCCGCAGACTTACGGTGGCAGCCAGAAACGCAGAACATAAGCTGAATTATTCCATCGTGTAGATGCCAAATTTTCTGAGCGCATTTCGGATTCAGAGTTACCGCTTCCAATGGGGATCGGATCTGCTCAACTCGTGGGCATTCGAAATGGAAACGCTCATCCTGGGCTGGTTTGTACTGGTTACTACCGATTCGCCATTCTTGCTGGCCGCATTCGCGGCTCTTACCTTCAGCGGGACCCTGCTCAGCCCGTTTTTCGGCGTATTGGCAGACCGGATCGACCGCCGGGCCATACTGATCACACTGCGGCTGATTTACGGCGCCCTGGCGAGCGTCATTCTATTGCTGGCACTTGTCGGCACGGTACAGCCGTGGCAGGTCTTTGTTATCTCCGGTATAGCTGGGCTGGTACGACCATCGGATTTTGCTGTGAAGTTTGCGTTGATCGCCGACACAGTACCAACTGGAGATCTACACAATGCGATGGGCTTTTCCCGAGCCACCATGGACTCAGCGCGCATCTTCGGCGCACTGCTGGGTGCGGGCCTGTTTTCCACGTTGGGTATAGGCGCGGCCTATGGCGCTGTCGTAGGGCTTTACCTGGTGAGCGTACTGCTGGCCTGGCGAATCACGCCAATACCCAGACAAGCCAGCGAGAATACAAGGCCTTGGACAGACTTAAAGTTGGGTTTTTCTTACATCCGCCGTAATGAAACTATCGTCGCAATCATGGCGCTGGCTTTTCTCGCCAACTTCACTGGGTTCCCTATGATCCGCGGTCTGTTGCCCGCCCTGGCGCGTGATGTATACGGCATGGATGAAACCGGTCTGGCACAGCTGATCGCGCTATTGGCACTCGGTGCACTCCTGGGGTCCCTAGCGACAGCAACGATCCTTCGTGTCACAAAACCAGTCCGCATGATGGTGATCTGGTTGGTGGTATGGCACCTGTTCATTTTGTTGTTGGGCCTATTTTCTATACCGATGGCTGCTAGCGTGGTAATTACGGTGATCGGGCTCGCGCAGAGTTTCGCGATGATCCCAATGTCTGTTCTGTTGCTTAAGATTACTGATGAGGTCTATCGGGGACGGGTATCCGGTGTACGCATGCTGGCTGTTTACGGTATGCCGATGGGACTACTCACAGGCGGGGCGCTGATTGAATGGATTGGCATACCGGCGACTACTGTCATTTTCGGGTTGACCGGTATACTGACGACCTTAGTTATCGTCGCCCGGTGGCGCACTATACTGACCACCTGATCCCGTGATGGCATTGTTCTAACGATGTACTTCAGTTGACCCCTACCTGAGTGTGAATCTATTGCGATATCTTGCTGGACTGCTGGTATTTCTGTTGGCAACGACTGTTACCTCTGCTCAGCATTATGAAGCTGGGGACATCCATATCCAGTCGCCCTGGGCGCGAGCGCTACCCCCCACCAGCCCCAACGGTGCGGTCTATCTGACACTCACAAACCATGGGGCCCATTCCGACAAACTGTTGCGTGCATCGGCTGATGTTGCCGAACGCGTTGAAGTTCATTCGCACACCCTCAAAGACGGAATGATGAAAATGCGTCGGGTCGAATCGGTGATCCTACCCCCCCATGAAAATGTGCTGTTTGCACCAGGGGGCCGGCACATTATGCTAATAGGTCTTAAGCAACCGCTTGCGGCGGGGGACCAGTTTGCGCTTTTACTAGAATTCGACCAGGCAGGACAAACGTTAGTCGAGGTCGTCGTACAAATAGCTGATGCTGAAGGCGCGGAACAAATCCACCATAACCACGCCACTTCCGCCTCAAAGACTGCGCAACATCAACATTCTCAGGCCGGCTCGGCGACAAACAGTAACCAAGGGCCAGTTAAGCAGTTTGAGCTGCACATACAGCGTGGCAAAGTCATGATCGATACGCAGACAATTCGTGTGAGCCAAGGCGACCAGGTCGAGCTGTCTTGGTCCAGCGACAAACCCGTTATGCTACATCTCCATGGTTATAATTTACATGCTGAAGTAACGCCACATGTCCCCGCAGTGATGCAGTTCAAAGCCCACGCCAGCGGTCGGTTTCCGGTCGAAAGCCACAACGTGTCTGACCACAGCAGCCTGATTTATCTTGAAGTGCACCCCAAGTAAGCCCCGTAGAACCACCAGCAAGTAATGCCCCTGCTGTAACCGGAATCTTCGTATTAAGGACCCTCTTTAAGCCGGTGCTGGAACTGCATAGCGATCGAGATTGTTTTCAAACTCGTGCAGGCGTTTCCAAATAGAGCGCAGTTCAGTGATGGTGGTCCAGTTATGTAGAAACAGCGAAAAGCTCCCGTGCACCTTGCCAAATGCATTGGACACTTGAACCATAACACCGAGTGTAAGCGCTCCCGTAAAAAGACCCGGCCCCATTATTAGGTAAGGGATAACTACCATGAATTGGTCGTAAGTAGAGACCCAAGCATCGAAGTAACCGTAATGTAAATACAGTCGATGGTAGTTATATCGTATACCTCCGAAGAACCCTCGAAGGGCTATGGGGTCTGCGTGATTTGCTTTGTCGTCC
This sequence comes from Candidatus Thioglobus sp. MED-G25, assembly GCA_002456995.1. GTDB lineage: Bacteria > Pseudomonadota > Gammaproteobacteria > Arenicellales > UBA868 > REDSEA-S09-B13. The sequence goes on along the minus strand of NTKC01000001.1, from coordinate 10,040 downwards.
TCACCCAGCACCAGGTCCTTACGGAAGGCCGCCTCAACTTTCTGGTTGTTGTATTCCAAGCCCGGCAACTTCCAGCCCACAAACCAGGAGATAACCAAACCGCCGAGCGAGACAATTAAAGCCCCCCAGACCAATGACCCTTCGATATCTCGTAACACGGGTACGTCGACCTTGTCAGACAGTCCATAGAGCACCGGTATAAAAGCAATGAGCGTCATGATTGCGCGAACAATCTGTAATCCCAAAGACTCGACAATCCGAGCAAAACGGTTGCAGTCCTCCTGAATGCGCTGGGATGCACCCTCAATCTCCTGCTCGACACTACGCCAGCGTGGAACGTAATTAAAAGTGATGGCCTCGCGCCAGCGCAGACCGTAGATCCGTGTAAACCAGGCCGTAAATATCGCCAGCAAAATATAAGGGAATGCAATTACTACAAAAGATGGTTCACCGTCGAACCCAGCGCGCACGTAACTGAGTGAGATCAGCTTAGATAAAAATAATGTGATCCCTTCATTTGGATTATCTTTGTAGCTGGCCGCATTCTGCAGCAGATCGTAGAACTGTCCATACCAAGTGTTAAGTGCCACAGTCATCTGTACCTGCAACCACAATGATGATATTAACAACAGGCCACCCCCGTAGGCCCATAACGCCCATTGACGAGTTGCATAAAATGCCTTGATCATTCGATGTTCTCCTGTTGTCCCTTATTCGACCCGCATGATCTTCGATCTGAATTTGAGTCAATGATAAACAAAAGACTGACAAACGCGCCTGCCATTGCGTACGATCGAATTACAAATTAGGCTTGTGCATCCTGACTCGAGTCTGTGGCACAGTGTAATTCACGCTCTACCAACACGGGCACCTAAATACCATGTCGAATAACTCCATCTGGTCATTACCTACGCCGTTCACTCACAATGTCTGTGCCTCTGCCGGCGCGCTGTCGTTCGTCGGCGGCGCCGGTGACTTTGATTCGACCGGCACCCTACGCAACCCCGGTGACATGACCCGGCAGATTACGGGAACTGTCGAAAACATTGCCGCAGCGCTTCATCAGGAACACTGCTCACTGGCTGATGCCGTGCGGGTCAAGGCGTTTTATAGGCCCGAGAATAACTGCGATGAAATCGCAATTATCCAGGCCTTGCAGGATGCATTTCCCAACGAGCCCTCACCCGTGATCTCAACCCTGCCAGTGCCGCTGCAACCCTTTAAGGGCCAGGAAATCCAGGTACAGGTCATTGCCGTACGCAACTGGCGCAACTCAGGTGACTTTCAGGTTGAAACCCAACCGTTGCGGGTGGCAAGCGGCAATTCATCGGTAGGCCCTGTTGTCACGACCGCTCTGCGGGCAGGGGAATTCATAGCCGTAGCCAACCGGACCGCGGCCCACTTCAACGCCGCGTTCGATACGGCTCTGGATGGTGCGGGTCAGTCACATATCATTATGCCCTCGCTCCAAAACTCTCTGAGCGCAGTAGGGGCCTCGCTTCAGGACAGCGTAAAAATGGAGGGTTATTACTTCGGCACCACGCGTAAAGACTGGGCGCCACTGGCCCAGGCTCGAGCATCCTACTTCAGCGAACCGGGTCCGCCAGCGACAGTCGTCCCCTGTCACGCGCTGTGGCCGGACAAAACGGCGACTAAGATCGAGGTGCTCGCTATGCGCGAGCGCCGCCACAGTTATGACAAGTACATCCCTCGAGAAGACGCCTGGCCGGATAGGGTCTGGGACTGGCCGTTGAGCCTGCCCTACCGTCAAGCCCAAAGATTGCGCGGCATGATCTGGCTGGGCGGACAGGTGCCCGCCGAGCCATTTTCTAATACAGGAAAACGGGTCTTACCCGGTCAGCTATTACCCCAGACACGATTCACCATGAGTTACGTCGACGATCTGCTGCGTCCGTTCGGCCGAAGTCCGGCAGACCTAAAACTAATGGTCTGTTACTACACTGCATCAGCTGAGGAAGACGTCACCCCACATTTGTTGCAGCTGCTGCGTGATTGCTGTGGCGGTGTCCTACCCCCGGTTACGCTGGTGCCGGTACCCCACATGCAGACCGCAGACTCGACAGTCGAGATTTGGGGCGTGGCGCAAGGTTAACGAATTCGTATTGCAGCCTCAGATCATCGAGCACACCTGACGGCCTTAAGTACTACCACCATGTATTCGCATGTTTTTCGTTCCGGGCAGGATCCGGCACAACATCCGACCGTGATCCTGATTCACGGCCTGGGCGGTACGCTCAATATCTGGGACCCGATCGCGAGTGTTCTGGAGCATCGTTTCAGTGTGCTCCGGTACGATCTCAGGGGCCACGGTCAAAGTGATGTGCCGGCTGGTGACTGGTCTCTTGAGGATTTCGTACGTGACCTTGAAGCGATCTTCATCGACAAAAGCCTGCCGCACGCACATCTGGTTGGCTTTTCATTGGGAGGTTTAATTGTTCAGCGGTTTGCGCTTAGCTATCCGGAGCGTGTTGGACAACTCGCAATTCTCAGCGCAGTCGCAGGACGTACGGATACCGAGCGCCAACACGTACAGGAAAGGATTCGCAACCTGGAAAAAGGGGATTTAGACGCCAACATCGCGTTGGCGCTGGAACGCTGGTTCTCCCCTGAATTTCGGCAGAATCATCCCAAACAGGTTCAGAAACGAATTGCTGAGTTGCGAGCCACTTCACCGGCAGGTTATTTTCAGGCCTACCGAGTTTTTGTACTCAGTGACCTTGCGGAACACCTATCTCAGATTCAATGTGAAACTCTAGTCATGACCGGTGAACATGACCCAGGTTCAAATGTGCGCATGGCCCGTTTGATGCATGAAACAATCCCCGGTTCAAAGCTCGAGATTCTGCCCGATCTGCGCCACAGTGTTCTGGTGGAATCCCCGCAACTTATCGCTGAAAAACTCGATTCATTTCTGCGGTAAGCTTCAAGCCTTGCGCTGATTCCAGCCAGGAGTAGATCAGATTGGCAAAAGAAAAACTGTTTGACTACATCATTCTGGGCGCAGGCTCTGCGGGTTGTGTACTCGCCAACCGCCTTTCTGAAAACCCAGCATTGGATGTTCATGTTCTCGAAGCCGGGCCGATGGATCATAAACTCATGATCCACATACCCGCCGGGGTTTATAACGTCTATAAAGATCCCAGCATCAACTGGAACTACAACAGTGAATCAGAACCAGGCTGTAACGGGCGACAAATTCAGCTGCCGAGAGGGAAAGTGCTCGGCGGATCATCATCGATCAATTCAATGGTATACATGCGTGGCCATCCGCTGGACTACGACCGCTGGGCACAAGCCCCTGGCCTAGAAGACTGGGGCTATGCACACTGTCTTCCCTACTTCAAACGCTGTGAATCTTCAGACCGGGGAGAAAACGAATGGCGTGGTGGCCATGGCCCGCTTGGGGTGACTCGGGGCCATCTCGAGAACCCGTTGTTTGATGCGTTGTGGGAAGCCGGCCAACAATCTGGCCAGGGTACTACCGAGGACTTAAATGGGTATAAGCCAGAAGGGATCGCCCGGTTAGACAGCACCTCCAAAAACGGGCGCCGCAGCAGTGCCGCGGTTGCACATCTTAAGCCTGCGCTGGCGCGTCCAAATTTGAGTCTCGAGACAGGTGCCCTGGTCAATCGCATTCTTATCGAGAACAAACGAGCTGTCGGCGTGGAATACGTTTCACGCGGTAACACCCGTGAGCTACGGGCCAGCAAAGCAGTAATTGTCTGCTGTGGGGCGATCAAAACACCGCAGCTGTTGATGTTGTCCGGTATCGGGCCTGCTGACTATCTGAAGACCATGGATATTCGCTCCGAGTTGAATCTGCCGGGCGTGGGACAAAACCTACAGGATCACCTGACCGTCATTACAGGTTTCGAGTGCACACAACCGGTGACCCTGCATCATCTGACTCAGCCGCTATCAAAACTGCGCGTCGGCGTGCAGTGGCTGCTGACACGCTCAGGTATCGGTGCCTCTAATATCTGGGAAATGGGTGGCATGGTCTACGGGAATACTGATGCTGCACATCCGAACCTCCAATACCACTTCACACCCGTTTACAGTGAGTGGGCTGGCCGTAAGATTTTGTTATATCCAGGCTACCAGCTTAATTGTGACCAGTTGCGGCCACTCAGCCGCGGGGAAGTAAAGCTTCATTCCACTGACCCCCGTGACAGACCGGCTGCTCATTTCAATTATCTCAGTCACCCACAAGATCTCAAAGAACTGGTCGAAGCCTTGAAAGTGATGCAGGACATCCTGACACAACCGGCGTTCGATGAATTTCGGGGCAAACGAATAACTCCTGCACCGGAAATCACCTCGGATCGAGAGCTTACGGACCACGTGCGTGCTACCGCCGAAACCGACTACCATCCATCCGGCACCTGTAAGATGGGCAGTGATGATCAGGCGGTTGTCGATTCCGAGTTACGGGTACGCGGTATAGACGGTCTGCGGGTGGTGGATGCATCGGTGATGCCGACCATAGTCAGCGGAAATCTAAACGCGCCCACCCAGATGATCGCCGAGCGTGCAGCGGATTACCTACTGGGTAAATCGCCACTATCGCCGGAACATCCCCACTTCCATTTCGAAGATCACAGCACCACCTGAGTATGTCAGCTCATCAGTTAAATCGTCTGTTAGCGACACTAACAATGCCTCGTAAATCACTGCACCGTCGCATCGCACCCTGATGAAATTTTAGCTGATCATCAATATTGAGCGGATGTCGCTTGACGTCGATATGTGTTCAGTCAACAAACCCCCTCTTGAGATGATGCAGATGGCCGATGCGGGGGGTTCGAGATCGTGGGAACGGCTGAACATTATGGAATTGAGATGACTATCGCCCACAATCCTTTCTAGATACCGACTTGGTTTACGGCGCACACTGAACGAATCCGGTTGGGAACGGCCGTGGTCATCGCGGTTTTCAGAGCCTCAAACAACTCCAGCGCTATATCCACATCAAGCCAAAATCTTTGGCGGCACGAATGGGTTAAACTTCTTATGACAATTACCATTAAGTGTAGAGAGGAAATGTATGCATATCCAAGTCATTAATTTCAATCTAGAGGGCATTAATCGTGCTGAGTACGAAGCAGTATGCAACGAACTTGCTGAAGCTTTTGCCGCACTGCCAGGACTAATTTCAAAACACTGGCTGGCCGATGATGAGAACAATACCTATGGCGGTGTTTATATCTGGGAATCAAAGGATGCCTATGAGGGATATTTAAAGTCCGATCTATTTGCTGGGGTTGGGGCCAATCCAGCTTTGGCTAATATTGTATCCAAAGATTTCGATGTAATTGAAGGCCCCACACGAGTTACTCGGGGACTGTAGCGCTATACCCACATCGAGTCAGAAACTTAGGTGGCGAGGTTAGATTAAACTTCTGCATCAATCTATGGTTCAGTTTCTGATGAACTGAAACAAGCGATGGCAGATTTCGGACCTACTTATTATGAAATGATTGGTAAAGCCGATCTTTAAAGGCGTGTGAGCGGGGTATACATCTTGTATACCTCGTTTTTCTTTCAAACCACATCCATCATCAATTATTTCCATACCCAAGTGAAGTAACAAAAACAAATGTCTCGACCCAATCTCTTATGTCCCAAACACTGTCGTTGACCTTGCATCGTAGATCAAAGACTATCTCAGCGTCGGTATTGTACCCGCCCGCCGTAGTAGGGCTCACTCCATTGCACCAATAATTAGCCTCCCAACATTCCTCGTTTATCGCGTAGACTCGCGCGCACTAGATTAAGTTACACCAATAAGTTAGCTGCGACTATTTTCACATGTTTTGGAGAATAATAAATCCGGTTACGATTGCGATTGCAAAATCGCCTCTGCATTTCCTGATTAGTCAGAACCTTGTTGTATTAAATTTTAGGGGAATGAAAACCGGTAAAATTTATGCTCTTCCAGTAAGTTACCTTGAAGACCCAAAGGGACAACTAAGTTGTGTAACGGATAGACGGAATATCTGGTGGAGGAATCTTCTTCAAGCGTCTAACATCAAAATTTTATACAAAGGTAATCTAACTGATGCACTAGTTACCGTTGAGCATGAGAACAATAAGATAATTGCCGATCAACTAGATGCTCTTTGTTCACACAGTCGAATTGACGGGTTTTTTGCTAAAGTTGGTTATGAAAATGGGAAGCCCGTACAAAAAGATATAGAGAAAGCAGCCTCAGTAATGACTTTGATACAACTTTCTATCTATTGAACAATTTCAAGGTTTACAGATTAGAAGCTTCTTGGAAAATAGACTCGTCGATTTTCGGAGACTTTGTGAAGAAGTCAACACGAATGAAGATGTTTATTATTCTCTTCGACAGCCCTCTTACGCCATTTCTTTTGATTATTGGTTTTGGAATGTTCGCCACCATCGCCGGGGCAGAAGGATAAAGTAGAAACATGATTACAGTACTCCCACTGTAGTCATGTTTCTCTTAACACTGACTCCACGATCAATGCTCGCCACCTTTAAACTACAGTTCATCAAGTTCCAAAACAGTCCCCTGCAAGTGGACGAAAAGACAGGCTAAGGCAATGAATACGAGATATGACGCGCTAGTTTCTAAGATTCATTCTGGACAGGTGGCGATCCTTGATAGTGGCATATCAACTGAATTAGAACGCCGTGGCACAACAATGGATGATCAAGTTTGGTCAGCTCGTGTATCTATTGAATCTTTTGATGTTTTAGTCGAAACCCATCAAACGTATATCGATGCTGGGGCAGACGTAATCACGGTCAATGGCTATGCGTCGTCTCGTTTGGTACTTGAACCGGCAGGCCTTGCAGATGAAGTTAGAACAATCAACATGAAGAACATCGAGGCTGCACTACTGGCACGTGAACGCTGTGGGAATCAGGACGTGTTAATAGCTGGCTCTGTTTCGCACAATCTTGGATTCCTTACTGGATCAAACCAATTCAACAAAAGACAGGTAACTAGAGAATATCTTTTTGAGGCATTTAATGAAATGTTCTCTTTCTATGAAGAAGGTGAAGTAGATCTTGTATTGCTTGAGATGATGTCTGTACCTAATCGCATGCTGACGCTGTTTGAATGCGCATCTATTTCAAGACTTCCAGTGTGGTGTGGACTCTCGGCTAAAAGATCTGATCGAAACGCTACGATCACTGGGTATCATGATGAAACTATCTCATTTATTGACAATATTCAGGAAGCCATCAATTTTGGCTTTGAAGGCATAGGCATCATGCACTCTTCTGTGGATCTTATTGGAGATGCCATCGAGTTGATTAAAGCAAACTACGACGGTCTGATTATGGCCTACCCAGACAGCGGCTATTTCAAATCTCCTAATTGGCAATTCGAAGACGTTATTACGCCTGATCACTTGACCGAGTTCGCTGACCAGTGGAAACAGGCTGGCGCAAACATTATTGGCGGGTGCTGTGGACTAGGCCCGGAACACACGGAAGCTTTATATAGTTTAAAGTGAACAATTTCAGCAACGCGTGCTTCCCCTAATCTGTTCAACCTTCCCGGGACAGCAACAGATATTTATTGGGCTTGTTCTGGTGACGAATTTGTTCCAGAATTTCAATATGAATGAGTCTGGATCAAGTTTTCACCCAGAATCGGTTAAACATGCCGGCGTACTTAAGCCACCGAGACTAACATTTTGGAAGAAACATAGTTCTTTATTTACTCATGCCAAAGTCCGACATTGTCAGGACTTTTCTTTGGATTCTCAAAATTCATCCTCGATGAGCGGGTACAATATAACGTACTATGATAGGTATGAATGGAGTGGGTAGAGGTCGGACTAGCCTTTGGGTACATGTCGCTTGGCTGAATATAGTAGGCAATAACTCGGAGAAAATGCGTCATCAAAGGGAAGGGAAGAGCGCAGAGGCATGTCTGGGGTACTAAATTAGATCTTGCACAAGGATTTCCCTTAGATAAAGATGATAGTTTCGGATCTATCTGGTTCAATACAGCATGGTCACCACCTGTTTTAAATTAATATGAGGCAACCCTATGGTAAGATCCAACTACACGTTCGAAAAGCGACAAAAAGAGCTCGCTAAAAAGAAGAAGAAAGAAGAAAAACGTCTAAAGAAACAGGCTGCGACTGCTGGGGATGATCAATCTGATCAATCCCAGTCAGACAACGATCCACCTAATATTGATGGCCACGCCTGATCTAGGAGTATAAGAATTTCTCAACCCCCATTTAGAAGCGGTGACTTCAATATGGGGTTCTAATAATTTCACCGAAACAAAGTAAGGTAAGTAACATGGCTAAAGGTACAGTAAAGTGGTTTAACGCAGAAAAGGGCTTCGGATTTATTGCTCCGGAAGATGGTGGTAAGGATCTGTTTGTTCATCATTCCGACATTCAGGCGGGAGGCGGATACGCAACGTTGAACGATGGTCAGGCCGTTGAATTCGAAGTCGGCCAGACCGAAAAAGGCCCATGTGCAAAGCAAGTTATTGGCGTTTAAGCTACAAAAATAACACATTGGTATAGTAGTAAAGTTTCTAGCGTTACTACTACTCACACAATAAAGGGGTCACGTCTTACGCTGTGACTCCTTTTTTTTAACTACACGACTACGATAGACAAGTAGTCAGTTCACGCTGGTCGATGGGATGCATCAAGCCTGTCGGTGTTCTAGCAATCTAGGCATCAGTTCAACTAGATTGCATGGCCTAGTTCGGTAATCCAGCTGGTGTACCAAAAGCTTGTCCCACGCCGTAGCACAGGCGCTATCTCAAGTTATATTTGATGTACTTCATGTTCTTGTCTCAATTGTGTACACACTTGGGAGAAGAATATGGGAAGCATCCGAGTACGAGAAGGCCGTTATCAGGCCAATGTTAGACGCAAAGGTTACGCGCCAGTAACCGCCACCTTTACCAGCCGTGAAGTAGCCAAGCGGTTCATTAAATCCACAGAGATCGCAATGGAGCGTGGCGATTATGCGCCACGCAGTTCTTTGACTGTGGGCGAACTGATGCAGAAGTACGAGAACGAGTATCTACCAACCTTGAAGAATGGTGGTGATTCCCACAAGTGGCGAGTACGGTTACTCAAGAGATACTTTAAAGACTTACCACTGGCTGATTTAACACCAGCGCATCTTGCAAAGTACCGTGATCAACGCTTACTCAAGGTTGCACCACTGACAGTAAAGCGTGATTTGTCGGTTTTATCATCAGCAATCAATACTGCCGCTATCGAATGGAGCGTTCCGCTAGATTTAAATCCTGTCTCAAGGATCAGATTCAAAAATGCAGATGTGCCACGGGACAGGCGATTGCAACATGGGGAAGAGGAATTGCTTTTGAGTAAGGCGTACCCATGTTTAAAGCGCCAGATTATCGTAGCGATAGAAACAGCAATGCGTCAGGGGGAGATTTATAGCACCAGAAAGAGCGACATTAATGCTCAGAATCAAACGCTTCAAATCCCTGAAACTAAGACCGACAGGCCCAGAACAATCCCATTGTCCAAAAGGGCATTAAAAGCCCTTACAGACCAAATAGGAGCGTCTGGCAATGTAATTCAACTGTCTGATCGACCAATATTTGATGTCAACAGGTGGACAGAGTGGAACAGGTTTACAAGACTCAAGGAACAATGTGGTATTGAGGATTTACGATTCCATGATTTACGGCATGAGGCAACATCAAGGTTATTTGAGCGCGGCTTTAACGTGATGGAAGTAGCCAGTATTACGGGGCATGAAAATCTTAAACATTTGAAACGCTATACCCATATCAAACCTGAATCTTTGGTGGCACGATTGGGTTGAGTGTGTGCGGGGTATACGTTGTATGCCCCGTTTGCTGATGCGGTACACCCATTTAAGGGTGGAGGATAAGTCCGTCACTCCTTGCAGCTTGAGGGGAGATAGTCGGTGAGATCGAAGGCGGGATCATCCGGCGTACTGCGACAAACCCAAGAGATTGAACCCCCAGTATCCGTCGGACGTAGCAACAAAAATCTACCAGC